>JAHILH010000002.1 GCA_018897195.1 Patescibacteria group bacterium
AGGTTCCTGTCCCGCTAATTTTAATCCTAAAACTTGTTGGGACGAAAAGGAAAGAAAATTCGCCGACAGCGATCCAAATAATTCACAAGTAAATCTACCAGCCGGTAGCAGCGCCTTTGTTTATCAGACAGATAGCAAGGGGCTCGCTTATGATTTGTGTTCCACAATGGAATCTGGTTATATACAAGGACTAAATAATGGCTCTTGTAATATAGTTAATAATTATCATTTAACTGAATTAAGAGATGAGCATGCTCCGCAGTTTATTGGTGTCAGTCTGCCAACGATTAACTCTGGCTTAGAGTTTGTTGGTTTTGTCAAAGCTACAGATCAAGATGGTGATGATTTGATTTGGACTTTTGATTTTCAGCCATCATTTGCTCCGGCCAATCAATGGTCATCTTGGGGTGATGGCAAAGCACCAACTGTTAGTAATTCACCCAATGAAAATGAAAAAAAAATTATCGCACTAAAAACTGGCAAAAGGGGTTCCTATGTTTTCACCGCTAAAATTAGTGACGGTAAAGCCTCAACAACACAAATATTTACTATTACAGTTGTTAATTTTGGTCCCGTTGTTTTATCTACTGATAGGGAGTATGTTGCTAGCACAACTAATCCTCTTAATATTTCATTTAAGGTTTATGACTTGATTACTGACTATCCCCTTGGACGTGCCTTGAGCTACGGTGTTAGTTTTTTAGAATCTAGCGTAATCGATTTTTTTGAAAAAATTGCTCCAGATAATAAAGAATATTTATTTTCATTTTCCGGAATTATAAAGCCGGATAATACTAGTAATATTGCCGGTGTTTATCCATTTACACTTAATGTGAATGATCAGTATGGCGCAACCACCTCTAAGGAGTTTAATATTAAGGTTGTTAATAATCCGCCAATGATTACCGTGCCCCTGGGTTGTCAGCAAAGTACTAGGCAGAATAATCTCTATCAGGCTTGTCAGATTAAGGCTACTGATGTAGATGGAAATTTGGTTAATAAATTTGTATTAACTCAAGCAGCTCTCGGTGTTAGTATCGATAATAATGGCTTGATTCAGGGCGCGCCAACTACTGTTGGCATTCAGCCGATTGAAATTACCGCCACGGATGAGTACGGCGCTACTAGTCAAGCAGTGAGTTATGACATGCATGTAAATAATTATTGCGGTGATGGTGTTCGGCAGAATCAAAATACTGAGGGTAGGGGCGGTGTTAATGATAATGGGCAAGAGCAATGTGATGGAAGCGATAATGTGGCGTTTACTCCAGGTGAAAGCAGCTTCACCATGCAATATTCGTGTAGTGGCACCTGTCCTATTGGTTCTATTAATTGTGGCGGTTGCCTTTCTGTTGGTGGTTGGTGTGGCGATGGAGGCACTCCGCAGTTTTCTTATGGTGAGGGTTGTGATTTTGGACTGACTAACGGTTTTATTTGTTCTGCTGCATATGGAAGTAGTTGCGCGTATTGTGATGGAATCTGTCAGTGGCAGACTGAGATCGGTCCTTATTGTGGTAATGGTGTAAAAGACGGTCCAGAACAATGTGATACCGGATCGTCTAACGGCGTTCTTTGCACGGCCCCTTATGGAGGTAGCTGTTTGTATTGTGATGCAAGTTGCCATTCACAAACTATACAGGGTTTGAGCTGCGGTGATGGTATTGTTAGTAATGGTGAGCAATGTGATGGTGTGAATGTTAGTGGTAATACGTGCGCCGCATTGGGATTCACCGGAGGCACATTGAGTTGCGCCACTGACTGCTCCTCTTTGAATACGGCTAATTGTTATAATCAAATTTGTGGAAATAATGTGGCCGAAGGGAGTGAGGCATGTGATGGTTCCGACCTAAAGGGTAAAACTTGCGCTGCGCTTGGGTATAATGGAGGATCTTTAAGTTGTTCGGGTTGCTCATTTGTTACTTCAAATTGTTGCTCGACTAATTTGGCAGGAATACAAGTTTGTGCTGATAATTGGCATCAAACATATTTTAATGGTGCATTTATTGGCACGTCTGCTGACTGGCACGATGTGACATCATATAGTGTTACAGTACAACCAGGAAAAAATGTCATCGCCTTTAAGGCATCTGACGCAGGCGGTTGGTGGGGCGTTTCATTGACATTAAACAGAAGTACTTGTAATAATATGACTACTAATGACTTGAGCAATTGGAAATGCTCCGGTACTCCTGGTGCGAGCTGGGAACAGATAAATTACGATGATTCATCTTGGCCGGCGGCGACATTTGGTTATCCGGGAACGGTTGGCGTCAGACCAGGTAATTACATGAGTGGCATTAGTCAAATATGGGCATCAGGGTATGGTGAGTATGCGACGGTTTATTGTCGTTATACATTTATGTATTAATTAGAAGTATTAAGAAATTTTATGTCAGCAAAAACAACAACAATTTATACTTGTGCAAAATGCGATGCTCAATCTCAAAAGTGGAGCGGGCGTTGTTTGTCGTGTGGAGCGTGGGGAACGCTCGGAGAAGAAACTTTGAATCGGCAGGAGGTGGAGAAACGAGGAACGGCAGCAACGGCACCAGCTGAAATCATAAGATTGGACCAAATCAAGAATGATAATTATGAAAAACGCATCAAGACTGGTATTTCAGAAGTAGATCGCGTCTTTGGCGGCGGCATTGTGCCTGGATCTTTAATCTTGTTGTCAGGTGAGCCGGGAATCGGTAAGTCGACGATTTTGGCACAGATTGCGAATGCAATTGCATTGAACAGTGATAGTGGGGAAGTGTTTTATGCGAGTGGCGAAGAATCAGCGAGTCAGGTAAAGGCGCGTTTGGCACGCCTGAGTTGTGATTTCGCTAAGATTGGTTTTATTAGTGAGACGAACGTTGAGAAGATTGTGGCGGCGGCGAAGAAGCACAAGCCGAAATTATTAATCATTGACTCGATTCAAACGATGTATTCATCTGAGGCAATCTCAGAGGCGGGTGGTGTCAACCAGATTCGCGTTTCAACGGTGAAGTTTTTGGAACTAGCCAAGATTGATGGTATTTCGATTATTTTGATTGGGCATATTACCAAGGATGGATCAGTGGCTGGGCCGAAGAGCTTGGAGCATATGGTGGATACGGTGATTTATCTGGAGAGCGATGCGAATAAGGATTATCGGATGTTGCGTTCGACGAAAAATCGTTTCGGCTCGGTGAATGAGTTGGGCGTATTTGAGATGACGGGAGCGGGTTTCGTGGAAATAAAAAATCCCTCGGCGATTTTTATGCACGAGGGTAATGAGTTGATTTCCGGTTCCGCGGTGTGCTGCGTCATGGACGGCACGCGACCATTCTTGGTCGAGGTGCAGGCTTTGGTAACGAAGACACTCTTTGGCTATCCGCAACGCAAGGTGTCTGGTTTTGATTTGAATCGTTTGCAAGTCCTGACCGCGGTCTTGACCAAACGTGGCGGTCTGAATCTGACCACGCAAGATGTGATTTTAAATATTGTCGGCGGCATGAAAATTACGGATCCAGTCTTGGATCTCTCGGTTTGCGCGGCCATCATCTCGGCGCTACTCAATCAAAAGATCGACCACAAAACAATCTTCCTCGGCGAAGTGGGTCTGGGCGGCGAGGTGCGTAATGTTGGCAAGTTGAAAGAAAGACTGGCTGAGGCGGCTAAATTGGGCTATACGCGCGCAATTGTTCCCAATGTGGATGTGAAGGCGGGGAAGATGGAGTTGATCAAGGTAAAGAATTTGAGTGAGGTGGTGAATCGGATTATGCATGCTGCTTAACTCGCTTGTCTTGCGGGAAATAGTCGAGGTGAGGCGGGAGACACGATGATTTATAATTTTTTAAAAAAGAAAAAAGCAGACCACGAATGATCTGCTTGTTTTTTTGTTATTTGCGTCCTCCTTAGTAAAGGAGGTGTACTTTTGAGATGTTGATTGGCTGACCAAATGTTTTCTGGAATTTTTTTGCCATCAGATCGACATGTGCCAAGGGATGTATTGCGGAAGTAGTATCCAGGATTTCCCTGGCGATTTTCCGCGTTGCCAGTATACCGTAAATATTGACCGGGCTTCTGAAGAAGTCCTGGTGTAGGGCGTTTACCAGATCGATTTTTTTTTGGTCTGGTTTTTTGTCGTAAAAAAGAGTGGCAAATGCCTCTTCAAGGGTTGCCCTGGGAGAAGATGACATTCGTGGCACTGACAAGCCGGCTTTTTTGAAAGCCGCCATGATGATTTTGTGCAGACAGTCATTGTGCACAGTACCAATAACCGTTTGGCTTCTTTTTTCGCCGTGACCAATGGTCATGAAGCATTGGCAACAGTGGTCGTTGCTACTTTTGATTAGCGACCTGGTAACGGTGACAGTATGACCACCTTTGCCTTGTTTTTCATATATGATTCTTGTCTCACCCATCTTTATCTCCTCTTTAGTTTAAGAAATGCAAAAAAGTTAAAACAACCACTTGTATTATACATTAAAAATTAAAATTTGCAAAGAGCATACAGTCCTAGAGGGTGTTTTTGTTTTAATTTTACTAATTTTATGCTATACTATTATTAGCTGTTGATAACTTTATTTTATTAATTTTTGGCTAATATTGAAAAATATTGCAACATCTGAATAATTTTACTATAGTTAGTTTATACAATTATTTAAAATAATTCATAATCTTTATGAAAAAAGATAACAATAAAGAAGGTTTTACCTTAATTGAGTTGTTGATCGTTATTGCCGTGATGGCGATTTTGACAACCGTGGTCTTTGTGGCCTTAAATCCTTTGGCTAGATTTCAGGACTCAAGAAATTCTCGTCGTTGGTCAGATGTAAATGCTATCTTAGGAGCCATTAAATTAAATCAAGTTGATAATGGTGGTGCATATTTACCGTCGGTTACCACGAATGGGTTTTTGGATGGTGTTGGTAATCAAAACAACTTTTTAATAAGTACTAAAGATGATAATGCGCTCGCTACTGGCGTTACTTGTAATGGTGGCACTCTTGCGGGTGTTGTAGATCTAAAAGAATTAGTAGATAAAGGATATTTGCCGAAAATGCCGTTTGATCCGAATGATATTCAGGTTGTTCAGGCTGACGGCGATGTTGATAAGTCTATGTATTATTTGAGAGTGGAGGCTAATAGTGCAGTTACTGTTGGTGCTTGTAGCTCCGAGAAGGGATCCGCAGCTACTGCGCCGATCGTTGAGGTAACAAGATAGGGAAAATATAATAATTGAATAGAGCTTATAAAAACTGTTCCAAGTATTTGGAACAGTTTTTTATATTGTAACATCAGAGTCTTCCGAACGGGGATTTTGACGCGGTGGTTAAGCACTCAGAATGTCGGAGTCCTGAGCTGAGAGACTCAGACTTAACCACTTTGAGAGACTTTGATGATGTTGGATAGATTTTTTTTGCGTGATATTCTGGGTTTGCAGTTTATAGTTAAAAAATGGCATAATATATTTCATATTTTGTAAATTTTGTGATATAATATAGGCATCTGTTGATAACTTTTTATCATCAAATTTTCCCTAATATCACAAAAATATTTCCGTTTTGAAATATTTTATTTTCCATGCTAAAAATATTTATTCGAAAAAATAAAATATGGTGGTTTTTTTTGCTGTTTTTTGCGTTTACGCAGGCAGTTTTTTTGTTTAAATTTGATAATTTTGACTACTCAGCGCTTAAGGCTTCAGGTGGTGATAAGATTAATATTTATCCTGGTAAATTTAAATTAGAAAAAAACAAGCAAATGGTTGATTGGCAGAATGTGTCAGGTGGCTTGGGTCAAGACTTGGATGATATGGCCGACGTTTCCGCTTTTACTGCCATGAATTCAATTTTTATTGCTATTGGCCAAGAGGCGCAAGTTGAGACTGTGGCTACGGGGACAGTTGTTGAAATGCCATCGTCTGATACTGGAGAGCCGTTGGTGTCAGGGTTAGCGCAGGATCAAGATCAGGAGTTGCTGGTAGCGCCGGTTTTTAATGAAGCTCTTGAAAATCAAGAAAGTGGCTCAGTTGAATTGGTTGTTCCTGGCGGGCAATGTTATGAGCCAAGTACGGAGCAACTCGAAAAAATTAACAATGAAGCCAATATTGAAGCAGTTTCTGGTTCCAATATTGAAGCAGAGCCAGGTGTTGAGCAATTTATTGCACCAGAGTCGGCACCTATTCCAGATGTGGTGCCGGCGTCAGAATCAGTGCCTACGCCTTCGTCAGATGCTAGCTCAGAATCTAGTGGCGAGGTTTCGGTTTTGAATCGTCTTTGGGGTAACACCAAGACATTGTTTTCTTATTTTAAATCTGGGGAATTTGCAAAATCAGAGTCAGTTAAGGCGGATGAAAATCTAATAAGCGACACGGATGGCGATAATGCCACTTCGACTGTTGAGATAAGTGAGCCTGTTTTTAATAAACAGAGTTTTATTTATTCTGATTTTAGTATCCCGGGTGATTATGAAGAATCTGATATTAGCAATATCCAATTGCGCTTATCAATGTCAGCGCTCAGCAATAAACAAAAAGATGCTTTAGTTTTTGAATATCGCATTGGCGGGGGTGGCGATTGGGCCTTGTTAAATGATTTTTTGATTAATAATACTATTTCTAATGCCAACAACGGCGGCTACTTCCTGATTGGTATGCCAGTTTTCCAGGATTGGAGCAATATCAATGACCTGCAAATTAGGGTTAGCTACAAGAGTGAAGACAAGGAAATCATTGACCAAAAGACTAGTATTTACATTGATGCTTTGTGGTTGGAGATTGATTCCAGTTTATCAGGTCAACATTTTCAAGCGGAAACCGACGACGCGGAATTACAGGCCCTAAAAGAACAATTTTCTCTAGATTTTTTATCAGATAAAAGCAGTTTTAAAATCGGTGATAATCCAAAATTCAAATTTAAATTTAAGAAAAATCGAGGTCTATTGGATGGCATTGGGGCTGGACTCAAGAGCTTGGTGAACGATGAATATAAAAATATCGAAATTATTGCGCGTTTAATGCGTGGCGATGAGGAGGTGCGAACTTTTGATTTGACTGCGCAGTATTTGAAAAATGGTGAGTTTGAGATTGATTTAGGCAAGCAACCACGCGAGTTTAAGCCGGGTGAGTATCGTTTAGAGATTGAGATTAAGGAAAATAATTTGACCTTGGGGCGCTTTATTGATTTTGTTCAGGATTTTTCTTGGGGCGTTCTGGCTTTCAACTCAAATAAATCCATTTACAGTCCGAATGAAGATGCTTATTTGCAAATGGGTGTTTTGAACGACTTAGGACATACGCTCTGCGACGCTGACTTGGTTTTGGAAATTACTGCCCCTGATGGCACGGTAACGACGCAAAAAACAGAAGTATCAGACAATGCTATCGTGCGTAATCCAGAGTGCGGACCGGATAATGTAATCAGCACGCCGGATTATTATAGCCATTACCAGACTAGCGGCGTAGGTATTTATGCGGTGCATTTGATTGCCAATACGGACAATGGACAAAAGGAAATCAAGGATCAATTTGAAGTGCGCGACTATGTGCCTTTTGATATCGACCGCACCGGTCCGACACGTGTTTATCCTTATGCGGGTTATGAGGTGACTTTTACCATTAAGGTGAATGAGGATTATCAAGGTGATTTTATCGAGAAAATGCCCGTGTCTTTTAAAGTGGTTTATGCGAGTGGCACAGTGGAAACGATAAATGGCGAGGATCGGGAATTGAGCTGGGCAGTTGATTGGAAGAAAGGGGAGTCGTATTTTTATCGCTATATCTTGGATCCGCCCAATGTGTCACCGGAGTTTTTCTTGCTTGGTCCGGCAGCTTTTTCTAATAATACTTTTATCGAAGCACGTCAGTGGCAAATCGCCTCTGATGCTGATGTTGGTTATGTCTTGGCTCAGTCAATCGCTTTGAGTGCTGGTTCAGCTGATACAGTGAATTACACAACGGCGGTAACAGCGGCTTCTGGTGCCTTTGTGGGTGGTAAGAAATATTTTGTCTATGTAACCGGTGGTTTTACCGGTTCTGGTACAACGGTGAATAACGATTTTGAAATTCGCTATGATACGACAGTGCAATACACGGGCTTGGTCGAAGCGCCAGGTACGGCGGCCGATGCTTTCCAGATTTCCTGGATGGATGTTTATGATCAGCCGAGTACGCCGACGAGTATTGATTTGCGTTATCGTCCAAATTCCGGAACGACGAATTCTTTACATGCCCAGATATTGGCAATCAATCTGAGCGACTTACGTCCAACAGATTGGTCTTATGCTGTTGATGCGACTCCAGCGGTGCATACCACTACTTTTACTGCGAAAACGAGTGTTACCCTGGATTATGCCAATGGCGTTAAGGATTGGTTGGTGTTTGGCATGGGCGATGTTGGGGTTAACGACAGTAATGGCGGCACTAGTTATGCCGGCCACATTTGGAATGGCTCGACAGCTTATATGCAATATGTAATGGAGGGCGAAAACAATGCGGAAATTTTACCCTATGTCTTGATTGCGCCCTTTACCGCGGTGGCGACCAGCACCACTTTTAGTATGCGCGTGGCCGATGTTGGTTCAGCGGCCAATGATTATAATAGTAGCAAGCTCTTTGCCTTGAATATGAGCGCCTTTGAATCGCATAAGTCGATGTATACCGGCACAGATGTGACCTTTCCAGCGCTAGCAACTTGGTATAATATTGGCAATCTTAATGCCGGTAGTAATTATCAGCCGACTTCAAGTGGTAATCAATTTGTCTTTACTTCTTGGATTGATAATGCCGCTAATGCAAGTGCGGGAACTGATGATCGTTTGCAAATTAATGGGGCAATTGCGCCGGTTGGTTGGAGTTGGATGCAGGGGGCGGCTTTGGATAAAACCGGTCATGGTGCGGCTGATTATTCTTTGTTTAATATTATGACCGTGGCCAATATTCCAACTACCGGCTATACCATTAATGCGTCAGCCTTGGCTAACTCACAAACAACTCAAAGAATGGATCAAATCTCGATGGCGGTTTTTAGTACAGCCATGGCACCGAATATTTTGCCGACAGGTATTTTTAATTCTGTGAGTCAGGCGACTAGTACGCCTGACGTGGTTGATATTTCTATCAAAGTTAATGATCAAAACTTTGATGAGGTGCGGGTGAAGATTGAATATGCGACTGGTACGACTTGTATTTTTTCACCGGCTGGCGATCCAACCTTAAATGAAAATGCGGCTTCGACTACAGCTGATTTTGGCACGGTGCATGTTGATAATATCCAGCCTTATCAGGTGGGCACAAGTACTTATAAAATTATTACTTCTTCGGGAGCAAATAATGTCAATTTTGATTGGAATCCGGTATTGGATATTCCGAACCAAGAAGGCTATTATTGTTTACGCTTAACCGCTAATGATGGTTATAGTGATCAAACAATGCCAGCAACAACAACGGTTTATATTGACAACAAGTCGCCTACGGTGCCTGGGTCTTTGACAGAGTATGCCAAGACAGACACTTCAATTACTTTGAAATTTGGGGCTCAAGCCAGCGATCCTAATTTTTCTGAATATCGAATTTTTTATAAGGTTGGCACGAGTGGGGTAACTGAGGGTGACATGGAGCAGGTTGACAACAACTTGAACTTTATTAATTATAACGGTTTTACTACCACAGAGGTAAGTGGTTTGGTTTCAAATACGGATTACGTTTTTAATATTTGGGCTTATGATGCTTATGGGCACAGGTCTTCATCGACAGAAAATTATATCAAGACAGAATTAGGCTTTAATCCGCCAACGGGTATATTTAATTCGGTTGCGCAAAAAACTGACGGCTCGGGAATAATTGATTTATCAATTGAGGTTTATGACATGGATCATGACAATGTGCAGGCCAAATTGGAATATCAACCAGGCTTGACCTGTAGTTTTTCACCAAGCAGTGACCCAACTTTGGATGAAACTGATGCCAATATCACGGCTGATTTTGGTGATCCGCGTATTGATAATAATAGTGTCTATCAAATCGGTACCAGTACGTCTTGGATTACAACTGCTTCGGGGTCCAACTCGGTGATGTTTGATTGGAATTCAATGGCGAATGTCCCGACAGCGGATGGTGATTACTGTTTGCGCTTGACCACTAACGATGGAGTTCAGGACCAAACAATAGCGGCAACGACGACGATTACTATTGACAATGTGGCGCCGACAACGCCAAGCTCTTTATCGTTAGTGAGCGATGAGTGGGGTCAGATCACCTTAGCTTTGGGCGCACCAGTTACGGAAGCAAATTTTTCCGAGTATAAGATTTTTTATAAAGTTGGCACCTCGGGTGTTACCGAGGGGGACACGGCTTTTACAAAGGCAGATAATCCAAATTTGGGGGTCAAAAATTTTAACGGCGCGAGCTCAGTGGTTATTAGTGGCTTGGCAGCCAAGACCCAGTATGTCTTTAATATTTGGGCTTATGATGCTTATGGTCATAAGGCAAGCGGAGCGCAGGAATTAGCGATTACCACTAATACAGTGGTGTCAACTGATGCTCAGTACTGGTTAACACCGAATAGCGGCACGAATGTGGGAGCTGATATTACTGATACAGTTTGCGGTTCTTTGTATACCAATGTTATTCCGAAACGCTCATTATTGATAACCACTCCTTCGACTTGTGGTATTCGTACCAGAACGCGATTTACACCGGCAGCGGCTGGCTCTTATTTAATGAATTTTTCCGTTTATAATACGGCCTATGCTAAGGATACTTTTATTTCTGGCACCAGTACGGTTTCGGCTATTTCAGTAATCCAGGCCACAGCGAATGCAGTGAATTGGTATTATGAATTTTGTGAATATGATCCAAATGGCTCACCTTTAAATTGTAATTCACTCGGTACCTCCACTTCGGTAACTGCCCCTGGAACAGTCTTGGTTACGCTTTATCCATCGACACAAAATATGACTGGTGGTGTGGTTCGTGCTGGTTATAAGTTGGCTGTCAAAACCTGGTTAGTGGAACCACGAACATCGGGTTGGACTTTGTCTACTTTTTACTTGGATACAAGTGCTGCCTCTAACGTGACTTATGTTAATGTGAAGCAATCGGTTATTTACGTGGCTCCGGATGCGGCCATGTCTTTGCAACAATATCGAAGTGATGGTGTAAGTACAATTGCAAATGGGTCCTTGCATAATGAAAATAATGTTGTCTTGGGCGCAGCGGTCAATGATGGTGATACTAGCGATACCGTATCGCTTTATTTCCAAATGGCGACCACAAGCGGTGCTTTTGAGACCTCGTCGGGCGTGCCAGGTGCGACTTGCGCGAGTGGAGTAGCTTATGATTCGTGCGCGAGTAAGATTTGGAGCCGTACCAGTGCGCTTGGTAATTATAGTGTTACACCATTTACGGCGACGACTAGCATTATTAGCATTCCTGATTCGTTGATTGGTTACAAATGGCAAGTTAAAGCGTGTGATAGCCAAAGCTCTTGTTCGGTTTGGGTTAATTTTGATGACTCGATTCCAAATTTTACTATTGATACCAAGCCGGCTGACGCGACGATTATTGGCCAATTTAAAAATAACGGCACAACAACAATTGCAAATGGGGCTTGGACAAATGAAGATAATGTGAAATTAAAAGCATCTGTGACTGATCCGGATGCGTCTTCAGCTTTGAAGATTTACTTCGAGTTGGTAGATAATACTACTGCTTTCACTAGCGCCACTACTACAGCTTGTGCTTCAACCACGACCTGGGCGGCCTGCACTAGCAAAATGTGGGTGGCGACCTCAACGACGGCTGATTATCGTATTGCACCTTATGTAGGAGAAGTGAATCCAAACACAATTCCTGCATCGGCGATTGGTTATAAGTGGCAGGTGATGGCTTGTGATAATGATAATACTTGTTCAAATTGGCAAGATTTTGGTTCCGATCCTAATTTTAGGATTGACTTGGCTAGTCCAATCGCACCTGGGCCGTTGTCAATTATTAGTTTGTCGACGACTGGAGTGGTTCTGGGGTTGGGGACACCAGGCTCGGATGTTAATTTTGCCTCTTATAAGCTTTATTATAAAGTTGGCCCAACAGCTCCTAGTGAAACTGATAATTTACTTATAGATCCAAGTTTTACCTTGGTTGATTTTGGAGGCGCTACCACGACGGCGCTTAATAGTTTGGCAGCCGGCACTCAATATAGTTTTAATATGTGGATTTATGATTTGGCGGGCAATAAAGCGAGCTCGACGCCGTATATATCGACTACAACAATTAATTCGGTAACACAACCAAGTGGTTCAATTTATATGGCAACCCAAGAGGGAGATGGTTCTGGGGCGGTAAAAGTGGTTATTAGAGCTGATGATTCCGATAATGATGATATTTTACGCGCCAGGTTGTTTTATTCAGCGGGAACGAGCTGTGTTTTTGGGGCCAGTAGTGATCCAACAATCGATCCTTTGGATGCGCGGACAACAGCCACTTATGGAGATCCCAAGGTGGACAATAATGCTGTTTATCAAATCGGTACTAGTACTGGGTGGATTATGACTTCTCCCGGGGAGAACTTCATCGTGTCCTACTGGACGTCAAAAACGGAGGTGCCGACAGCTAACGGTGATTATTGCTTGGGCTTGGTCGTTTATGATGGTACAACTGCACCAACCGCGACAAGTACTTATATTGTTTATGGCTTGGATAATGTGGTGCCGACAAATCCGGGGTCTTTAACTTTTAATAAAAAAAATGCAACTAGTGTAACGGTGAATTTTGGTTCCCAAAGTACAGATACCAATTTTAGAGATTATCGGATTTACTACAGTACGACAACGCCACCAACACTAGCAAGTAGTTCAGAGTTTTTTGAAGCCAATATGGATTTTGCGAATTATGGTGGAGCGGCAACAACAACAATTCCAGGTTTGTTGCCAAATACGCAATATTATTTCAAGATTTGGGCTTTTGATAATGCGGGTAATAGTGCCAGTTCTTCTGCTGTCCTAGGTGTAAAAACAAACGCTTATCCAACCAATGTTTTGGCGATTGATCAGTATCGAAATACTGGGATAAAAACAATCGCGAACGGTGGCTGGACTAATGATGTTAATGAGTTATTATATGCTTCAGCCAATGATCCTGATGCTAGTGAATTGTTGACAGTCTATTTCCAATTAGTGAGCAATGGCAGCTCGTTAGCCTCGGCAACAACAACGCCCGCGGGAGCTTGTGTTTGGGGAACAGCATTTAATTCTTGTGCTAGTAAGATTTGGTTTATATCTTCATCAACGGCAAGTGATTACTCTGTAACTCCTTTTGTGGCAACAACTAGCGTCACTAGTCTCCCTCAGGATTACGCCGGTTATAAGTGGCAAGTTTTAGCATGTGATGACGATGGCGATTGTGCAAGCAACTGGACAATCTTTAATGTTGCTCAGCCGAATTTTAAAGTTGATTTAACCAATCCAACGGCACCGGGAGCTTTGACAGAAAATAGTAAAAACCAGGTCAGTGTTACCATGAATTATGGAGCAGTCGGGTCTGATACTAACTTTGCTTACTATAAAATATTCTACGCGACATCTTCAGCTGTGAGTGAATCAAGTTATGAGGTAGTTGATAGTAATTTGAATTATATTAACTACAATGGCGCCTTGACCACTACCGCTAGCGGCTTAAGTCCAGGCACGGATTATTACTTCAATATCTGGATTTACGATATGGCGGGCAATAAGGCCAGCTCGACAGTGGCTTTAATGAGAACTAACGGAGGTATTTCCACCAGTAAGCAGTATTGGTTGATTCCAGACTCGGGTACTAATGTTGGGGCAGATACAACGAATATTAGTTGTGGTACTAACATGTCAACCTTTGAGACATCAATATCGTTACTTTCCGCAACTGACTCTACTTGTAATACAAGAACAAGACTTCGTGCGACGCCAAATTCTAATGGTGTTTATCAAGTATTTTTTTCCGTCTTTGATACGGCATATATGGCAGATACTTATATTTCCGGTTCAGCAACAAGCTCAGCTATTTTCGCCTCTGATCCTTCAGTCGCGGATTACTTGTATTATGAGTTTTGTGAATATAATCCCGCTGGTTCACTGCAAAATTGCACATCATTGGGCACTTCAACGTCAATTTTGGTGCCAACGACGGCAGCTACTCTACTTCCAGATACTACCAACTTGTCTGGTGGTTATATTCATGCTGGCAAAAAATTAGCCGTGAGGCTTATGCTTTCCGATTATAGCGGATCAGCCTGGGGGCAATTACAGACATATTTAGATGAAAATGCAACTCCTGGTGTGGCTTATGTGAACATTACTGAGACTGCAGATGCTACTCCATTAAATCCTGCTAATTTAATTCAGTACAAGAGTGATGCAATTACGGTTATTAATAACGGTGCCTGGGTGAATCAAAATACGCTTGTATTCAAGGCTTCAGCTAATGATCCGAGTGTTAGTGACAAGGTAGCTCTTTATTTCCAGGCTACTTCCACGGCGGGGATATTTACCACTATTACTACACAGCCGGTATCGTCTTGTGTAGCTGGTACGACCTGGGCGGCTTGTGCAAGCAAGATTTGGCAGTCGGCTAGTTCGACCGGTGATTATCGGGTAACGCCCTATACAGGTACTACCACTATTTCGACGATTGTTCCCGATGGTGATTATAAGTGGCAAACAATAGCCTGTGATTTGTCAGCAAATTGTTCTAGTTGGGTGACTTATAATTCAGTGGTGCCAAATTTTAAGATAGACACTACTAATCCAACGGCGCCAGGGGCTTTGACAATTACAGCCAAGGATTCACGAAGTGTAACCTTATTATTTGGGGCATCCACCACGGAGGCGAATTTTTCGCAGTATAAGATTTATTATAAGATTGGTGCCAGTGGGGTATCAGAGTCTGATTTACTATGGTCATCATCATCTGCTGCAAGCCTTGGCTTTCAAAACTATAATGGTGCAACTAGTACGACTATAACTGGATTGGCTTCAAGCACGCAGTATGTCTTTAATATTTGGGCCTATGATTTGGCTGGCAATAAGGCTAGTTCCACTACGCAAGTGTCAACAACAACTGATGCAGCCTATATCATTACGCAGCGGTCATTTTTATTAGAAAATGATGATGGTGTGACGGTTAATACTAATACAGCAGAAGTGGCAGCTAGCACCTCTTTGACAAATCTGAATATCGGTGAGCGCTTGAATGCTCGTATCCAAATTGATAATACTGGTGGAGATTTAACTGGCAATAAGATTTACAAACTGCAGTATGAAAACGTGACCGATGCGCCTGGCACCTGGGTGGATGTTGGGGCAACGACGCAGATTGCTTATTCAGATGCTTTGTCTGGAGCGAGTGGTGATATTGCCAGCACTTCAAAGGCAGTCGCTAGTGCATACACCTGGGTTAATGGTCGTTTTTACAAGAACACTAATTTAACGGCTAATTTTGACTTAGGCAAAAATGTTTACACAGAATTTATTTTTGCGCTTAAGAATGACGCTGCCTTAGCCGGAAAGACTTATCGTTTGCGTTTGTTTAATTCAACTGATAATTCGCCGCTGAATGCCTATTCCAATTATCCGATTTTTACCACAATTGCGACGGAGACTAAGGCTTATTCCAAGGAATCAATGGTAGCCTTGCCATCTAGTAAGGCGGGTTTGAATTATTATCTTGATCCGCAGGGCTATGTTGATACAGTGGCTGATGATGCAGTGCGAGATTCAATATCATCATTTGCGCAATATGCGGTTTTCAATTTTGCGACTAAGCACTCAACCAACACGAGCGCGATTACGGCAACTTGGAACGGTCAGTCTAGTTTGTCGCCGTTGTTTGGTAACATTGTTTTGCAGGTTTATCGTTTTGGTACAGTTAATAATTGGGTAACCGTGAGTACTGAGGCAATGGCGGCGGCTAATACAGATTTTAATATCTCTGGTAATATTAATGCCAAGGTCAGTGAATACTATAGTATAAACAATTGGACTTATTGGCGCGTTTATCAGGTGTCTGGCACGCAGACCTTGCGTACTGATGCTGTTAATGTGGTATTTTCAGCACCAACGCCAACCGTTAGTCAGCGTCATTATCGTTGGCGAAATAATGATGGCACGGAAGCAACCGCAACTTGGCTTGAAACTGAGGATATTGGTAATCCGACCGTAGGGGCGGCTTTGGCGATTGGCAGTAGCACGCGTGTTCGTATATCCGTTGCAGATATTTCCAGTGGCGCGGCTAATAATTATCAATATCGTTTAGAATATGCACCGACCGCTGCTAATTGTGCGACTGATCCAGGTGGTTGGATAGCAGTACCGGCGACAACGGCAACGACTGAACATTTTGTGATGGCGACCAGCTCTCTAACAGCTAATGGTTCAACAACTGTGATGCGCTTGGCTAATGCAGAGGGCTACACATCAACTAGTGGTTTTATGGTGGCTAATCCATCAAATGCAAGCGCTAATCTTTCCTTGGTTGAAAATCAATATACAGAAAATGAATATATCATAAAAACAACCAGTAACGCCTTAATGGGGAATACTTATTGCTTCCGTGTCACTAATGCCGGCGTGGCTTTAAATAATTATAATATTTATCCGGAAATAACCTTGGCCGGAATTTCCAACAATGCTCCGACTTTTACCGTTAATCCAGTGGATAACGGTTCAGCCACAGGCTCGCCAACTAATTATGGTGGGATGGTTAATTTTGCGGCGACAGCCCAGGATGCCGATAATGACAGTTATTATTTAGCGATTTGTAAAACCAATAGTATTACTGGTGGTAATGCGGCGCCACCAACCTGTACTGGTGGTAATTGGTGTATTTCAACGTTAGCTTCATCCTCGGTTGAGGCTGATTGTGATTATACAGTTGCAACAAGCACGGAGAATAATGCCTGGTACGCCTATGCTTGTGATTATCGATCCGGTGTTGGTTCGTCTCGTTGTTCTGTGGTTTCGCAGGGTGGTTGGGACAATGAAGACGATTCTCCTTTTGTGGTGAATAATCCACCAGCTTTTTCAGCGGTTGTAACGACGAATAATAATCAAAATCCAGGCAGTAATTTCACCATCACTACAACATCTTCTGATACGGACAGTGTGGGCGGTGCTGATACCTTGACTTTATTTGTTTGCACGATTAATTCCGCCGATTATAACGGCTGTACGATTGCGACCAGTACTGTTTGTTCAGCGATAGCCACCAGTTCGCCAAATGCCAAATGTTACTACCAGGATACAGCACCGTCTCCATCAGGACCGACAACTTACTATGCCTTTATTTTCGATAGTCATAATTTAGCCTCAACGGGTAATTCTAAGAGCAATTCTTATTCCATTAATAATGTCGCACCGACTATTGGTCCATTGGTTTTACATAATGCCACTGATATTACCTTACTAATGAAGGGCAGTGATACAAATGTTCAATCAATTAATCAAACTGTTACCGATACGAATGGTTGTCAGTCGTTAGTGAGCGCTACCGCGGTTACCTATATGTCTAATGTGGCCGGTGGTTTTAATTGCGCAGCCAATAATAATGACTGCTATTTAATTGGCACTAGTAATTGTATAGTGAGTGATTGCATTGGTCCCGATGATGATACGGCTAAATACACCTGCTCCGCTAATTTAAAATATTATGCAATTCCAACCGATGATCCGCCAGGAACGCCTAGTAATCCTAATCGAAACTATAATTGGTTATCAAGGATTAATATCTATGATGGCGCGACCTATGTAGCGACAACTTCTGCTGGCGTGGAGATGATAACAACCACCGCCCTTGATGTTAATGAAACGCAAATTGATTTTGGTAATTCGATGTACGTCGGTGAAGATAGTGGTTCAAGAAATTCCACCACGACGATTGAAAATTATGGTAATTCACCGATTGATGCTAGATTATCAGGTACAGATATGACAGCCGCTCCAAGTACCCCTATTCCAGTAAATAATATCGAGTGGAGTGTTAACAACTTCACTTGGTCAACTGGTAGCGATTTGACTGTAGCCGGAGTAGATGCTGGCTTGGGCATACTAAAACCAACCAGTGCAACAGCTGAATATAAGAAAGTTTATTGGGGCATTGGTATTCCATGGGGTACGGACTCGAAACAATTTACTGGTACAAATAATTTTGAAGTGACTTTGTATAGTGCGGGGTGGTAGAGGTTTGTTTTCCCTCTCCTGATGGGGCGAGTGAATGCGATGCGTTAATATTATAAAAATATATGTTAAATCAAATTATAGCAACTTTAGAGAATCTAAATATTTTTAGTTATTGGTTAATCTTTTTTGCCATATTCTTTTTGTTTATTTATTTAGCGGAAATAGTGGTTATAAAATTCGGTCAGCCGATTGTTCGCTTTGCACTTTCGCTTTTAAAATCTATTAAAGAGGGAATAAGCAATAACGATGATGTTAAAAGTTTTTTCACAAAGCATCCGAAAATTTCGGCTTTCCTTGATCGTCGCCTTGATAAGACTCATTTTTTCGGTTTTCCGCTGACGATGTTTGCACTTGCTTTTTTCTATGTCCTTTTTCTTTTTAGTGGCGTGGTCGATGGAATCATACGTGCTAGCACAATAGTGTTTGTCGACACCAGGGTGGATAATTTATTGATGATTTTTCGAGACGAAACGCTGACCACTTTTTTTACCTGGGTGACTGTTTTGGGAAGGGGTCGAGTAGTCTTATTCTTTATAATTGTTACAACCGTGCTGCTGTGGCTCTGGAGGAAGCGTTATTATATTATTCCTTTTTACGTGGTCCTGGTTGGAAGTGAAGTTTTTACTTATTTGGGTAAGATTATTTTTCAACGAGCCCGACCGGCGTCAGCGATTTATTTTGAACCTACTTATTCATTTCCCAGTGGTCATGCTACCACGGCTGTGGCTTTTTATGGTTTTGTAACATATTTGCTAATGAGCTTAATAAAAAGCAGACGACGCAAGATACATATATTTTTTGTCGGTTTTGTTTTGATTTTTTTGATTGACTTTAGTCGTTTGTATTTGGGTGTGCATTATCTGAGTGATGTTTGGGGTGGGGATTTGGTTGGCTTGCTGTGGTTGATTATTGGGATTAGTATGGCAGAATGGGCATTAATTAAAATTGGCAAAGGACCAAAAATATTACCTTTTGCAAAAAAGAAAAAAACATCAGCATCTTTAATAATAGCTTCGTTGGTGGTTTATATTGTTTCAGTTATTTATTATCAACCAGAGCTAATGACTGTTCATCCGCCACTTGCGGAGAAAGTAGTAAATAATATTGAAGAGATATTTAGTGATAATCATTTGCGTTATACCGAAACTTTATCTGGCGCCAAGCAAGAGCCACTTAGTTTTATTATCTTGGCCAAAGATGACGATGCTTTTATTACCATTTTTGAGAAAGCGGGCTGGAGTCTAGCTGATAGCATTAATCTGCATTCAACAATAGAGATTGCCAAAACGGCTATTGCCAAGAAGCCTTATCACACTGCGCCCATGACGCCATCTTTTTGGAACCTAGAAGTCCATAATTTTGGTTTTGAAAAGGCAACTAGCGCTAATAGCGTTCGCCAGCGACATCATGCCCGTTTTTGGAGGACCAATTATATAACAAAAGATGGTCAGCAAATTTATATTGGCACAGCGAGTTTGGATAGCGGTATTAAGTGGGGCATAACTCATAAAATTAGCCCTGACATCGACACCGAGCGTGACTATCTTTTGGCAGATATAATCAGAGAGAATCCGGAAATGAGCTATAAAAAAAAACCCTTTGTTGATCCAGTGCTAGGACAAAATTTTGTCGGTGATCAATTTTTCTCCGATGGGCAAGCCTATTTCTTGCAGTAAAATTACTCAAATAGCAAACTAAAAACGGGCCGCGAAGAGTGGTCCGTTTTTTTGAGCCTGATCGCCAAATAGTGATATTCAGCAAGAGGTCTCGGTCATAAGATCTGTTCGTGAGAATGCTATTTTTCAATATTATTCTCGCGACAGACCTTATGAGAAGTCTTTATTTTAAATTGTTAAGCGTTTTTAAAACATCAGTGCCAAAGCCGTCGTTAGCCAATACCATTGAGCTTGAGGCAAAGCTAATACTAGATGTGGCTGTGTTGAGTTTTTCAAAAGTGATTTCAGCAATAGTTGCCTCGGTGTTAACGCCCGGATAAGGCTTGCCGCACATGATATTGATTTGTCCGATTTGATTATCAATTGTGTTGGCAATTAATAAGGCACAGAAAGAATTTTTTAAATCTATGTCAGTTGCTTTGACAGTGCTGGTGGAAAAATTAATCAAAGCGCCTACGGCATTGACAGCTTGTCCGTTGGGATTGGTGCTGACACGAATTGTGAAACTTGTTGATGTCGCGCTAGGATTGATAATGTTCATGTCCAGAGAAGCGGTTTTTTCAGTTGCACGTACCGGAATTCTTTCAGTTAGATCGGCACTATGACCAAAAGCAGGAAAGGATAAAGTAATGGAAACTATAATCAGGCCGACGATAAAAGTTTTTGCAAAAGAACTTATGTCGTCATAATAAAAAGGCAACCGTCCTTGAGAAAATATTTGATTTTGTTGGTTAAAAGATTTCATATGATTATTTTTTTTAAAATAGAATGCAATTTCAGAGACAACCTTCGCATACTTTTTTTTTCGTGTCAATCTTTTTGGCAAATTTAAAACTGCAAAGCATTATCAAGATTTGCAGTCTTCATAATTTTAGAAAGTGGCACTACTTTTTGGCCGTTAACAAAAACCTCCATGTTGGTAGCAATATCTAAACGCTCATTGCTAGTCTGGGCTGTTTTGAACCAACCAGGCACCGTAGCCGTCATTTTGACATTATTGGCTACACTTTGAATAATATTATTTCTAATCGGAATAGAGATATTTCCACTAATATCAGCGCTTACTTGAGCATGAACGTAAAAAACAGAAGCGGTGATGAAGATTAGAGAAATTAGGCCGATTATGACGAATTTAAAGCGATTATTGGCGCTTTTTTGAGGTATATTAATACTTCTTAAATCAATGATGAAATCAGTCGCATTAAAATCAATTGTAAATTTATTATTTTTCATAACAGTGGCATTAATAATAAATTTTATTTTGATTTCGGTATTTATTTTAGTGTTTGCAAGGTGCTTACTATCTCTTTGTTATTAATATAGCATTAGTTAATTAAGCTTAAGTTACAAAAATATTATAAATAAATTAAGAATATTTGAGTTGCAAAATTTCAATTTATAGGCTAGAATAGTATTAAATTAATAAAATATATTAAATTTATGTCAAAAGTTACTACAGATAAAGAGAAAATTGCGGAGTTATTAGATCGCGGTGTCGAGAAAATTTACCCGAATCGGGAGATGTTGGAAGCGAAATTGTTAAGAGGTGAGAAAATCAGACTTTATGGTGGTTTTGACCCCTCAGCACCTTCGTTGCACATTGGTAATGCCATTTTAATTAATAAATTGGCGCAATTTCAGAAAATGGGACACGAAGTGATTTTTTTGATTGGTGATTTTACGGGTATGATTGGTGATCCGACGGATAAGACAGCGACACGCAAGAAGTTAACACGTGAAGAAGTTTTGGATAATTGCCATAGTTACCAAAAACAAGCGGCGGCTTTTTTGGATTTTGAGGGCGAGAATGCAGCACAGGTGAAATATAATAGTGAGTGGTTGGATAAACTAACTTTCCGAGATTTAATTGAAGTGTCTTCACATTTTACGGTGCAGCAAATGATTCAACGTGATATGTTTCAAAAACGAATTGAGGAGGAAAAGCCGATTCATTTGCACGAATTTTTATACCCACTCGCGCAAGGCTATGACTCTGTGGTTATGGATGTTGATTTGGAAATCGGCGGTAATGATCAAATGTTTAACATGATGGCTGGTCGCGACTTGATGAAGTCGATGGGTAAGAAAGAGAAATTTGTAATTACATTGAAATTATTAGCGGATGATAAGGGCAAAAAGATGGGTAAGAGTGAAGGCAATGCCGTCTTCTTAGACACTGATGCGAACAATGTTTACGGCGTTATTATGAGTTGGCCAGACGGCATCGTGCCAGTAGCCTTTGAATTGTGTACTAATATTGATATTAAAGAGGTTGATGAAATTGCCAATGATATGAGGGGCACTGAAGTTAATCCGCGCGATTACAAAATGAAATTAGCCCACGAATTAACCAGAATCATTCACGGTGCCGAGGCCGCTGACCAAGCGCAGGAGCATTTTATCAAGACGGTGCAAAAGAAAGAAATTCCCGACGAGATTAAGCATTATGTATTAAAAGTTGACACTATGAACATTAAATCTAAATTTAATGTTGTTAATTTATTGCACGAAACGAGTTTAGTTGCAAGTAAGAGTGATGCGCGAAGAATGATTGAGCAGGGAGCAGTGAAGGTTGACGGGGAAGTGATTAATGATGTTGATAAAGAAGTTGAAATCGGCGATGAGGGCGTGCTTTTGCAAAAGGGCAAACGTGGATTTGTGCGTGTTATTAAAAAATAAAATTTCAGTTATTGTTAATTCGTAATTGAAGATTGAAAATTGATTAAAGTATGTATTTCCTAGAAAAAATAAAAAAAGAAATAGCCGATAAAATCAATATCACCCTGGGCGATGATTTGGTACAGGTGTCTGATTTTTCCTATCCAATGCAAGCGAGCTACGGTGATGTAAGCTTGCCTTGTTTTGAGTTGGCAAAGAAATTGAAAAAAAGTCCAGCGACTTTGGCGAGTGAGTTAATAGGGCAGATTGAGCGCGGCAAGGTGATTTCTGGTATTAGCGCAGTTGGTCCCTATTTAAATTTTGCTTTCACGAAGAGCGAATTATCAAAGGGGATTTTGAAAGAGATTGAGAAGCAAAAAGAAAGTTTTGGACAGAATAAGGAAGGCAAGAACAAGCGTGTGATGATCGAGTATTCCAATATGAACACGCACAAAGAAGTGCACATTGGTCACTTGCGTAACATTTTTTTTGGCGACAGCGTTAATAAAATTTTGGCAGCCAATGGATACAAGGTAATTCCAGTTTCATATATTAATGACTTCGGCATTCATGTGGCCAAGACTTTGTGGTGGACATTCAATCCGGCGAACAAGCGAGCGAGCGAGGCGCGTGTTGAGCATTTGATTGAAGATAAGGGTGATTTTTTGGGCACGATGTATGTTGAATCCTGCCAACAAGCCAAGGATGATAAGACCGCCGACACCTTGATCAAGATGACGATGCGCAAGATTGAAACACGCGAAGGCGAGGAGTATGCGCTTTGGCAAAAAACACGCGAGTGGAGCATTGAAGGCTTTGAAAATTTGTATAATGATTTAGGAATTAAATTCGACCATATTTTTTACGAATCAGAATATATTGATCAAGGACGCACGATGGTGAATGAATTGATTAAGAAGGGGATTTTAAAAGAAAGCCAAGGGGCGGTGATTGCCGACCTGGAAGCGGAAAACAATAGCGTGCTCGTAGTCTTGCGCTCCGACGGTACCGCGACTTATCCGGTGGCTGATTTAGCTTTGGCCTATGCCAAATTTGAGGAGTATAAGCTTGATAAATCTATTTACGTCATCGACAATCGTCAAAGTCTTTACATGAAACAATTGTTTAGCATTTTGAAGAAGATGGGCTACAAGCAAGACATGGCGCATTTGAGCTACGATTCTGTTAAATTGCCGAGTGGTCCAATGTCTTCGCGCAGCGGCAATATTATTACCTACAAAGAATTAAAACAATTACTAACTGATAGAACCGAACGTGAAATTCGCGAACGTCATCCGGCCTGGGAGGAAGAAATGATAAATAAGACCGTGCGCGTGATTGTCAACGGCGCCATGAAATTCGAAATGTTAAAAATCGGTTCTGACCAAGTGATTACTTTCGACATCGACAAAGCCGTCGAATTCAGCGGCTTCACCGGCGTCTATCTGCAATACACCTACGCCCGCATCCAAAGCATCTTGCGCAAGGCGGGGGATTGGACAGCCGAGAAGAACGACTACGAACTGGGCGAAGAAAAAGAAATCCAGCTATTATTGAAATTGGCCAAATACCCAGACATCGTCCGCAATGCCGGCACCAAAAACGACCCAAGCGAATTAGCCAAATACTTATTTGAAACCGGTCAACTGTTCAACGACTACTACCACAGCGTCCAAATCCTCAAATCCGAACCAGAAAAACGCATCGCGCGTTTATCATTAATCTCAGCCACGGCGGAGGTTTTGAAGATTGGTTTAGGGCTGTTGGGGATGGAAGTGGTAGAGGAGATGTAAATTTTGTTTGACTTCTTTAGATATTTTTTATATAAATATAATAGATTTATTAACCAGAGGTTAATTTTCGTAGTTCGTTCATTCCAATTACACAAGGAGGAAACGCTATGACGACAGATGTGGAAGAACCAGGTAGTCCGAAGATTGGGTATTTCTTGGGTACGGTTGAGATTGGCACCCATCAAGATGGACATGCATTGTTGATGGATGTCAGAAGTCATGGTCGCGTGGTTGACCAGCAGACAGCGCAAAGGGTGATCGATATTGAAATTAGCCCTGAGAAAAAAAAGATTCATCTCTATGCGATTACCGGCAAAGAACTTGGCGTGCCTGATGATGTAGACTATCTTTTGAACGGTGTATATTACTTGGCTCATCTACATGGCTTTAAGTCGTTTCCAGATGAGGTGGCACCTCTTATCTCTATGCAAGGTAACGGCCTGAGACCAGCATTAGTAGCCTCATCCTCTATGTCGTCGCACAAGTTTCGCGTTCATGGTGAAAAATTGAGTGGCATAGTGGTAGGCGACAAAACCTTGTTCACTTCGGAAGATATCGCAATATTTGCGTATCCTAGCCCTAGCCCTGGTCATTCCTAATTAGGTTGTCACAAAAAATCTCAAGCCTCGGCAAACGCCCGGGGCTTTTTTCTTAGGACTTTATGCTTTACAAAAAAATATTTTGTGGTATAATTTACTTATAAATATTTACTCAAATTTATGTCATTAACTCCCGAACAATTTAATAAATTAGCAACAAAAAAGGATTTTGATGACCTTGAGCAAAGAATTGATGAAAAATTCCTTGATAAAAAAGAGTTTCATAGCGTTATGGATGCGGTTGTGAAGAAATTAGATAATATTGAGCACGCTTTTGTATCCAATCAAGCTGCGCATGATCGATTTGAACAACGAATTTCTAGAATTGAAAAGAAGTTAGAAATAAACGCCTACTAGTCTTGACATTTTTCTCAAACATGTTAATATAAACAATATCAATCAAATATAACCATAGACAGCAGGCACAAAGATAAGTCCTGCCGAGGTAAAAAAAGCTAGTTTTAGTTTATTTTTTGTCAATCTGTGGTTATGCCACAGTTTTTTTATATACGCGTCATTCCCGCGAAGGCGGGAATCCAGGCGCCACAATGAGTGGATTAATAATTATAGAGACTAATTTAGATTGAATTGTTGATAATAATAAAACTTTGTTTGTTTATTTTCCTTATATTGGAATCAGTGTACGAGGTACCTGGATTCCCGCCTTCGCGGGAATGACGAATGAGCGGGCTGGTTATTTTAAAAATATTTTAATAATTTAAATATAAAGAGTATGCCAAAATCAAAATTGCAAAAAGGTGAGATCTTGAGAGATCTTGCTGCCAAGGTGAAAAAAGCAAAATCGGTTGTTTTTGCTGAATACAATGCCTTGACTGTAAAAGAGAATGAAGAGTTGCGTAACAACTTGAAAGCAGAAAATAGTGAATACTATGTTTCGAAGAAGACTTTGTTGGAAATTGCCTTCAAGGACATGGGCGTGGAGAATTTAAATATCCGCGACATGGCTGGTAAGATTGCTGCCATCTTCGGTTACGAAGACGAAGTAGCCCCAGCGAAGATTGTAGCTAAGTTTCAAAAGAGTCGTGAAGACAAAATGATCTTTGCCGGTGGTATCTTGGAAAACAAGTTTATCAGCGCGAAGGAAGTTGTGGCTTTATCAAAACTACCAAGCAAGCAAGAGTTATACGCTCGTTTGGTGGGCACAATGAATGCACCAGTATCTGGATTCGTCAATGTTTTGGCTGGTAATATCAGAGGTTTTGTTACTGTTTTGAAAGCGATTGAGGAGAAGAAGGCGTAAAATGCCCCTCACCCCGACCCTCTCCCGCCGGGGCGAGGGAGATTAAAATGAAATTTATAATTTAAATAATAATTAATTTTTGTTGACAGTTGAATTGGATAATTTAGTTTAATTCGTTGCTCAACTATATAAAACTATGTCAGAAGAAAAAAAAGACGTTGTTGTTCCAGAGAAATTTAAAACTTTGGTTGAAACAATCGAAAAAATGTCAGTTCTAGATTTATCAGAATTGGTAAGCATCTTAGAAGATAAATTCGGCGTTTCTGCTTCAGCTCCAGCTATGATGATGGCTGCTCCTGCAGCTGCTGGTGAAGCTGTTGAAGAAAAAGACAGCTTTGATATCGAGATCACAGAAGCTGGTGCTAACAAGATTGCAGTTATTAAAGCTGTAAGAGTTATCACTGAAATGGGTCTTAAAGAAGCAAAAGATTTAGTTGATGCAGCTCCAAAAATGGTAAAAGAAGGCGTAAAAAAAGCTGACGCTGAAAAAATTAAAGCTCAATTAGAAGAAGCTGGTGCAAAGGTAACTTTGAAATAGTTTTCATCCTATACGAAAAAAAGCATCCGCCTCGGTGGGTGCTTTTTTGATTAAGGACCGTTTTTTGCTAATTTATAATTTTTTATTTTAAATATGTGAAAAACTACTAAAACAGTAAGGCTAAAAAACGCATTATTTATTAAAATAAAAGCATTATTTATACCTAATATTAAACAAAATATATCAAAAAAAGCCACATTATTCATAAATAGAGCCTTTCTCTTGACAATAAAATAATATAACTATATAATTATTTTATAAATTAATAATATTTAAATATATTATAAGTTTACTGAAAGTTTTTGGTAAAGTTTTTTTGAATTTTACCGAATTTTTTTGTGTTAATGAAGAAATATAAAAAAAAGGAAAAAGAGGCTGAAGTAATTGACTCTAAGGATTTTGTCGAAGTTATCGGTGAAGTCGTAGAATTGATGCCAGCGTCGTCATTTAAAGTTTTGCTCCCTAACGGGCACGAAATATTAACGCATTTATCCGGTAAAATGAGAATGAATCGCATTCGCTTGTTGCCTGGTGATAGGGTTAAGGTCCAAATGAGTCCCTATGACTTAACAAAAGGACGTATCACTTTTAGAATGTAAAAATTTATCAATAATATGAAAGTAAGAGCATCAGTAAAGAAAATTTGTAAAGAATGTAAGATTGTTCGCCGCAAAGGCAGAGTGAACGTTCTTTGTGCAGTAAAAAAACACAAGCAAAGACAAGGATAATTAAATTTTAAAGATTATAAATAGTAAACAATATGGCAGTTAGAATCGCAGGAGTTACAATTCCAGATAACAAGAGAGCAGAAATTGCTTTGACTTATATTTTTGGTATTGGCTTGACCACATCAGTTAATATTTTAACCAGAACAAAAATCAACCCAGATACTAGAACTAAGGACTTGTCTGAAGACGAGGTGGCGAAATTGAGAGAAATTATTGAAAAGGAAATGCGCGTTGAGGGTGACTTGAAGCGAGACGTGGTTACAAATATTAAAAGATTAAAGGAAATCGGTTCTTACAGAGGTTTGAGACATATCAAGAGATTACCAGTGCGTGGACAAAGAACAAAGACAAACAGTCGAACAGTTCGTGGTAACGTACGTGGCCTAGCTGGATCCGGTCGAAAGAAGACTGATCAAAAAACATAAGGTTTAACAAAGATACTTAAAAGAAATTTTATTATATAGATTAATTATGTCAGACGATAACACAACAAAAGAAGAGGTTTTAGAAAAGAAGGCTGTTAAGGTTGCAAAAACTAAAAAAGCTGAAAAAACAGAAAAACCTGAGAAGATTGAAAAATCTGAAAATTCTGAGAAAGAAGAAAAAGAATTGGATATTTTAGCTGTGGGCAAAGACGCTCTTGGCATGGAAGAATTACCAGACGAAATCAAGAAGAAGATGGAAAAGAAAAAGGCAGAAGTAGCAAAAATCAGTAAGAAGGGTAAAAAGGCAGTTAAGAAAAAGAAAGTTCAACGAAAAGTAACAAGCGGCAAAGTTTTCATTAATGCCACTTATAATAATACAATCGTAAGCATTACTGATTTGCAAGGAAATGTTATTTCTTGGGCAAGCGCAGGTGTAGCTGGTTTTAAAGGACCAAAAAAATCTACTCCATACGCAGCGCAAATTATTTCTCGTTTGGCAGTTGGTAAAGCTAGAGAAGAATTCGGCTTAATGGATGTTGTTGTTTACGTAAAAGGCGTAGGCACTGGTAGAGAATCAGCAATTAGATCATTGAATAATAACGGTTTAAATATAACTCAAATTAAAGATGTGACCCCTGTGCCACATAACGGTTGTCGTCAAAGAAAACCTAGAAGAGTTTAAAATAATTATATATGGGAAACATTCACGAACCAAAATGTAAAAAGTGTAGAAGAATCGGAGAAAAACTTTTTCTTAAGGGAGAAAGATGCAGTTCAACGAAATGTGCGATGGTAAAGAGAAATTATCCGCCAGGATTCCACGGTCAAAAAGGCAAGAAAAGAGCGAGTGACTATGGTGCACAGTTGAACGAGAAACAGAAAATCAGAAACACTTATAACTTAATGGAAAAACAATTTAAATTAACATTTGATAATGCTAAGAAATTATCTGGTAACGTTGGTGAAAACTTCATCAGCTTATTGGAGACTAGATTGGACAATGTTATTTTCAGAGCTGGTTTTGCAAGTTCAAGACCGATGGCTCGTCAATTGGTTGGACATGGTTTGTTCACATTGAACGACAAGAAGATTGACATTCCTTCAGTGCAAGTTAAAACTGGAGATGTTATCAAGATTAAAGATAATAAGAAAAACAGTCCGTTATTCAAGGATTTGGCAGAAAGATTGAAGAAGTATGATGTGCCAGGATGGTTGAATGTTGAATCTAAGGATGTAATCGCTGTGAAAATTCTACATAAGCCAGATTTGAAGGATGTAATGAGAAACTTGAATGTGCATGTGGTAGTGGAATATTACTCAAGATAAATTTAATTCTAATTTATTCATAGCTACGAATCAAATTGTAGTTTTTGAAAAACAATATGCAAATTGCTTTACCAAACAAAATAGATTTTAAAAAAGGTACTAATGAGAATGAAGGTCAAATCATTATCGAACCTTGTTTTCCAGGCTATGGTATCACTTTGGGCAATGCGCTAAGGAGAGTTGTTCTTTCATCTCTACCAGGTGCAGCCCCAATCGGTATCAAAATCAAGAATGTGGATCATGAGTTTTCAGCTTTGCCACATTTGAAAGAGGATGTATTGGAGTTTGTATTAAATTTGAAACAATTAAGATTAAAACATTTCGGTGAAGGTGTGGAGAAGTTGGAATTGAAAGTGCATGGTGAAAAACAGATTACAGCTGGTGATATTGCGAAGAATGCAAATATTGAGATCGTTAACCCGGAATTAGTATTGGGTCATATTACAAGCATGGAAGGGAATTTGGACGCAGAAATCTACGTTGGCAAGGGCATGGGATATGAATCAGTTGAAGCGAGATTGCAAAAGAGTGATGAAATCGGTTACATTGAAGTTGATTCTATTTTTTCTCCAGTATTGAGCGCCAGCGTAAGCGTTGAAAACGTTCGTGTTGGTAAAATGACAAACTGGGAAAAATTGATTTTGACAGTTAGAACTGATGGTACAATTACACCAGATAAAGCTTTCGAAGAATCAGTAGAAATTTTGAAAGAACAATTCGGTGCTTTGAACATCGGTGGCGCAGCTACAGAAGAGGTTGCTAGCGAAGAATAAGATAATTAAGGAATTTAATATAATCAAATGAGACACAGAGTAAAAACTAAAACATTAGATAGAGAAAAATCACCAAGAGAATTGATGCTTAGAAACATGGCTTCAAGCGTTGTTATGTATGAAAAAATTCAGACAACAACTGTGAAGGCAAAAGTGGTAAGATCATTGGTTGAAAAGTATATTAGCGTTGCCAAGAAAGGTGATTTAGCTAGTCGTAGAAAATTAATTGCAGAATTGCCGCAAAAAATGGCAGTGATGAAGTTGATGGATGTTTTGGGTGCAAAATATAAGGAAGTGCAAGGTGGTTATACCAGAATCGTTAAAATCGGCAACCGAAAGGGTGATGGCGCTGAAATTTCACAAATTGAATTAGTATAAATAAATAGTTTTAAATAATATATATGATTAAGGCAGAAAGAAAATTACATAAAATTGATTGTACTGACCAAGCTGTTGGCAGAGTAGCAAGTGAAATTGCTATCCTTTTACGAGGCAAAAATAAACCGGAATTTCAACCACATATTGATGCTGGTGATATTGTTGAAGTAACTAACGTTGATAAGTTCAAATTTACAGGTAAGAAATTGGACCAGAAGAAATATTTTAGTTATTCAGGTTACCAAAGTGGTTTGAAAGAAAAGAAAATGAGCGTAGTGAATGAAAAAGACCCAGGTGATATTTTGAAAAGAGCGGTTAGAGACATGTTGCCTCCAGTTAAATTTAGAGTTGATATGTTAAGAAGATTAATTATTCGATAAAATTATGAATTTAGAAGAAAATACAACAAAAGACGTAACAGATTTAGCTGAGGTAGAGGCACCAATCGGATCAGATGAAATCGTGAAGTTTAAGGGTAAATACACCGAAACTGTTGGTCGTCGAAAGACTTCCGTAGCTCGTGTTCGTGTTTACAAAAACGGTAACGGTTTTGTGATGGTTAACGACCAAAAATTAGTGAACTATTTTGCTAATGATAAAGTTGTAGTTGTAAGACAACCATTAAAATTAACAAGTCATTTACGAGATTTAAATATTTCTATTATTACCAATGGTGGTGGATTGAAAGGTCAAGCGGAAGCAATCAGACACGGTATCGCCAGAGCCTTGGTAGAAATCGAGCCAGAAGTAAAAGATTCTATCAAATCAAAAGGTTGGTTGACAAGAGATGCAAGAAGAAAGGAAAGAAAGAAGCCAGGTTTGAAGAAAGCGAGAAAAGCGCCACAATGGTCAAAACGTTAAAAATCAAACGATTATATATAAAAAATCCTCTAGAAATAGAGGATTTTTTTATTAGGCAATTTTTAATCTTTTTTTAATTATGATGTAATATGATATTAACATCCTCGTAAGTTTGTTCAGATAAATAGTTTACATATTAATAAAATTTCGAGATATTTCATATAAGAAATATTTCACCTTTTTAAATTTGATTATATGAAACAAGCGACTTTTAAAAAAATGAGTAAAAAATTCAAAGACTCTTTGGCTGCGGTGATGATTTTCACGCTAGTCATGAGTCTTTTTTCATTGAGCTTTGTTACAACTTCTTTGGCTACGGCTCAATCTACATTTACGGCGTCTGAAACAGTTCCTAATTCCGCAGTCGGCGCTGATACGCAAGCCGCAGTTGCGGCAACCACGGTTGCTAATATAACTAGTTCGGAAGCAGGCTTAGAGGCGATAACCGGCATAGTTGGGTATACTGTAAGTACTGGTGCGGCTGGCGATATTGTCTTCACGCATACAGGGACAGCCATTGATGGTAATCCGGTCTATGAAGAAGATCTTGATGGAAATGGCACATATGATGATGTGGTGGCCAATATTGCTAATACTGATAGTGTGGTTGGTAATGCCGCCGTGCAATCACAGACAGACATTACGATTGATACCGCCTTTGCCGATGGTCATACCTTGGTTATTGATAATTGTACGATTTCATTTACTGATGGCGCTGTCGTTGATACTGATTGTTCAGATGATGCTGCTGCCGTGGATACAACTGCTGCGGGTAGTTATGACACCGCTGTCGAACAGGCTGATTATCTAGCTACTTTTAGTGGCTTGGATAATTATGCATTTAGCAATGGAGCTGGAGCTGGAGATGCGGTATTTCGAATTACGCATTCAACTGTAGCCGTAGATGGTAATCCAGCTGAAAGCAGTGGAATAACAGATGCCGACGGTAGGGTAACGGCTGCAGTTGTGGTTGCTGGTGAGGCGATGATTCAGTCAGTTAATACAATTGCTATCACGGGCGATATCACTAGTGGAGCAAAGATAAGGTTTAATGGAGTTTTGGTAATTACGTTTACCGGAAATACTTCAACAGATACGGATGCTAGTAATGACACGGCTTCAATTAGTCCTTTTCAAAGCGCGGGCGCTCAGGTTGATACTGTAACCCCTGCAAATATTGAAGTGGGCGATGTTTTTACGGTCACAATTGGTGGCACTGATTATGTAGCTACTGCCACTGCGGCGACTGTTCTGAATATTGTGGAGTTATTGCAACCCTTAGTTGATGCTGATGCAGCGGTGACCTGTACTGAAGATGACACTAAAATTACTTGTACTGCTGATACGGCTGGCACTGCATTTACTTTGACGGCAGCGGCTGTTAATGCAACCGACATTGCTCAAGAAGTGACATTTACTCCCTCCAGCGTTGTTAGCAGCGAAACGTTTAATGTGGTAATAAATGGCACTACTTATAGCTTTAAGGCGACCGCGGCGACTGCGCAAAATGTTGTTGAGGGTTTGCAACCTTTGATTGATGCGAATGCGGCTGTGACTTGTACCGAGGATGACGTTATGGTTATTTGTGTGGCGGATGTGGCTGGTACTGCTTTTACTTATAGCGCTAGTGTTACCGAGGCGCCATCATCTGGCGGTGTTATTACACCTACGCCCTTACCGCCAATAGTTACAGCAGTCAATGTTCCGTTGACAATCTCGACAGGACAATCAGGGACAATGACGTTAACCTTTGAAGATGCTACTATGATAAAGATTGAGGTGCCAAAGGGTGCAGTCGCCGGTCTGACGACGTTTAATGTGGAAATGAGTATGGCAACTGGCAATGAGATGCCAGCAAGTGGCACGGTAGCTGTCTTGGTTGGAAATAAAATTTTCAATATTAATGCCAGGGATAGTAAGCATAATATTGTAAAAAATTTTTCCGGCGATTTAGTTGTAACTGTTTCTTTGCCAGAATTAACCACTAATACATCGGGCCTAGGTGTGTATTGGCTTAATGAGGTGAGCGGACTATGGGTTTTGGTGCCAGGCGCAGATTTCGCAAGCACTGCTGGTTTGGTTACCTTTAGCATAAGTCATTTAACTAAGTTTGCAGCGATAAACGCAATTAATACACCTGGGCTAATTTCAACTCCAGGCGGAACTAGTGTTTCTGTCGAAGAGCCAACTTTGATTAGTAAGAAAATTTATACTGATGGTACCTTGGTACGAACCCCAGACAAGAGAATTTATGTAATTATTAGTGGCAAGCTACAACATATAACAACTTTGCAAGAACTTATTCAGTATATTGGCAAAAAAATTATCAATGTTGGTTATGGCAATCTTGGTGGCTATGAAAAAATTGTTCCAGCGGCAAAGAAGTATGCTGATGGCACTCTACTTCGCGCCACTAACAAGAAGATCTATGTCGTTATGAATGGCAAAAAGAAGCAAGTTATGAATCTGGTTGAATTGCGAGCAAAACATGCTAATAAACCAATTCATAATGTTTCTGAAAGTATTTTGGGTCAATATTAAAAAGGCTTAAAATAAGTATAAATACGTCTCATTACGATGAGACGTATTTATTTTGTCTTAAAAGCAAAATATGCTATAATATATCCACAAGTAAATAATCCCCAAAATGAAGTCAAAAATTTTATATTTCAATCTGGCTATTTTTATTATAGTGGCAGCCTCTGTGTTCGCGGCTGGTTTTTTGTTGATAAAAAGCACATTGCCGACCTCAGCTGCTGATACTGACACGACAACAATTGATGATAAGGTACCTCCCGTTATTTCTAATATTAAAATTGAAAACACAACAGCAACTTCAACGGAAATTTCATGGGAGACTGATGAGAATGCCGATTCGATGATTAATTTTGGCCTGGATAAGCGCTATGGTGTTGAGCGTGAGCCGCGAGCTGACAAGATTAAACATACTATTCTTTTGGAAGATTTATTGCCGGGGCAGAATTATTATTTTCGAGCTATTTCAACTGATGCAGTTGGAAATCAAGGTATTTCTAATGATTTTAGTTTTTTAACTACTGGTGAAAGTAATAATAACGTCAGTTTGGATAGTAAAACTGGTTACGCAGCCAAGATATTGGAAACTGGTTTTGGTGGCTTGCGTGAGAAGATATTAGAATTGGGCAAAGGTGGCTTGAGCGCGGTGGAGAAAGAACAATTATTAAATATGGTGGATGAGTTAGCCAAAGAGGTAAGCTTGGATAAGGGCTATAAGGATAGTCGTATTGGCGACCAGGCAGAAAATATTACGAACCAAATTGTGGAAAATATCGGTCAAATTACCAGTGAAGGTGACTTGAAAGAAATTGATCAGGCAGTCAAGCAAAGAGCAGCGGAAATTTCTAAGCCACCAGAGATTATTTTGGATAATGCAACTGTAGAGGTCGGCATTGATTATGCGATTATTTCTTGGGCGACCGATCGAGAAGCAAACTCAATGGTGTCAATTGCTAAAGAGGGTGACTATGAACCAGATGCCGAAGATCCATATGTTTGGAAAGAGGGCGAGCCAACTGAATATGTTCTAGGACATCAAATAACGATAACTGGTTTGATACCGTCAATGGTTTATCATTTCCAAGTATCATCAGCTGATGAAATGGGCATGACTGGCAAGAGCTCGGACAAGAGTTTTAAAACTAAATCAGTAGCTCCGGAGATTTATAATGTGCATACGTCTAAAATTGAAGAAGAGTCAGCCACGATTGGTTTTATGACCAATGTGCCATGTTCAGCTATTATCGAGTACAAAAATTTAAATACCAACGAAACAAAGATGGAAGGTAACTCTTCATTTTTGACAGTACACTCTGTGCATTTGAAGAATTTAACCTTTGATACTTATTATTCTGTTATTGTTCGAGTTGAGAGTGAATCCGGCGAAAAGGCGGTGAGTGCGCCAATTACCTTTATCACCATCAAGGATGAGTATGCGCCCGTAATCACTAAAGTAAACACTGAGTCAACACTTTATCCTGGTTCGGAGAATAAAGTCCAAACTATTGCTAACTGGTGGACAGATGAGCCAGCTAAGTGTCAATTGTTTTATCACCAAGGCTTAATATCAGCTGATGAGCCATCAGCCTTGCCTATTGAGGATGGTTATAATTTGAAACACGTGGAAGTAATGACTAACTTTTTACCAGCTAGTGTTTATAAATATTGGATTATTTGTGAAGATTCAGCAAGGAATAAAAAGAAGTCTGACGATTTTACAATGTTAACGCCGAGTCAAGAAGAAAGTATCATCGATATTATTATCAAGAACTTTGAGCAACAGTTTAGTTGGCTTAAGAAGAAATAGAATTAATGCTCCCTCACCCCAGCCCTCTCCCGGCGGGGCGAGGGAGATACAAAAAATGCCAGAACCAATTATACAAGCTAAAGGATTAGAGATTACCTATAACCTTGGAAAAGAAAATGAATATAAGGCGACTTGGGGGGTAGATTTTGAAATCTATCCTGGGGAGTTTATCGCTTTTTTTGGTCCATCCGGTTGTGGCAAGTCAACAATCATGTATACTATCTTGGGAGTGTTAGCGCCGTCGGGCGGACAGCTCTTAGTGAAGGGTGAGAATCCTTATTCGTTTTCGCCGGAAGAAATGGTAAATTTTCAAACACAGACAATCGGGATTATTTATCAAGCCTTTTTTCTTATCCCGTCGTTGTCGGTAGTGGATAATGTCGCTTTACCGCAAATTTTTCACGGCACCTCACCAGCCAAGCGTAATGCCTGGGCACTGCAATTGTTAAAGCGTTTTGGCATGGATGGAGCAGGCAACAAGTTTGCTGATAACTTATCGGGTGGACAGAGTCAGCGTGTTTCTGTAGCCAGAGCCTTGGTAAATAATCCGGATATTTTATTAGCGGATGAGCCGACTGGTAACCTTGATAGTGTATCTACAAAACAAGTAATGGACTCCTTGGAGGAGATTAATATGATTGATAAGCGCACGGTAATATTGATTACGCACAACGCAGCGCAGTTGTCTTACGCGCATCGGGTCTTTTATTTTAAAGATGGCCTTTTGCAACGTGTGGTGCCGAATCCCGAGAAAAAACAAATTGCCAAGATTGATAGACAAAAGATTCTAATTACCGAAATGGATAAATTATCTAAGATTTATCCTTATAATACGCCAACCGAGTTAAAGGTAAAAAGTATTGTTAATTTTTTGACGCAAGATTTTACCTTTGATCAAATATTAAAATTAGAGGAGTTTACACAGTTAATGGTGGAGCGACTAATTGACAAACCGAAATATCTCAATGCCCTGATTCAAAGTTTTGCCGATGGTGGCGTTGGTATTGATGAGGACGTAGCCATGGTAATGGCGGATAAGGTGGAAAAAGTATTGATGCAATCAGAGGATGCGCGTCGTTTCCGTCGCCGCTTTTCGACTAATAATTTTTTTTCCCAGGAGAACGTTTTGATAAATAGACTGACGGGTTATGTTGTTCAAGAATACCCAGAAGTAATGACCACGATTCAAAAAAGAAGATTAAGGGAATTAGTTTATAATCGTATTGCCGGTTTGATTAGTCGAGATGAGTTTGAGGCCTCCCTGGCGACACCTTTAGAAGGTGGCGGTTTAGGATTTGTTAAGAAGAAAGCGAGAAAATTAACTTTATATTTTGAAAAAATATTAATTCAGGGCTCAGAAGATAAAGGGCACGGACACTAATTTTATGATGCGACCGCAGGATACAATTTCATTAGCAACGCGCATGTTTCGAACGCGACCGGCACGAACCTGGTTGACGATTTTTGGTATCGGCGTTGGTATTGCGGCGGTGGTTATTTTGGTGGGCCTGGGTTATGGTTTGCAAGGTGTATTGTTGGAGCAGATTGTGTTTGGTGATGCGATGTTGAGTTTGAATGTGGTGACACCACCATCAAAGGTTGTAGTGATTAATAAGGAAGAAGTTGTTAATTTAAAGAAGCTTGATAATGTTGAAGATGTAGCGCCGATGGCCGCTTTTGCGACACAGATTACTTTCGGTAATTTGAATGGTAGTGCCATGCTCAACGGTGTTGATCCAACTTATTTCCGTTACGCCGGCGTGGTTGCCCAGGAGGGAAAATTATTTGACAAGGGGGAGAATGATGCAGTTGTTTTATCATCAGCCGCCTTAAAACTCTTTAACAAGGAAGCGAAGGAGATTATTGGACAAAAGATGAGCTTTAAGGTTTTTTTGCCGATTGAAGGGACTACGGACACACAGGAAGTGCCATTAAATAAAGAGTATATAGTAAAAGGTATAATTGCTGACGAAACCTCAATTTTTGCTTATATTCAATTAGGGGAGTTTACTTCTAATTTTTCAATCCCTTTTTATGAGAAAGCCAGGGTCAAGGTGACTGATCGTGCCTATTTGGATACCGTGGAAGCAGTTATTATTGGTAAAGGCTTCGTGGTGTCATCTCTGTCTAAGACAGTTGATCAAGCTAATAAAATCTTTAGTGGTATTCAGGTGATGTTGGCTTTGTTTGGTGGTATCGCCTTGATTGTATCGGCGATTGGTATGTTTAACACGATGACGGTAACACTCTTGGAACGTACCAAAGAGATTGGAATTATGCGGACGATTGGTGGATCGCCCCTGAAGATTAAAGTCATGTTTTTAACTGAGTCAATGTTGATGGGTACGCTCGGTGGCCTGGTTGGCATAGGAATGGGCGTTGGTGGGGGATTAACGATTAATTTTATTTTAAGTATTGTGGCCGTGAACATGGGCGGTATGGCCATGAGTTTATTTAGATTTCCAATTTGGTTTTTGACTTTTATTGCCGTGTTCTCGATGGTGATGGGATACCTTACTGGACTATTTCCGTCTAAGCGAGCAGGGTCACTTAATCCGCTAGACGCGATTCGAGGATAATTTTTATGCAATTAAACTCTTTAACTAAAAACGAAAAACAAGTTGCCATTATTTCGATTATCATGGCTTGTTTTTTGCTTGTTTGGCATATTCATGGTTTTTTTCCTAAAAGAGTTGCAAAAAATATTGAAATAGATGAGGCAGTGGGGCAACAAATTCCTTTGCCGCCAAAATTTTCACGCATAACTTTTTTTCATTCAGCTAAGCCGATTTGCACACTGGCAATTCCTGAGGCTTGGGAGGGAAAGTATCGCTTACGAGACAACGGTAGTGAAGCTCATTTTTTGTATATTCAAGAGGAAGGTGATCCAGAATTATTTTATATTAAAAAATATAAAAAAAATGGAAAGATGGATGAGGTAAATGAGAAGAAAATTTTGGAAACTAAAAGTAATGTATATGTGGCTGGCTTATCCACACAAGGTGTTGACAAGTTTGTGCACAAAGACGAATTTGAAAAAATGACAAAAGAACTTGCCGAGGTATTGAATAATTTTAGATGTTTCTAGGGGTATTTTTTATTTTATATTAGCTTTTTTTCTATCAATATTTTAATGTCAAAGAAATATTAAAAATAGATTAAGGAGCTTTTGAACAGAATTGCTTTTTATGCTATAATAATAGTAATCTGTGGATAAGATTTTTCCACGTTAAAATCAAATTAAAATATTTTATAAATTAAATACATCCCCATGTCCAAAAAAATAAAAATGCACATAAAGAGGTCGATGCCGTATTTCATGATTTTGAGTTTGATCATGAGTAGTACTGTTATTGGTCTAGTCTTTAATTTCAATACGAGTACCAAAAAACTGGTTAATGAATTATTTAGACCAGAGGCGCAGGCTCAAAACGACACTGCGACCACTACGGTTACGGTTCGAAACGCGGCCCCGACTATCACTATTAAACCAGCCGAGGTTTTTGCGGCTGGCCTGGGTTCAACCTCTACTACGCCAGTTAATATCGGCGCTTCGATTGGATTTTCAGTCACGGCTGATGATATGGAAGATAATAGCTATTACTTGATTGTTTGTACTTCGACTACTGCGACAGCTGGTGTTGCTGGTGCTGCGCCTACTTGTAGTGGCGGGGTTGCTAATACGCTCTGTGTTTCTGGCCTTACGGGTGATACGATTCAGGCAACTTGCACTTATGGTTCAACTGTGGGCGCGAACGAAACCAAGGATTGGTACGCCTTCGCCTGCGATAATCATGCTACTGAGGCCGATTGTTCTCCCTATAGTCAAGGATCGGCGGTGGGCGTAGATGCAACATCCAGCCCGATGTATATTAATCACGCTCCAGTTTTTACAACCGGTTCAACAACAGTTGATTTTCGACAAGCGGGAAACAATCCTTTTACATTTACGGCTACAACTACCGATACAGACACCTTGGGTGGATTTGATGTGATACAATATGATGTGTGTTCGACTAACTCTTGGGCAACGACTACTGGTTGTGCCGCGGCAACTGTTTGTTCAGCAACTTCAACGATAAGTGGCGGTACGGCCGTTGTTTCTTGTCAGGCGACCACTACTATCCCAACTGTTGATAAGGCTTACCACTATTGGGGTTTTGTAAAAGATTGGCATGCCCTAGCTGCCTCATCTGGAAATGCGGTAGATAGAACTTATACGGTTATTAATACAGCTCCGGTAGTTTCTAGTGTTGTGGTTAATGGTGGTAATCCATTTACGCCGAATATGAAGAATTCAGCTACGACCACGATCCATATAACAGCAACGGTTAGTGACGACAATAGTTGTAGTGACTTGACTCAGGCTACAAGTACTTTGTATTTATCCAACGTTGTTGGTTTACAGAATTGCACCGCTGATAACGATAATTGTTACCAAATTTTATCAGCATCGTGCACTCAGAGTGCTTGTGGCGGCTCAACGACAACCAAAGACGCTTTATATGATTGCACTGCTGGTATTGCTTTCCACTCTATTCCAACAGATGCCAGCGCTAATAATAGTCATGTTGCCGAAAACTGGCTGGGCGCAGTGGCAGGAAAAGATGAAGGTGTTGCAACTGTGGCCACTTCAACCATTGGTCAAGAATTAGCGACAGTACAGGCTATTGCTGTTACTGAGCTAGCTATCCCTTATAATACTATTAAGGGTGGTCAAGATTCGGGTGCTTATAATGCCACCACTACGGTTATTAATTATGGCAATTGTCCGATAAATTCGCAAGTTAGTGGAACCGACATGACGGGTCCAGCGATAATTCCGATTCTTAACCAAAAATATGATTTAGCTCCGGCTACTTATGCATCCTTGACTAATGTTGCATCAGCAGTTCCTACGACGCTTGATATTAATGCGCCTAAGCCAACTACTAGTGTAATTAACATACAGGCAGGGATCTATTGGGGTATTAATATTCCCGCCGGAACTCTTTCTGGTAATTATGCAGGTACAAATGCCTTTGACTCGATTATTGACGGATCAGTTAGTTGGTAAAATATATACAACATATTTTTAAAAAAAACGAGAAGATTTTCTTCTCGTTTTTTGATATTTAAAAGTTGTTTAGATAATTTGCCTTAAAATTATATTTTATGTATAATAATATTAAATTTACCATAGATGTGGATAAGATAATATATAAAAAATTTAGTACATTAATTGCATAATTTGCACGAAATTTACTAATTTATTTAATGCGTAATGATTAAACGTTTTGTTTTAGCTGTAGCATTGATAGGAGTTTTTGCCTGGAGCGGTGTTGTTCAGGCTGGTTTTGGTATTTCTCCGCCCTATGTGAAGCCTAAAAAAGCGGTTTTCCCTGGTTCTCATTATGAACAAAAAATAACCTTGCTAAGGTCAGAGGCTGATAGCGCAATGACGGCTGTAATTACAGTTACAGCTCCAGAGATGAGTGGTTGGGTGACCGTAGACAAAGGTTTTGAATTCGATATGCCTGCTGGTGAATTGCAGGTCCCAATGGTTGTTAAGGTGGATGTGCCGGCGAAGGCGGAAATAGGTAACTATAAAGGAAATTTTAATATTAGAATTGTACCTAAGGGGGCTAGTAAAAATCCTGGAGTGGCAATCGCCCTCGGTGCGCGCGTTGATATGGATATCGACGTGACCAATGAAAGGTTTTTTGATTTTGCTGTGCGCATGACGACTATTCCCGATATTGGAGTTTTGAGTCAGCCTTGGAATTGGAAGATTTTTTCTTACTTTTTTTATCGTATCGCCGTTGTGCTGAAAATTGAAAATATTGGTAACGTGGCTGCTGGTCCGACCAAGGTACACTTGGATGTGTATGACGTCGAGGATAAGAAAATGCTCGAGTCTTATGATGACACTAAGATTGAGAAAATAGATCCATTTGTTACCAAAGATGTTACGGCTGATTTTCCAACTAAATTAGGAAAGGGTTATTATTGGGGAAGGATAACTGTCTATAATGGCAATGATATTGTTCACAAAGATAAAATTACTTTTGAAATTAAAGATCATGGTAAATTGAGCGGTTATAAGCATTGGTTGATGTTGGCAGGTCTTATTTTACTGGTATTATTGCTCGGTCTTTCCTTGGTTAAGGTTCGTGTTTGGAAATATATTTTTATGATCGTATATGTTCTACTTTGGCCATTGCGTATTATTGGACGCTTATTATTGGGAATAAAAAATAAGGCAGTTGAGGGTTTTTGGGATAAAATGGGGCAGAAGGCTGAAAAATATAAATCTGGAACCAGAAGAAAGCGATAAAAATAAGTAGTATATTTTCCTATGCGAATAAATTTTAATAAAATATATTATATTGTTTTTGTCGTATTTCTGATTATTTTTTTATTCAGATCTTCTGAGGTAGTAAGAGCTGATCCAAAATTTTTACCAACCACTGTTGAAGTTTTGGTTTCTTGCGGTGATGGAACTGTTGATGCGGCTGCTGGTGAGATTTGCGATGTTGGCACACTTGGATCTTGGCCTGAAAATGTGGGCACAACTACCTGTCAGATGTTTAAGGATGTTTTTAATAATCCGTTCGTAAGCGGAGTAATGCACTGTGCTACTGATTGTTACGCTTTTAATACAGAGGCTTGTTATACTTGTGGTAATACATACAAGGAGAAAGAAGAAGGTTGCGATAAGCTTGATTTTGGTAATAGCACCTGTTTGACGCTTGGTTTTGATAGCGGGTCCTTGATTTGTACCCCACAATGTCAGATTAGTACGATTAATTGTGTGGCGATGGCGCACGAAGGGGGCACCCCTGGTGGTGGTTCAATAGGTGGTAGCACTGGTGGAAGTAGTGGTTTGTCAACGGGTTTTAATCCTGGCGCCGATCAACCTAAAGCCGAGACTAAGATCACGGTTAAAGGAAAGTCTTATCCTAATTCCGATGTTCATGTATTAGTTGATGGCGTGGTGATTGGTATTGTTAAAGCAGACTCTAAAGCTGATTTTTATTTTGAATCAATTGACATAGCGCCTGGTGTTGCTAATTTTGGCTTCTGGTCCGAAGATGTGAGTGGTCTTAAATCTACTTTATTAACCATAACCCTTCGTATTGTCGCGGGCGCGGTTACAAATATTTCCGGTGTCTATATTGCACCCAGCATTGACGTCGATAAGCAATCGGTTAAACAGGGCGATAATGTAAAGATTTATGGACAAACAGTGCCGGGGTCAGACATAAAAGTTCATATCAATTCACCGCAGGAGTTTATTGAGAAGATTGACAGTCAAGATGATGGTCGATACGAATTAGTTTTTAATACAGCGCCCTTAGAAGAAGATTTTCATACGGCTAAGGCATATTTCGAAGTCACCGCCGAGGGTAATATTATTAAATCGGGATTTTCTAAATTAGTCAGCTTTCATGTGGGCAAAGAGGGAATTGCGCCAACACCTTGTCCAAACGGAGATTTAAATCATGACAAGCGCGTAAATATTACAGATTTTTCTATTTTGCTTTATAATTGGGGCACTAACAATGCTTGTTCTGACCAAAATCAAAATGGCACTGTCGACTTGATTGACTTTTCAATTATGATGTATTACTGGACAGGCTAGAATTAATTAAAAATTTTAAACAATGTTTCTCCCTCGCCCCGCCGGGAGAGGGTTGGGGTGAGGGAGTCGTCAACGAATAACTACCTCACCCTGTCCCTCTCCTGGCAAGGAGAGGGAACTATGTAATTATCTTCATATATGTTAAAAAAAATCCTAATCATTTCTATATTTCTATTACTTCCATTTGCAACCAAGGCGTCTACGCTTTATTTTGAGCCAAAAGATGCCGAGGTTGGCAACGATAGCAATTTCACAATGGATATTAAAATTGATGTCGAAGATTGTGTTAATGTGGTTGAGGGCTATATAGGTTTTGATAAGGACCATTATAAATTATTGGATTTTATGACGGGAGTCTCAATTATTAATCTATGGGTAGAGCAACCACAAGAGACTGATTATGAAAAAATAAACAACAATGGACAATTCCATTTCTCGGGAGGTATTCCTGGTGGTTATTGTGGTAAGATTCCCGGCGACCCAGGTCAAAGTAATATTGTTGCGCGTTTAGTTTTTGCTAGCAAGAGTATTAGTCAGGGTATTGATGAGGTGGTTGTTAGTGATGTGGTAATGCTGGATGGGACAAGAGTCTTGATGAATGATGGCCTGGGTACCGAGGATGCTAATTTGCAAAAAAATGATGCTAAGGTAACTATTTCAAAGAGTATTATGCCCAATGACAAGGCTTGGCAGAATGAGATAAATGCAGATAAAACACCGCCAGAACCATTTGTGATTGAGTTACATCATAGTCCAACTATGTTTGATGGTAAATATAGCTTGGTTTTTTATACAACCGACAAGCAAAGTGGTGTTGATTATTATGAGGTTTTGGAAATCAGGCCAAATGAAGTAATTGGTGAAAAGCAAAAAAGAAATCCCCTTGATTATTTTGGGGTAGGAGAAAAAGTTGTTGGTTGGAAAAAGGCGCAGACACCGTACTTATTAGAGGACCAGGATATGCGCAGCACGATAAAGGTTCGGGCCGTGGACAAGGCTGGTAATGAGCAAACGGTGGAGTATACACCGCCAGAATCAATAATGAAGAAACCTTTTTATTTAAGGTGGAAAGTGTTTGGGCTGGTTATTGGCGTCTTGGTGTTTTTGTTGGGTTTTTTATATTTTAAAATAAGAAGAAATAATAAATATGAGGAGGAAAATTATCAACACAATCTTCGGTAATATAATAATTGCATCTTTGATTTTTGGGGCGGTTAATATTTTTACTAATTCCGCGAGCGCTGCCGGCGCTTCATTGTATCTGACACCATCAACCGGAACCTATGTGATTGATGGGGAATTTACAATCTCGGTTAAATTAAATACAGGTGGTCAAGTGGTTAATGCAGCTGAGGGCGCATTAAGCTATGACGCTGCTCTTTTGGAGGCGGTTAGTATTAATCGCAATGGCGCAGTCTTTAACTTGTGGACCACTGAACCAGTTGCCACGGGTGGTAATATTAAATTTGGTGGCGGTGTGCCGATGCCTGGTTATAATGGTGTAAGTGGACATGTCTTGAGCGTGAAGTTTAAGGCTAAAGCGCCAGGCGTGGCCCAAGTTAATTTTACCTCTGGTGCAGTTTTGGCCAACGATGGTAAGGGTACAAATATTTTGGCTAGTATGGGTGTCGGTAGCTATACAATTTCTCCAAAAATAGAAGCACCAACGTCAGGCTTGGAAGATAAGACTGTTGATAGTGACAAGGCACTGCAATTAATAAATGAGAAGGTTGTGGCTTCTGGTGAGGAATATAATCATCCTAAAATTGAATCAATAACCAATCCTGATCAAAATACTTGGTCAAAAAATCCTAATGTAAAATTTAATTGGATACTACCAGCGGGTACTAAGGATGTAGCTTTTGTTTTAAATAAAGAGCCGGTTTGGAATTTGGCAGCAAAATCTGAAGGGGCTTTGTCTGAGAAGGAATATGTTGGCGTAGAGGATGGTCTTTGGTATTTTCATTTGCGCTTTAAGGATGCGAAGAAGTGGGGCACAGTTGCCACTTATCGTGTCATGATTGATACGCGTCCGCCTAATCCCTTGAATGTGAAGATTAATGATATCGGCGTTGGCGAGTGGCCGGAGTTATTGTTTAACGCCGCAGATGCTGAATCAGGTTTAGGTGATTATGAAATATTTATTGGTAGCCTGGAACACCAGTCCTTTACCTTATCTGGACAAGAGACGATGTTAAAAATTTCGGCTTTAAGCGTTGGTGACCATACAGCCATGGTAAAGGCCAAGGATAAGGCAGGTAATGAAATTGTTTCAACAATAAAGTTTGTTATCAATCCAATTGAATCTCCAAAAATCTTAAGCTATCAAGAGGAAATGAGATCAGCTAATGATTTTTATCTCAGCGGTACAGCTTTGCCAAATGTTGGCGTGATTTTATATTTACAAAGAGATAATGAGTTGGTGGCGAGTAGTACGGTGCGAAGTGATGCCAATGGCGCTTGGTTCTTTGTGGGTGATAAGAAATTAGCTAACGGACGTTATGTGGCCTGGGCCGAGGCAGTCAATGCCAATGGTATCAAGAGTAATCCGAGTGAGAAGGTGACCTTCATTGTTTCGCCACCAATCTTTGTTACGATCGGCAACTTTGTAATTAATTATTTCACAGTTTTCACAAGCTTGTTGTTCTTGATTGTTTTAATCATATTTCTGGTTGGCAAGGTTCGTGGTAGGTTAAAAAAAGAAACAGTTGAAGTGGAAAATGTCTCACGTACAAACCTAGACGAGTTGGAAGCATTTATTGATCAAGAGTTTGCAAGATTGAAGAAATTTGAGGGCAAGGTTAATTACACGCAAGAGAAGAAAAAAATGAAAGACGGCTTGCGGGCACGGGTGGGGGCAGTTGAGAAGAAGATTTTGAAGGAAGTGAAGGATGTGGAGGATATTTTGAAGTAAAAAATTATTTAGATAAAAAAGTCGCTAATTATAGCGACTTTTTTGTTTTTTAAAACTATATTGACAAAATGATAAAAAAGTGCTATTATTAAGCTTCGTACCTTGAAAAATGGTTATTTTTTAGAAAATTAATCTATATAGAAAAAGGAGAATGAATTGCGGAATCGAACTTTGCATGAAAGAGTGATGGGGGCTTGCATGATTAAGGCCTTGAATGTTGCCAAGAAAGCGGCAACGCTTGAGGAAATGATTGCAATCTACAAAGAAGAAATGAGGGCGTTTAACGCTATTGAATCCGCCAAAAAAACGCCTGACATCAATACAGCTATAAAAATAGTGCGTTTGAAAACCGGTTCGGTGCGGTCTCGCTCCGGCAAAACCGGTTTTATGCCGGAACAAGGAGATCTTGTCAGGGGTGCTGTTGAGCATTTTGATGGCGCTTATGTGCCCGGACTCGGTATTGTTAACAATGAAAACCTTGCCAATGCGCTGGGTCATGACGAGAGTTCAGTAGTCGTGGCGAAAGGTTGGCGCCAACGGGAAGCTCTGACCAGGGATATTCTCGATCAGCAGGAGGTAGACAATCTTCTGCAGGCTATGTGAATGATTTTATTTTGAAAATTTAAGGAGGTTTTCGGATATGAAACAGAAAGGTTTTGGTGGGAAATTTGTTCTTACGCCTGAGGAGAAGGCTATTTTAGACCGGGAGATGTTAGGTGAGTTCGAAAGATCAAAAGCCTTTCTAGTGGTTGATGTGAATATAAGGCAAGTTGATATTTCGAAAGTCCCTCGGGATATTCAAAATAAGATTGCTGCGCTTTGCGGAAAGACGGGAACAATTATTTCGTTCGTCGCCGTAAAAACTTCAGACTGGATTCCGTCTCATCGCCATAAAGATGACTGCGAGATTTATTTTTACGGCAAAAATGCCAGTGTCCGGTTATTTGATGTTGATCAAAAAATCATTAATGACCATGACCTGGGCGCAGATGATTTTGCAGTGACGTTCAAGGGGGAGTCGCATGGGACAAATTGCGGTTCTGGAGCGCATTCTGTATTTGGGGTAAAATTTACCTGAATCAAATTTGGTTCCGTCAGAGTTCTTGCAAAAAAACTCTGACAGAACAAAGGAGAACCGCCATGCTGATAAATATTATTGCCGTCCTGATATGTATTGTGATGTTTTTCGAATATCGTGAAAAAAACAAAAAGACCTTGGAAGAACTTGCCGAAACCAATAAGTGGTTTGATGGCTGCAAGGATGATTTGTCTGATGTAACTGCAATGAGACACAATGTTGAAATCGTGAAGTTTCCCGATGGAAAACATTATGCCGTGCTCAGCATCTATTCCGCACTAAAAAGTCTCGTGCGCATGGACATGCTTGTCCAGGGCAGAGGTGAGCAAATGCATCATGACCCAAAAGATGTGGTGCAAAAAAGAAAACAATACGATACTTGCTACCTGGTGTATGACGAATCTACTTCGAGTGAGACCAGAATTCCCAGCATGGCCGTTGGTGAGCGGATGCTCATTTTTCCAGTTCCGGAAGGTCGGGAAAAAGATCTCTCATTCAAAGTTAGGGCAGTGTACCAAGAAGAATACATGGGGAATATGCAAACATTTGTTGAGAGTGATTTGTTTCTGGCTACGCGGACACATGCAGTTCGTCAGTAACAGCAAACAGACCCAAGAAAGAAGGTTTCAAAAGGGCCAAAGACGCAATAACGTCTGAGGTCCTTTTTTATTTGTATTATTTTAATTGAATATTTTTTTTGACTTTAATATAGCTTTAATTTATAATATGTAGAATATAAGGGAATATAAATAATATTAGTTGAATTTGCAGAAAATATCGCAAATTCGTATTTTTTTTCTATGGAAAATAACGAAAATAAGAGTAATTTTGCCAAGATGGAGGAGGAAGTTTTGGGATTTTGGGACAAGGGCGATATATTTGAGAAAAGTGTAAAAAGAGAGGCGCCGAAGGGGGAGTATGTTTTTTATGACGGACCGCCGTTTGCGACGGGTTTGCCTCATTATGGTCATATTGTCGGTAGCGTCATGAAAGACGTTGTGCCGCGTTTTTGGACGATGAATGGTTATCGTGTTGAACGTAAATGGGGTTGGGATTGTCATGGCTTGCCGATTGAAAATATTGTTGAGAAAGAATTAGGCTCGAAGAATAAAAGTTATATCGAGGAACACGTGGGCGTCGCCAAGTTTAACGAACTGTGCCGGGCTAATGTTTTGAGTTACGTCAGTGATTGGGAAAAGATTATCAAGCGCTTGGGTCGTTGGGCGGATATGAAAAATAGTTACCGCACGATGGACTTGGATTATATGGAATCGATCTGGTGGGTCTTTAAAGATTTGTTTGACAAGGGCTTGATTTATGAAGGCTATCGCTCAATGCACGTCTGTCCGCGTTGTGAGACAACTTTGTCGCAATCAGAAGTGGCAGAAGGGTATGCTGACATTAAGGACTTGTCGGCGATTGCGAAGTTTGAATTGGTGGACGAGCCGGGAACTTTTGTGTTGGCGTGGACGACTACGCCTTGGACATTGATCGGAAATGTGGCGTTGGCGGTTGGCAAAGACATTGATTATGTTAAAATTCGTGAAAAGGGAATCGTTTCCGTTGCTCCTATTGGTCAGGCATATCAGACATCTGAAAATAGAGAAATTTATATTATGGCAAAAAATTTATTTGCCAAAGATGATCAAAAATTGGTTCGTTATGAAATAGTTAGTGAATTCAAGGGCACTGATTTGATTGGTAAGAGATATCAGCCCTTGTTTGGTTATTATGCCAAAGATCAAGAATTAGAAAATCACGCCAATGGTTGGCAAATTTACGATGCCGATTTTGTGACAACTACTGATGGTACCGGTGTGGTACATATTGCCCCAGCGTTTGGTGAAGATGATATGAATTTGGGTAAGGCGAAGAATTTGCCGTTTATTCAACACGTGGCAATCAATGGTACTTTCAAGGAAGAGGTGCTTGATTTCCCTGGCTTGAATGTGAAGCCGATTGGGGATCATATGAGCACGGATATTGAGATTATAAAATATTTAGCGCATCACAATGGTTTGTTCTCGAAGGAAAAATATGAGCATAGTTATCCGCATTGTTGGCGCTGCGATACACCTTTGATCAACTACGCGACTTCTTCTTGGTTTGTAAACGTAAGCAAGATTAAATTGCCGATGTTGGAATTGGCGCAGGATATTAATTGGTCACCGCAACACATCAAGGAAGGCCGTTTCGGCTCTTGGTTAGAGGGCGCGCGTGATTGGTCAATTTCACGTCAGAGATTTTGGGCATCAGTAATGCCGGTGTGGCGTTGTGAAAATGAAGGTTGTGATCATCAAGTAGTCTTGGGTTCAGTTGCTAAATTAAAAGACTTAAGTGGTGTGCAAGTGACTGATTTACACAAACATGTGGTTGATGAGGTGACCTTTCCTTGTACTAAGTGTGGTGGCGTGATGCATCGCATTCCTGATGTCTTGGATACTTGGTTTGATTCCGGTTCAATGCCGTATGCACAGATGCACTATCCTTTTGAGAATAAAGAAAAGTTTGAAAAGAATTTCCCGGCGGAATTTATTGCTGAGGGGCAAGACCAAACTCGCGCTTGGTTTTATTACCAACATGTCTTGGCGACTGGCATCAAACAGAAGCCGGCTTTCAAGAATGTTATCGTGAATGGTATTGTCTTGGCCGAGGATGGTAAGAAGATGTCGAAGAAGTTAAAGAACTACCCTGATCCATCTTTATTGTTTGACAAATACGGCTCTGACGCACTTCGTTATTATCTTTTGACTTCACCGGTGATGCTGGCTGAGAATTTGAATTTTTCGGAAAAGGGAGTATTGGAGGCAGTGCGTAAAGTGAATATGATTTTGTGGAATGTTTATAAGTTTTATGAATTATTTGCAACTGATGTTGTTTTGGAAGGAGTGGAGCAACCAACGGAGTCACAGAATGTTTTGGATAAATGGATTTTGGCACGTTTGAATCAGTTGATAACTGAAGTGACAAAAGGTATGCATGAATATAATTTACCAAAAGCGACACGACCGATTATAGAATTTATCGACGATTTGTCGACTTGGTATATTCGTCGTTCAAGAGATAGATTTAAGGGTGATGATGAGGCGGATGCAAAGAACGCCTTGGCGACCACGAAACACGTCTTAATTGAATTAGCAAAATTGATGGCGCCCTTTACGCCATTTATCGCTGAGCAAGTTTGGCAGAAGGTAAGTGGACATGATTTTGGCGATGTGAATCAATCAGTTCATCTTGAAGCGTGGTCTAATGCGGGTCAAGTGAATGTGACTGTTCTAAAAGAAATGGAGCAAGTGCGCAAGATTGTGGAGATGGGACTGGCTGAGAGAGATAAGGCGGGAATAAAAATTCGTCAACCATTAAATCAATTGTTGATTAAAAATTATGACCTACGAACAGACTATGAAAATCTCTTAAAAGATGAATTGAATGTTGAGAATGTGATAGCAGAGCCGGGAACTGAAAATTTAGTAATTGAATTGGATTTGGAAATCACGCCAGACCTTAAACAAAAAGGTATCAAGCGCGAACTAGTTCGCAATATTAATTCCTTGCGCAAGAATGCTGATTTATCAATCGGCGATGACGCGGAGATTTATTATGAGACTGAGAGTGAAGTCTTAAAGACTGTCTTGGAAAAATTCGCGGCAGAGATTATGAATGATACTCTTGGTAAGGCAATCAAATTTGGCGTTGAGCAGGTAGGTGATTCAAAAGAATTTAAAATTGATGGTGAAATGATAAAGTTGGGAGTACGGAAAATATAAATTATTTTATTAAAAAATATATAAATTAACGAATTTATTAATTGGAATTTAACAATTGTCTGCCCTGAGCGGATCGGCCCTGGCCTGAATAATTCTTAGTTTACAGAAAAGTATGGCAGTAAAAAACATTGGAGCTCGAGAAATGAAAGAGCTTTTAGCAAGCAGAGAGAGTGTCGAAATAATCGATGTTCGTGAACAAGACGAATATGACATTATTCACATCAAGGATTCAAAATTAATCCCCATGAGTCAGATTCAGGAAAGAGCTGATGAAATTGATTGGAGCAAGGAAGTGGTCTTTATTTGCCGATCTGGAGCACGCAGTGGCGTAGTTGCTAACTTTTTAGCCGACAATGAGAAAAAGATTTCCAATCTTCGTAGTGGTATTTTTGAGTGTTATCGTGATGGTGATTGTCAATTAGAGATTTTGAAAGAGCAAATTGGAATGTATTTCTAATTAAATCTTTGTCATCCTGGAGCAAAATATGATGTCGTAATAGAATCTTCCGCTTTGGATGTTTTAAATTTCGAAGATCTTATCGCTTCGTTCCAGGATGACAAGACAGTCTATGAATAAAAAAATTAGAGCTTTAGTATTACTTTCCGGCGGACTCGATTCGATGCTGGCAGTTAAAGTTTTGCAGGAGCAGGGGATAGAAGTTGTTGGACTTAGTTTTAAGAGCTGTTTTTTTGATACGCTCAAAGCGCGCGAGTCGATTGGGCAGTTGGGAATTGAGCTTAAGGAGGTGGATTTTAGTATCGACCACTTAAAAATGACCAAGAATCCTCCGAATGGTTATGGCAAGAATATGAATCCGTGTATTGATTGCCATGGCATGATGTTGCAATATGCCAAAAGAATTATGGAGGACGAGGGTTTTGATTTTGTGGCGACAGGCGAAGTCTTGGGACAGAGGCCCATGTCGCAAAATCGAACCGCCCTGCAACGAGTGGCGAAAATATCTGACCTGGGAGATCGTCTCTTAAGACCTTTATCTGCGAAATTGCTAAATGAAACTGAGTTGGAGCGCATTGGAAAGATCGATAGAGGTAAATTGCAGAACGTTGAAGGGCGCGGACGCGATAAGCAATTTGAATTAGCCAAAAAATATAATATCACAGAATACCCATTTCCCGGTGGTGGCTGTTTATTAACAGATGTTAGTTTTGGGCAAAGATTGAAGACTTTGTTTACTAATTGGCCAACATGCGATATTAATGATGCCGCTATCTTAAAGACGGGGCGGATTTATTGGTTTAATGTCCAAAGTGATCGTATTTTAGCCTTGGTGGGTAGGGATATGCAGGATAATGAAAATATGTTAAAATTAATAAAGGAGGATGATGTTTTGGTTGAATTGGTTGACGAGATTGGTCCAACTACTTTAATCAGAGGATTAAAAAATTTAAACAAGGAGGAACAAATATTAAGTATTGATGTTCCTAATGCTCTAAATTTTGCCAAAGAAGATTTTTTGGAAACAAAAACCGAGGCAGATATTCTCCAAATAGTAGCCACTCTTACCGCTTATTACGCAACCAGACTAAGAGGGAAAACTGTTAAAGTTCGCATTAAATAATCTTAAAATACTTAATTTTTAAATTTATGCCAATCAAAGATCTTTCATCGACACAGACATATATTAATCCTGATACCGATGTAATAAATCTTGTTAATAGAATTATTAATAACGCCATTAAAGAAGGCGCTAGTGATATTCATATTGAACCAGGAAAGGATAAATTAATAGTTAGAATTAGAGTTAATGGTATTCTGAAAGTTTTGTTTGAAATCCCTAGTGATTTAACAAAGTCGTTGATATCACGAATTAAGGTGATGACGGAATTAAACACCACGGGTATACCACGACCGCAAGAAGGAAGCATTAAGGTTCAAATTGCCGATAGAGACATTGATCTTCGTGTTTCTATTTTCCCAATTATATATGGTGAGTGTGTGGTAATGAGAATTTTGGAAAGTATTAATAAGTATGAAAATTTTGAAGACCTTGGTTTTTCTGTCGAACAGGCAGAAATGCTCGAGGGAGTTATTCACAAACCATTTGGTTTGATATTGGTAACGGGTCCGGTCGGAGGCGGTAAGTCAACCACGCTTTTTTCAATTTTAAATAAATTAAACGAACCGACAAAGAGTTTGGTTACCTTGGAAGATCCGGTTGAGAGAAAAATGGACCATGTTCGACAGACACAGGTAAATCCAGATGTCGGCTTGACCTTTGCTTCTGGTCTGCATTTTCAACTTAGACAAGATGTGAATGTGATTATGGTTGGTGAAATTCGTGATCAGGAAACGGCTAATATCGCTATTCAAGCGGCTATGACCGGGCAATTAGTGTTGGCGACAATCCATGCTAATAGCGCCGCCGGTGTAATTGTCCGTCTGCTGGGTATGGGCATAGAGCCTTATATGATTGTTTCCGCCTTGAAGTTAGTTACTTCTCAGCGCTTAGCGAGAATAAATTGTCCGCATTGTCGAAGAGAGGCAATACCGCCGTTGAGTGCACTTACTAAAATGGGAGTTTCTCAAGGTACTAAGTTTTTTAACTCAAGCGGATGTGATAAATGCGGCGGAAAGGGAGTCGTGGGAAGATTTGGTATTCATGAGGTTTTGCGAGTCTCTGATAAGATAAAGGAGGCAGTTTACGAAAATTATTCTGAGAGTAAAATAGTAGAAATAGCGAAAAGTGAAGGGATGGCTCTTATGAAAGATATTGTGTTACAAAGAGCGGAAGAGGGAACTATTAGTTTGGAAGAAGCTATGAGATTAGCGGAATAACAATAGATATAAATTTATTTATAAATTTAAATTTTTTTACAATCGGGAGGGTTGTAAAAAATAAACAAAATTATATGAATACAACCTTATTAATCATTCTTGGAGTTGTAGTGGTGTTGATCTTTATTGTAGTCGGCATGTACAATTCTTTGGTTACTTTAAAAAACAGAGTAGAGGAGGCGTTGAGCGATATTGATGTGCAATTAAAAAGACGTTATGACTTGATCCCTAATTTAGTAGAAACAGTGAAGGGTTATGCGGGTCATGAGAGCGCAACCCTGGAAAAGGTGACAGCAGCTCGAACGGCGGCGATGAGTGCACAGTCAGGCGGTGATGCTAAGGCGCAGCTTGAGGCGGAGAATGCCTTGTCTTCAACTTTAAAATCAATTTTTGCCTTGAGTGAGAGTTACCCTGATTTGAAAGCAAATCAGAATTTTTTGGAATTACAAAAAGAACTATCTGACACAGAAAATAAAATTCAGGCTAGTCGTCGTTTCTATAATGGCAATGTACGTGATTTTAATACTAAGTTACAGGTTTTCCCGACTAATATGATTGCTAATATGCTCGGCTTTACAGCTCGTGAGTATTTTGAAGTTGAAAACGGAGCAGAGCGGGAGAATGTGAAGGTAAATTTCTAAATATGTCGTCATTATATAAGAATAGTGATTCAAATAAAACAAAAACTTGGTTCTTGTTAAGCGGGTTTTTCGTCTTTGTCATTTTGGTTGGTTATGTTTTTAGTGTCGCCATGAATGACTCGGGAATTTTGTATTTTGTAGTCATTTTATCATCAATGATGAGTATTGGCTCGTACTGGTGGAGTGATAAGATTGTTTTGGCCATGAGTGACGCCAAAGAAATACAACACGATGATAATAAAGATTTGTATCATTTGGTGGAGAATTTATGTATTACAGCCGGCTTACCTTTGCCGAAAATTTATATTATCAATGATACGGCGCCGAATGCTTTTGCGACTGGTCGCGATCCGGAGCATGCTGTGATTGCGGTGACAAGTGGTTTGTTAATAAAGCTGGATCGTAGTGAGTTGGAGGGGGTGATTGCGCACGAGCTTTCACATATTGGTAACCGTGATATTTTATTAGCGACAATTGTTACGGTGTTGGTTGGCGTGGTTGTCTTGTTGGCTGATTGGTTTCGTCGTTGGACTTTTTGGGGCGGAGGTAGGAGAAGTAATGACGAAAGAAGTAATGGTCAGGTGCAGTTAATAATGACCGTAGTCGCAATCGTTTTGTCAATCTTGGCACCAATTTTTGCTTATATGATGCAATTTGCTATTTCGCGAAAGCGAGAATTTTTAGCGGATGCTGATGGTGCTTTGCTAACTAGATATCCAGAAGGCCTAGCGAGCGCTTTGGAAAAAATCTCAGCCGATAGTGAGCCGTTGGAGGTGGCCAATCGAGCGACGGCTCATCTTTATATAGCCTCACCATTTAAATCAGATACTGATAAAAAAGTTGGTTTTTTTGCTAAAGCTTTTATGACACATCCGCCAATCAGGGAAAGAGTCGCGGCGCTACGCGGTATAGACATTTCTTAATGTATTTTAAATTTGTAATTTTCTCTATGAAAAACAAGCTACTCCACATAATTATCGTCACCACTTTCGTCTCCCTGGCGCTAGTTGTCCGTGCCCAAACCTCTCCCGATGCCATCGCTATCCGCATAATGCAAAATCCCAACCATTATTCCGCTTTGCGCTGGTATCAAGAAAAACATTTCGCTGGCTCTCCGCAATCAATCGTCGTTGACGGCTACAACGGTATCCGTGA
>JAHILH010000003.1 GCA_018897195.1 Patescibacteria group bacterium
CAAGACACTTCTTATGCCTGGCGATGTTTTAAATATTAACACCATAATGCCAAGAGGTGGTGGTAGTATTAAAATCTTTCACAGCGACAAGGAACAGGGAGAAATTCCCGAAAGAGGTAAGTATCGGTGTGAATATGAAAAGAGTGACAAGGTGGATAAGGGAAACGTCTCAGTCTTATTTGCTAAAGGCCACAATACTAATATTTCTGTCGACGTGGTTAGAAACGTGAAAAAAAAGGCAGATTTTACACGCTTGTCCAATCTGTAAAAAGTAAAAAAAAGGAATGCTAAATACATTCCTTTTTCTTTTTTAAAAATTATGCTATTATTATATATATAATTAATAAAAATATTATGACTAATTCAAAGAATAAAAAAAGGAAAATATATTTGCAATATTTTTTAACTGCCGTTGTTCTAATTTTTTTTATTGGATATGGTAATCAATTTGTTCATGCGGCTAAACAGGATTTTTCTAGCCCATCAGAACTATCCAATCCACTTGGCTCTGATGAAAACATGAGAGATCCAAACTACGTCATCGGCAAAATCATCAACTCCGTCCTTGGAGTTGTCGGTACTATTGCCTTAGTAATGTTTATTTACGGTGGTTTTCTTTGGATGACTTCTGGTGGTGGCGATGGCGTCAAGAAGGGGAAGGAGACTATTGTTTGGGCTACTTTTGGTTTGGTTATCATCTTTATGGCCTATTCAATTGTCAATTTCGTGATTGGTAATATTTTATTAGGTAAGCCAGTATAAATAGTTATTCACTTTTCTCCAAAAAGAGCTACGGCTCTTTTTTGTTTTGAGAAAAGTGATTTTTTGTGTTATAATAATCTTGTAATATTAAACTCTAAAATATGACAAGCTCAAGTGAATTAAGCGGACTAAATAGCGTGGAGGCGCGGGATTTGCTGAAAAAGCATGGTGCAAACATAGTGGTTGATAAAAAAAGGATAAGTGGTTTTTGGATTTTTTTCGAAAAACTGACTAGTCCTTTGTTTTTGTTAATGATTGGCATTTCGGTAGTTTCTTTTGTAGTCGGACAACGGGCGAGTGCGATTATTGTGATGATGATGATTATTTTGTCCGCGACTTTGGATTTTATTAATTCCTATAAATCCCAAAAAGCAGTCGACCGTTTGACAGCGATGGTGTCAACGAAGACGACGGTGATTCGTGACGGCAAGAAGCAGGAGATTGATGTGCACGAGGTTGTGCCTGGGGATTTGATATATTTATCAGCAGGTAGCGTGATCCCGGCTGATTGTCAGGTTGTAGAGGGTGATGACTTTTTTGTTAATCAATCATCTTTAACTGGGGAGTCGATGCCAGTGGAAAAAAGTGTTTCCAAGAAGGGGGTGGTGGAAAAACTAACACCAGAGAACACAGCCGTGGTCTTTATGGGCACGAGTGTGATTAGCGGATTTGCCACGGTGCGAGTGTTGGAAACCGGAATTCGGACTGAATTTGGTAAAGTGGCCAAAGAATTGAATAAGGCGAAGCCGAAAACTGATTTTGAAATCAATACGATGAAATTCAGTTTTTTTATTATGAAGATTGTCTTTTACATGGTTAGCTTTGTTTTTGTTGCTTTTTTGGTTAAGAATTCACACGATTTAAGTATAGCGGTTATTTTGGAGGCGTTTACCTTTGCCTTGGCGGTCACTATTGGCGTGACGCCAGACATGTTGCCAGCGATTATCACAGTTTGTCTCAGTAAGGGCTCACAGATGATGGCAAAGAAAGAGGTGATTGTAAAACAATTGTCGTCGATTGAAAATTTTGGTTCAATGGATATTTTGTGTACGGATAAGACGGGCACATTAACTCAAGATCTTATTACTTTGATTAAGTATATTGATTGTAATGGCAAGGAATCTGATAAGATTTTTCGCCTTGGACATTTGAGTAGTCATTTTCATACGGGCGCGCAGAATCCGCTTGACACAGCCGTGAATAATTTTAAAGACTTGGATGTAAGTGATTATGAAAAAATAGACGAAATTCCTTATGATTTTTTGCGTAAGCGCAGTTCAATGGTGGTGCGTCGCAATGGCAAGCGCTTTTTGATCACCAAGGGGGCGCAGGAGGAAATAATTAAAATTTGTCATGGCTATGAAGCGGATAATAAAATTGATGTCATTGATAAGTGCAAGACGTTAATTGAAAAGCAAGCCAACGAATTAAGCGCGAACGGTTTTCGAGTGCTGGGTATTTGCTATAAAGAAATTCCAGATGATGATGTTCGCTCATACAGTAATACCATTGAAAATGAGATGATTTTTTCCGGCTTTTTGGCTTTTCTTGATCCGCCCAAAGAAAGTGCCGGTTCGACAATTGCCGAGTTGGAAAAGCTGGGTATTGAAGTTAAGATTTTAACTGGCGACAATGATGTTTTGACGCAAAAGATTTGTCGTGATTTAGGTTTAAATATCAAGGGTGTGATGACTGGTGTTGAGATGGCTAATTACGATGACGCCCAATTAGAGAAGAAAATAAAAGACATCAGCATTTTTGCCCGAGTAACGCCGATGCAAAAAGAGAAGATAATTTTGCTTTTGAAAAAAGGTGGCAAGACGGTTGGCTTCCTTGGTGACGGCATTAACGACGCGCCGGCTTTGCGAGCGGCGGATGTGGGTATTTCCGTGAACAATGCTGTTGATATTGCCAAGGACACGGCCGATATTATTTTGATGCAAAAGAGCCTGGAGGCCTTAAAAGATGGTGTGCTTGAGGGGCGGAAAACTTTTCATAATACTATGAAATATATTTTGATGGGTTTGTCGTCAAATTTTGGTAATATGTTTTCCATGATGGGGGCGGTGACCTTTTTGCCTTTTTTGCCGATGTTGCCAGCGCAGATTTTGTTCAATAATTTTGTTTATGATTCTTCACAATTTTCTTTGCCGACAGACGATGTTGATGCTGACGAATTATTGAAGCCCGCACACTGGGATTTGAAGTTTATTCGTAAATACATGATTGTCTTTGGTTCAGTGAGTTCTATTTTTGATTTCCTGACCTTTTATCTGTTGTATTATGTTTACCATTTAACGGAACATCAATTTCAAACCGGTTGGTTTATTGAGTCAATTGCCACGCAGATTTTGGTTATTTATATTATTCGCACCAAGAAAATTCCGTTCCTGCAAAGTCGTCCAAGTCGCGCCTTGTTTATCACCACCTTTACGGCTGTTGTTATCTCTTGGTTGGTGCAATTTACCCCTTTTGGTGTTATGATGCAATTAGAGCGATTGCCGCTAAATATTATGATGATTATTGCTTCATATGTTTTTGTTTATTTAGTGTTGGTAGAGTTTGTGAAGCGGATATTTTATCGGATGCATTTTAGGAGTTTAAAGAAGTAGTCATCGTCATTCCCGCGAAGGCGGGAATCCAGGCGCTACAAATAATGGATGTATAATTATAGAAACTATCCCGAGTGCTCGGGATTAATAAAAATATTGATAATAAATAACACTTCGTAAATTTTAATTCTCCTTACATTGAAAACACTCTACGAGGTGCCTGGATCCCCGCCTTCGCGGGGATGACGAATGTTGTAATATGAAATTAATTACCTGGAATGTCAACGGCCTTCGGGCTATTGTGAAAAAAGAATTTTATCAATTTCTGGCGATGAAAAAACCGGATGCTTTGTGCTTGCAGGAAATCAAGATGGGGGCGGCGGCAATTGAGAAAGAGAATTTTCAATTTCCCGGCTACGAAGTTTTTTGGCATCCGGCCGAGCGACCGGGGTATAGCGGAACAGCGACTTTAGTGCGTGATACTTTGGAGGTGGTGAAATGTTTTAGATTGAGTGATTTTGGAATTATTGATACTGAGGGGCGAACACAGATTTTAGAGTTTGAGAAATTTTTCTTGGTGAATACTTATTTTCCTAATGCCAATCATGAGTTGTCACGCTTACAGTTTAAATTGGATTTTAATCATGATTTGTTCGCGGTTTTAAAAAAGTTGGAAGAAAAAAAGCCGGTGGTTATTTGTGGTGATTTTAATGTGGCCCATGAAGAGATTGATTTAGTGCGAGCAAAAGAAAATATTGGTAGTCCTGGTTTTACCTATGAAGAGCGCGAAGCGATGACTGGTTTTTTGGACTCTGGTTTTGTTGATGTTTTTCGAGAACTATATCCTGATGAAAAAGAGTATACTTGGTGGAGTTATCGGGCGGGGGCACGACAAAAGAATATCGGTTGGCGGATTGATTATTTTTGCGTATCTAAGAAGTTTATGAAAAAAGTGATTGATACGACGATATTGTATAAGACGATGGGCTCGGATCATTGTCCAGTTTTATTGGAAGTTGGTGAATAGTTGACAAATTAAATGAATTTGCTATAAATTAATTACTTTTTAGTAAAAGCAATTGTTCTTTGGAATTAATCTTAACCCTCAAAGGGGGAGAAAAATGAATAACAAAAAAGGAGTTGGTGTGGATAGCGATGATGAGGATGCCCTGTTTAGAGCGCAAGTTTTTTGCTCTGAGATTGTCGATGGGTGGATCGGCAAAAAATGTGAATGCGGTGAGATTATTACCGAAGGTGATATTAAGAAAATACTTGGAGATAAGGATTTGGTAATGAAAAATCATGACCCAGATTCTGAACCAATGTGTTATGAATGCTACAAGGAGCGCTGTGAGCAGTTGGAAAGATTTGAGGGTGACTACAATGATCTTCATCCCAATGAAACCGTAGAACAGTTTCACGAACACGAAGATCGCTAAATGCAAAACAAAAACCGTATTTTTCAATACGGTTTTTAAAATATAAAAAATGTTTAATTTTTATTCAAAGAATAAAACTTTCTTCTTCTTCAAACATTCATAGCCATAAATATAGGTCGCGGCTGTCCAAGCCTGAAAAGGTTCACCCATTGGTTCGCCAGATTCACCATGTAGCCACTCGTTGAATTCATATCTAGTTTTAAAGTCACGGATTTGCATTTTTTGCATATTGCCGTAAGCTAGTTTGTTGAGTTCCTTTTCCGCCTTGTCGAACTCTTTCATCTTGACTAAGGCGGCGACGTAGAAACCGCCGATAAAGGGCCAGATACCGCCGTTGAGGTAGTGGAGTGGTTCACGGGCGTCGCATTTAGAGAAATAAGAGTGCCATTCCTTATCGCCGGGCTTGATTGGCGGCCATAGCGCTTTCAATCCATAGGGTTCATTAATTTTTTCTTTTTCAATATGGTCCAAAATATTGTAAGCAATATTTTTATTCGCCAGACCGGTCACAATGGCAAGGACATTACCGAGGGAGTCAAACCATTCTTCTTGTTCGCGATCGCCGTCGTGATTTTTCCAATTCCAAGGCAAATAATAGCCTAATTTGTCGTCATAAAGCTTTAAATAGGCTTCAATGTCTCCATTAACCACTTTTTTAAGATGGTCAGCCTTGTCATTGAGTTTTTTGCCCCCTAGAAGGCGCAAGGTTGCATAATAAAGAGCCTGGGTATTAATTGTATTGCCGTATTTATGTGGAAATGCGTCCATCCAGTCCATGGTTGGTTGTTGTGACAAAAGACCGTCTTCATTCGGGTCTTGATATTTGAGCCAGACATAGGCGCGAGCAATATTTTTTTTATATTTATCAAGAACTTTATGGTCCTTGTAGGCCTTAGCATAAGCATAATTACCAATGATAAACCAGAGTGAAGAATCAATTGAGTTATAAGTTTGCTTGGAGCGACGATCAAGATTGTAGGCACCCACACAATTTGGGACTTGGCCGTTTTCAGTTTGATATTTCGCCAAGAGATCAATACTGTTTACAATTGGTTTTTTAAAATCTTTGCCCAAAAGACTGGCGCCGAGAGTGGTGATCATAGAATCACGCGCCCAAGTTGCCTCATAGCCTCCTTTTAAGGCTGAAGCATAAAACCCTGTCGATTTTGCCGACTTGGTCAAAACTTCAACTGCTTTTTTGTAAGCCTCCTCCTTGATGTTCATATAATTTAAATTTTCGAATTTTCAATTTTCGAATTTTCGAAACAATTTTCAAATAAATTAATTTTCAATTGGATAAATGTCATAAGCAACTTCTTCATATGGGTGAACTGCTTTTACTTTTTCTATTACCGAGCTCAAAATATCTCTTGGTACAATAACCTCAATTCGTTCTTCTTCTACAGCCTCGAGGTTGCTAGCAATGCCAATTGCAGGTTTTGATTTTTCATTGCCCCTAAAGCGTCCAACTCCACGATTAGAAAAAGAACAAAAATCATAATTGCCAATTTTTCCAGCGCCGGCCTCACCGAGAGCGTGTCGTACAATGTCCGCGTGTGATATTGGTGTGAAAATTACAAATTTTACATTTTTTGAAGTCATTTGTTTAAACTTTTTCTAACATTAAAATTCTTTTTTTGAAACCGCCACGTTTGTCTGCCTTTTCTTTCTTGACTTTAAGAACTGTTTCCATGTCAACATCGTAAAATTCCAAAATCGATTCGATTAATTCCATAACATCTGCAACTTCTTCAACAATATGTTCTTTGTCTTCGGCGTTTGCTAATTCGTGCGCCTCTTCTTCAACCTTCTTAAGTAGGAATGTCAAATATTCTTCTCTGATTTCCAAGATCCTTGTTTTAGCTTCTTCGCCACTTCTTTCTTTAATGATTTCCGGGATTCTGTCGCGCACTAATTTGGGATATTCATTTTCTTTTTCTAAGTTCGTTTCGAAATGTTCAAATTTCATATTTTTAATTTATTTCAAATTTTAAATATCGGAAGATTCTATCACTACGCGTTTGCTTCGTTCTAGAATGACAAATCACTCTTTTATATAGAAATTGTAGGTGTGTTCACCGTTTTGTGCCTTGAATTGACAAGTGCTAAGTGGGGGGAATTCCATCGGTTTAAATTTTTTCAAAGCTTCTATCTGGTCTAGGGGAACTGGGGTAAGATCTTTGATGTCGTTCCAGCCAAGAATAAATATGCCACCGGGGGCAAGAAGTTCGTAAATGGAATTAAACGTTTGTTCAATCTTGATTGGATCATTAAGGCCCCAACCAAAGACGCCATTCATTAAGATGAAGTTGAAATAACCATCTTCAAAATGATTTTTGACATTGGCAACGTCGTCGGTGATGTGATGACCTTTGGCGCCGAACTTTTTTCGTTTTGGGTCGAAGTCCAAGGTCCAAAGCTCACGGTTTTCAAAATATAAATTGTAAAATGTTTGGTAATCCTCTCGACCAATATCAAGTGTTCTTTGTGGATTGTGGTGGCCGAGGATGTAGGGTAGAATTACTCGCTCTAGACAATCGCGGTCTTCGAACTCTACGCGCTCGTAGTCGGCATATTCTTTGATTAATTTTTTAGCTAGTCTTTCGTAGTAAGCAATAGTTTTTGGCTTGGTCATTTATTTGAACTTCTGTTTTTTAAATTAAGGATGGTATATAGTCTCCCTCGCCCAGGCGGGAGAGGGATGGGGTGAGGGGTTGTCGGAAGATGGTTCGTGGTGTTTATTTTTGTTTATTGCACAGAAGACTACCTCACCCTGACCCTCTCCTGGCAAGGAGAGGGAACTGTATATTTCTCTTTGTTATGATTTAGCAATCTTCTCAATGGCCAATCTCGCAAGAAAATAGGAAAGAGTTGATTCTGCGCCTTGATTAAAGTTTAGAGAGTTGCGACCAAGTCCGTCGTAGCAACCACCGGTATTTTCATCATAAACCATTTGGTTAAGATGATTTTTGCCCAAGAACCATTGGAAGGCTAGCTCGGCTTTGGCTTTGTAGTCTTTGTTGCCGGTAATTTGGTAGGCGACCACGAGTGCTTCAACCGCAGAAGAAGCATCTTCTGGTTGTTGGTCAAAATAGGCACGCTTGCCAGTACGGAAATACCAACCATCTTGTCCAATTGGAGAGAAGTGGCCATTGCCTTCAAAAGTAATCTTGTTTAAGAATTGAATACTGCGATCAGCGATTTCAAGATAAATTGGATTTTCAGTGATCTTGTATGCTCTAAACATTGCCTCGGATAATTTGTAATTGGAGTAAGTAAGACAATCTTCAAACCAAGCCCAGTTTTCGTCTTGGCTATCTTTTAACTGTTGGTTGAATTTGCGTACCAATTTTTCGCTTAAGCGTTTGAAGATTTCTAATTGTTGTTTGTTGGGATCTTTTTCCAAGGATTCAGAGAGACCGATAATGGTAAAAGAAACCGCGCGTAGGGAATTAAGATTGTTGGCTGAATCGATAGTACGACGGAGAATGCTTCGAGCTTGTTTCTTCATGTCTTCTGGTAGGCGCTTGCTATTGATAACGTAACCTAGTGACCAAATGCCACGACCATAGGAGTCTTCACTTTCGTTGTCTTCGTCAGGGGTTCTTTGATAAGAATAAAGGTTGTAAAATTTCCTATTTGACTTCTCGGTGATTTTAACAAAATTAAAATAAGTATTAATCAATCCAAGAACAACGTTGGATTTTTTGGTGTCATGATATTCAACACAACCTAGGAGGGCACGAGCATTATCATCAAGGCAGTAGCCAGAGTGAATATCAGGGCGAGTGTGTTGCGCAAATTGGATCATGCCGAACTTGTCGGTCAAAGTGCGGATATGTTGCATATTTATTTCCGGCAACTTGTCGCGATTGCGGGGAACAATATTGGCAATCTGATTGTATAATTTGAAATAGGCGATAGCGGTGTTTTGGAAAGTCATGTGCCGAGAATAAAAATATGAATTCTTGCCCATTTCTTTGCGTGCCTTGGTATCAGCCAAGACATCCGCTAAAGCATTTTTGATTTCTAAAGAATTTTTAAACTTTACTAGATAGCCACGGCTATTATCCAAAACGTCCTTGGCGTATTGATTTTTGGTGGCAATAATTGGACAAGCGCAGGAGAGGGCATAAGAAATCGTACCACTGACGGCTTGTTTTGGGTTTAAAGTTGGGGAGATGTAAACATCGGTTGCCTTCAAAAATTCGATTAATTCTTTGATGGTTAAATATTTGTCATAAAATTTTACATGATCCTGAAGTTTGTTTTTGATCACAAGCCGTTTGAGTCGGTTGCGATAAACTTCACCTTCTTCACGACGCACGACTGGATGAGTAGCACCTAAAACTAAATACATTACATTGGGGTGCTTGGCAACAATTTCTGGTAAAGCCTCAATTGCATATTCGATACCTTTGTCACGATTTAACATACCAAAAGTGGAAAGAATAGTTTTGCCTTCAAGATTTAATTTCTTCTTGGCCTTGGACTTGGAAGGGAAGGAAATATTGTGAACGCCATGAGGCACGATATTGATTTTGCTTTTTGGCACGCCGTAAATTTTTTCGAGAATAGTGGCGGAAGTCTTGGTCATGACTGTAATCGCAGCGGCCTTCTCGGTAATAGCCTTGGTTAGATTTTTCAATTTGTCATGCGGCTTCGGTAAAACTGTGTGCATGGTGAGAATAATCGGCTTTTGAACCAGCTCCATGAAAGGCAAAAGATAGTCGCCCCAGTCGCCGCCAAAGATGCCGTATTCATGCTGGATGTTAACCAGCTTGATTTCTGGAGAGTTATTAATCTGCGTCGCTTTCTTTAGATAGTCAACCATTTCTGATTGATACATCTGCATACTGACCTTGCGCGGATAATTATAAATCGAAGTACCATTGTCGTTGACTGCCAAAACCTTCGTCTTGAGAGTGTCGCCAAATTCTTTATCAAATGCATCAATCGTATCCTTGCAAAAGGTTGCGATACCACACTCACGAGGAGGGTAAGTACTGATGTACAGGATGCACGGTGGTTTTGGTTTGTTCATTTTTAGAGTTGTAAATATGAATTATTACTGATATTATAATTATATAGTATTTACCTATATCTTGTCTAGTGTTTTTGAATAAAAAGTGGGGATAAATCATTAATTGAAATTAAGATAAATTTATGTCGATTATTGAAGTAAAAAATTTAAGTAAAACTTACGATTATTATAAGAAGCAACCCGGGCTTTTGGCGTCATTGAAGTCTTTATTTAAGCGTGAAAAATTATTTGCTGAGGCGGTGAAAGCGGTTAATTTTTCTTTGGAAGAAGGCGAAATCGTTGGTTTTCTTGGTCCGAATGGCGCGGGCAAGACGACGACTTTGAAAATGTTGTCCGGAATTTTGCACCCGACCAGTGGAGAGGTTAATGTTTTGGGTTACAATCCCTGGAAACGCGAACCAGCTTTCCAAAAACAGTTTGGCTTGGTGATGGGACAAAAAAGTCAGCTCTGGTTTGACTTGCCGGCTCTGGATAGTTTTATTTTGCAAAAAGAGATTTATGAAGTTTCCGATGAAGATTATAAAAAAAGAATGGATGAATTGGTTGAGCTGTTGGACGTTAAAGATGTTTTGGATAAGCAAGTGCGCAAATTGTCCCTGGGTGAACGCATGAAATGCGAATTATTGATGGCGCTGATTCATAATCCTAAGGTGTTGTTTCTGGATGAGCCGACCATTGGTCTGGATGTGATATCACAAAAAAATGTCCGTGATTTTATCAAAAAATATAATCAGTTGAATAAGACGACGATTATTTTGACCTCGCACTATATGGCTGATATCAAAGAATTGTGTAAGCGAGTGGTTTTGATCGATCAAGGTGTGATTGTTTATGATGGACTTTTGAGCGAGTTGATTGTGAAGTATGCTCCGCACAAAGACATTAAAATTATTTTTGCCGACGGGGAGATTAAAAAAGAGGCTTTGGTAGAATTTGGCACCGTGTTAGAGTTTTCCGCGCATTCAGCCGTAGTTCGCGTTGACCGTGATCGAGCCAAGGAAACAGCGGCGAGAATTTTGTCATCTGACCTGCCGGTTGAGGATATTGAGATTAAAGAAGAAGATATTAGTGCAGTAGTCGGAGAAGTGTTTAAGAGTAAATAGACCTATATATCTCTCCCTCTTCTTTGCAGGAGGGGGTTGGGGTGAGGTAGAGAATATGAGAAAATATTTTACAGTATTAAAAATGGCAGCGCAGCAAAGCCTAGTGTATCGCTTTAATTTTTTTGCGAATTTTTTTGGTGGCTTTTTGTCGTTGGTGGTGATGGTCTATGTGTGGTTGGCGGTTTATCGCAATGGCGGCATGGCCGGCACTTATTCTTTGCGATCATTGGTGGCGTATTATTTGATTATGTTCGTGATTTTTTTGTCCTACAAAGGGGTGGGCGATATTGCTTGGCATTTGGGGGATTATATTCGCCTAGGCTCATTTTCGTCTTTTTTAGTAAAGCCGATGGATTTGACCAAATATTACTTATTCCGTAGTATGGGCTTGTTTATGTATGATTTTTTGGTATTAATTTTTATCATTAGTTCTTTATTGTTTTTCCCTAAACTAGGTTTTTTGCCAGTGAATGTGCTTCTATTTGTTCCTAGTTTAATCTTGGCGGCGACGATTTATTTTTTTGTTTTTTACATAATTGGACTGTTAGCGTTTCATTTTGGCATGGTGATGGGAATTAATTTTCTCATGTATAATGTGGTGGCCTTTTTCTCTGGTAGTATGCTACCCCTTGATTTATTGCCAAAGGGTTTGCAGTGGTGGGCTAATTTTTTGCCGTTCAAATATATCGGCTTTTTCCCTTTGAGTGTCATTCAGGGTAAATTGTCCGGGCACGAAATTATTTGGGGATTTGCAGGCGGATTATTGTGGTTGGTTTGGTTTTATTTATTCGCAAAATTTATTTATTATAGTGGTGTAGAAAAATATGAGGCAAGCGGTGCTTAAAAAAATACGCAAATATTTTGTTGTTTGGTTAATTAACGCCAAGGCGCGTTTGATGGAACGCATGGCCTACCCGGTCAACTTTTTCGTCATGGCCATGGCGGTGGTTTTGCAAATGGTTTTGCCGGTGATTTTATTGAATGTTATTTTTCGTTTTTCAGGTGATTTGTCGGGTTGGAATCGAGATCAGGCGATGATTGTCTTGGCGACCTATATGTTCATTGAAGGTTTGTCGTGGGCGACACATGCCTTTGTGGCTGGTTTGAAAATGAATATTATGAGCGGGACTTTCGATAGTTTTTTAGTCAAGCCGATTGACGCGCAATTTAGCGCTTCTTTTTCGCGCGCTGATCCGGAAGACTGGATGCGCTTGGTGACAGCGGCAATTGTTTTTGTGAAGGCAACAGAAAATCTGGTTTTTACCTGGGGGCAATTAGCGGTTAATGCTTTTCTCTATCTGTTCTTACTAGTCACTGCTTATCTTATTGTGTACAGCATCTCCTTATTTGTAGCAACCTTGTCGATTTGGTTTACTGAAGTGCGTGCATTATTTACCATTACCGACAATATCATCAAAATGTCTCGTTACCCAACGGATATTTATTTCCCCAGCGCCGTGCGTATTATTTTTTCAACGATTTTGCCAATTGCTTTCATCTCCACCATCCCTGCTAAAATATTCCTCTTCGGCCCGCGCCTAGATTTAATCGCGTATTCGTTTATCGTTGCAATTATCTTTTTTGTCGCTTCAAGAAAATTTTTCCACTACGGCTTGAAACATTATTCAAGCGCGTCAAGTTAAAAAATAGCCATTGTTGTAAATTTAGTGCGACCGCACTTTTTTTACAACAATTGATTTGATTAAATATGTCACAACTTCGTATAATTAATTTAATAAACTCCCTAGAAGCCGTCGCCGGAACAGTAATCGGCATTTTTGTGCCGGTTTACTTATTGAATTCCGGTTTTTCGCTGCGAATGATTTTTGTTTATTATCTGATTTATTCTGCCGGTGTGCCGATTTTTTTTATGACCGCCGCCAAGGTTTGCGAACGTTATGGTGTGCGACGAACTTTTTTAGCGAGAATTCCGATTGTTTTTCTTTTTTATACTGCACTTTTTATGGTTGATAAATTTTCTTTCTTGGTTTTTTTATTGCCGTTGCTGAAATCCCTTGAAGCCAGTTTGATGTACTATCCGATGCATTTTATTTTTATCAATCAGGTCGAACATGATGATATGAGCAAGCACGTTTCGCATCTTTTTGCTTGGCCGCAAATCGTCGGAATTATCATGCCGATTGTGTCGGGTGCAATTGCCTTGTTGTTTGGTTTTAAAAATCTGTTTGCGCTGGTGTTTGTGGTTTATTTTATTTCGATTTTTGTTTATTTGCGTTTTGAAGATTATCAGATAAAAACCAAATTTGATTTTCAAAAAGTTTTTGCTTTTTTCAAGAAATATCCCAAATATATTGTAATGGAAGTTTTTGAGAATATCCGCGAGGATATGCACGGCATCGTCTGGCCAATCTTCTTTTATTTTACAATTGCCAGTAGTCTGGGCGAGAAAATCGGCATTGCCTCGGTTGGCTCAATTAATTCAATTACAGCAGTAATCGTTTTATTGTTTACAATGGCAATGGGCAGAATTTCGGATCGGTATAGCAAGAATAAATTGATGAAGTTTGGTTTTATGTTGGCGACGCTCACCTGGGTGACGGCCTATTTTTTGGATAATAATATTTATCTGTATTTATTTTCAATCTTATTCAGCTTCGTCAGTGTCATGATTGAACTGCCATACCAAGCGCTTACTTATCAACTGGCCAAGAAAGACAAACAAAGTAGCGAGTTTATCGTCTTCCGCGAAATTCCACTATTCTTCGCTCGCGCCCTAGTATACATTGCCTGTATTTTATTGATAGCAAATCTAAAAATTACATTTTTAATTGCAGCCGTCATCTTTGCATTCTTTGCACTAATATAAAATTGTTGTAAATTTACGTCGACCGTCGTAATTTTACAACAATTAATTCTATGAACATATTTACGCGTTCAAAATTAAATCCAATCTTAAAGCCGGATAAAAATAATTCTTGGGAGGCTTTGAAATTATATAATCCCGGAGCGATTTTTCACGATAATAAGTATCACTTATTTTATCGGGCGGTTGGTGCAGGCAGTGATTGGAACTCGGCGATTGGTTATGCCGTCTCCGACGACGGTGAAAATTTCCAAAGATTTGCCGAGTCTGTATTAATTGGTGAGGGCGAAGCTGAGAAGCGTGGCTTAGAAGATCCACGCATTACCAAAATTGGCGATACATTTTATATGACCTACGCAGCCTATGATGGCAAAACACCACGTTTGTTAGTGGCGACTTCAAAAGATTTAAAAACTTGGCAAAAGCAAGGTGCAGTTTTCGCGGACTGGAATTTTGCCCACGCTGGTGGCGTTTATACTTATTTCGTTGACGGCAAACCGCAGACAAAAGAAATGAGCAAGGAGTGGTCAAAATCAGGCGCGATTTTTCCAGAAAAAATTAACGGAAAATTTTTAATGTTATTCGGTGAACATCGAATCTGGTTTGCTGAGTCTGACGATGGCCTGCATTGGACAGGTGATGAAGAGCCTTTCTTGGAGCCACGCACGGGGGATTATTTTGATAACACTTTTGTGGAAATGGGCCCGCCGCCAATCAAAACAGAAAGGGGTTGGCTAGTTTTATATCACGGTATTAATAATGCCCATCGTTATCGCATTGGCGTACTGTTGCTTGATTTGAATAACCCACGCAGAATATTATACCGCTCCATTGAAGCAATCTTCGAACCGCAAGAACTATACGAGCTAGCCGGCCTTGTCGACGTCTTGCCAGGCGGTTTAGATGCTTTACAAAAACTAAGTGAATCTGAACAAGAAACATATATCGACGAAGCCTTAAAAAAAGGTACTATGCCCAAAGTGACATTCTGCTGTGGTGCGGTTGTGGTAGGTGATGCGTTGCGAATATATTATGGGGCCGGTGATTCGGTAATTTGTACTGCAACGGCGAAGATGAGCGACGTTATGAATTTTGCAAACCAAAGATAGAGAAATGAATTGTTGTAAAAAAAGTGCGGTCGCACATTATTTATAACAATATCGTTCGTTGTATTTTTATTATTAAAATATAAATTTATGAAAACTCTTGTTATTTATTATTCACTAACGAATAATGCTAAATTTATTGCTGAGGAAATTGCGAATGCGATTGGGGCGGATATTTTGGTTTTAAGGACTAAGAAGGAAATATTGAAGCCGACTGGATTTATGAAATATTTTTGGGGTGGACGACAGGTGATGATGAAGGAAATGCCGGAATTATTACCATTGGAAAAGAATCCAAGTGATTATGATTTAATTATTATTGGCACTCCAGTTTGGGCTTGGACATTTACGCCACCGTTGCGAACTTTTTTTGCAACTGCAAAAATACAAAATAAAAAAGTTGCTATTTTTTGCACTCACGGCGGAGGCATGAGAAATACCTTGGAGGACATGAAAAAGGAATTAGCTGGTAATGAGATTGTTGGTAAGATAGATTTTAAAGAACCTTTGAAATATGACAAAGAAGAGAGTGGGCGCAAGGTGAGGGAATGGGCGAAGAACTTATTAGGATAACATTATATTTATGACAAAAAAACTTTTCGAACGCACGCGCGATATCAAGGTGTCGCCGATTAAGCAGATTGAGATGGCGGCGGCGCGGATTCCGGGGGCGATTAGTTTGGCGCAGGGGATTCCGAGTTTTGATACGCCCTTGCCGATTCGTGAATATGCGAAGCGGATGATTGATGAGGGGAAGTGTGCGCGGTATTCTTTGACGATCGGGTTGCCGGAGTTACTTGAGACCGTGGCGGAGAATTTGGCGCGCGATGGGATGTTTTATGATCCGTGGACGGAGATTATTGCGACTTGCGGGTCGATTGAAGCGATTACGGCGAGCTTGATGGCGCTGACTAATCCGGGGGATGATGTTTTGATTCCGTCGCCGACTTATGTTTCGTATCAGGAGGCGATCAAAGTGGCGGGAGCGCGGCCGTGTTTTTTTCCTTTGGACGAGGATCGGAATTTTGATTTGAAAGTTGATGAGTTGGAGAAATATTTGACGCCTCGAACTAAGGTGATTTTTTATTGCAATCCGAATAATCCGACCGGGACGATTTATTCCAAGGAGCAACTTTTGAAATTGGCCGCCTTTGCGGAGAAGCATGACTTGATGATTTTGACTGATGAAGTTTATAAGGATTTTGTATATAACGGTGAACCGTATTTTTCACTGGCGCAGATGCCAGAGTTGAAGGCGCGTGTGGTGCGGGTCTTTTCTTTTTCCAAGGCTTATGCGATGACGGGGTGGCGGATCGGTTTTGTGCATTCGGACAAGACGGTGATTGCTGAGATTTTGAAGATTCATGATTCGATGGTGACCTGTGCGCCGGTCGTGTCGCAGTATGCCGCCATTGCTGCCTTCGAGCACGCGCAAGATTATGTAAATGAATTCAAAGAAGAATTTTTGCGTCGGCGGGATCGAACTTTGGAGTTGTTGAATGGACTAGCGCACGTCTTTGATTATCAGCAACCGAACTCATCTTATTTTGTTTTTCCCCGCGTCAAAGATCTTGTGCCTTATGCTAATGACTCAACCAAGCTCGCTTATGATATTTTAGAAAAGGTGGGCGTGGCCCTCGTGCCCGGTGCAGCTTTTGGTCCGACGGGCGAATCGCATCTGCGGATTTCTTATGGCTATTCGATGGAAAATATCGAGAAAGCCTTTGAACGTTTGTATGAATATTTTAAGGTGAATGGTCAGGCGGAGAAAATTAAAACAGTTGAACTGGATAATAACTTAATCTTGTCGAGAAAAATCGTGAAGACTTCACAATTGCAAAAAGTGGCTTATAACTTCTTGCGCAGCTGTGCTCGAGTTTACCTTTGGCGCACAAAACCAGAGATTATTGCCATCACTGGAAGTACGGAAAAAACGTCTACGAAGCGTCGCTTAGTGACCGAGTTGGAAAAAGAGAGAAAAGTGCGGGCCAATCCGAAGTCGAATAACACGGAAATCGGGGTGATTTTGTCGGTCTTAGACTTGGATTGGAAAATGGAGAAATGTAAATTATTTATCTTTGCCAAGGCAATGTGGCGGGCTATGTTTTTGTCTAAGGTTGATGTTTTGATTTTAGAGTTGGGCATTTCCGAAGTTGGTGATGCGCGGGCGCATTTACAATTACTGACGCCGGACAAATTGATTCTCACCAATATTACACCGAGTTTTTCAAGTGACTTGGAATATTTAAAGGTGATGGAAGCAGAGATTGCTTATTTGTTAAAAAATTTACCGCAGTGTAATATTGAATTAGTTGGCAATGATGATCGACTAAGGGAATTAATAAAAAGTATTAAAAAATAATAATAATGAATTTCAATAAAAACCAACAAGAAATAATCGATAACATCAACGGCGCTTATTTAATTTCCGCACCAGTAGGAACGGGAAAGACGACTGTTCTGACCGAGCGGATTATTAAGGCTTTGGATTCTGGTGTGAAGCCGGAGGAGGTTTTGTGTTTGACTTTTACGAATCGGGCGGCGGAGGAGATGCGGGCGCGAATTAAAAAAAGAATCGGGGAGAAGGGGGTGTTCGAGCAATTGTTTATCGGCACTTTTCATGCCTTTTGTGTTTATTTTATCAAGGCGGAGGCGAAGCAGATTGGGGTGGGGGCGGATTTTGTAATCCTTGACGAGGATGAGCAGTTTGAGATTTTTAAAAATATTTTAGACAAGAAAGAGAATGTGATGCTCCTGGGCAAGAATGAGAAGCGGGAGACTTTGGATTTGATTGAGCGGATTTATAAGCGACGCTTGGCGCGCTTGGAGATTATGATTGGTTGTCAGGTGCCGGCCGTGGAAGAGGATCGGAATTTGGATGAGTTGGAACAGATGTATATTCAAGAGTTGGAAAACCAGAATGCCTTTGATTTTAACGAGTTGGTCTTGCTGACTTTACGGTCTTTGTATTTTGATATACGTTTGAAAAATAAATGGGCGCAGAAGTTTAAGTTGATTCAGTTGGATGAGTTTCAAGATACGCATTTGTCGGAGTATTTGGTGATTAAAGAATTAGCAAAGCAACATAAGAATGTGGCATTAATCGGCGACTTGGATCAGACAATTTATTCTTGGCGTGGGAGTGAGCCGTTTTTTATTGCCAGTCTGTTTAAATCACATTTTGCACCAGTAACTGAGATGCACCTGGAAATGAACTATCGTTTTGACCAGAATATTTTGGCGGCGATAAAAAGTTTCTTAACTAGCATGGAAGGACGGACGACGAAGAATATTGAGAGTGACCGATTGGATGATGGTGAGAAAAAATGTATCAAGGTTTTTGGAGGCTATAATCTGGCTGAAGAAGCGGGTTGGGTGATTGATCGGATTAAGAACATTCGGGAAGAAGATGAAGGCGCAAGCGTGGCGGTGTTGGCACGCTCGAATTTTGTGATAAATAAATTGGCTGATGTTTTTACGGAAAAAAAGATGGCGCACATGACGGTTGATAAATATGATTTTTTCCGCCGCCAAGAAGTGAAGGATGTCTTTGCGTATTTGAAAATTTTGTTTAATAAATATGATCTCGAAAGTGCGTATCGCATTGTGACGCGACCAGCGCGCAATATTGGTGAGGTGACCTTGAAGAAAATCCGTGAAGAGGGTGGCGCTTCAGGACTACGCGTGTCGGACTTTTTGGATTTTAAAAATTTTAATTATCCGGAACCATTTTCTAATTTGATTAATAAATGGGAGAAGGGGCGTTTGATTGTGCTTGATACCGAAACAACTGGCATCAATCCTTTGCGCGATGAGGTGATTCAGATTTATGCGACCGAAGTGGTTGATGGTAAACTGGGCAAGGATTTTGAATTTCTTTTGAAAAATACCAAGCCGGTTGGACTCTCTGGTGAAGTGCACGGCTTTACCGATGAGTATTTGGCTGAGAAAGGCCGTGATCCGAAAGAAGTATTGCAAGAGTTGAAAGATTTTATTGGTAATGACATTACCATTGGACATAATGTTAATTTTGACTTGTCGATGTTGTTGGAAAATGGCAAGCGTCATGATGTCTTATTTGAATTCAAAGAATATTATGACACGCTTGATTTGGCGCGACGCTTGGTTGAGAGTGAGAATTATAAATTGGGGACACTGGTAAAAAAATTCGGTTTGAGCCAGGCGACGCATGATGCCAAGGATGACGTGTTGGCGACGGTTGGCTTGTTGGAGGTGTTGGTGGGGAAATTGATGGTGAGTCGCACCGAGCGCGCGACTTTATTTGCGAAATTTTCCGGCAAATTTGTTAAGTTGGCTGGTGATATAAATACTTGGCAAAAAGAAATAAAAAAATTGCGTCCGGTTGACGCGCTTGATTATATCTGGGAACAGAGCGGTTTGCAAGGATTTTATAATGAACAAAAGGATAAAGATAAACGTTTGAAGTCGATTGAAGTTTTGCGTGATGTTTTTCAAACCAGAGACGACGCTGAACGACCAGCAGAGACTGTCTTGCGTGAGCTGATTAACTATGCCGCCTTGACGCGCGATATTAATTTCCTCGGCGTGGATAGTGGCAAGGTGCCAATTGTGACCGTGCATCAAGTTAAAGGTTTAGAATTTGATTACGTCTTTGTCGTTGGCCTGAACGAATTTAAGTTTCCGATGTATCGCTCGGATGTGGCTGAAGAAAAACGATTATTTTATGTGGCGCTGACGCGGGCAAAGAAAAGAATTTATTTGTCATACAGTCGCTTTGATGATTACAATCGTAATCTCGCGATTAGTCCTTTTATTGGATATTTGGATGGGGACTATATTGAGACGATATAAAATTTACCAATAAAAAAATCTCATAAGCAATTATGAGATTTTTTTATTTGAGACAGTGATTATTGTTGAGTTGGTTCTTCAGCGCTTCCAGTGTCAGTAGCGCCGTCCATTGGCACTTCTTCTTGGCTAGAACCAACTTCTTCATCCATTGGTAAGCCAGCTTCGCCATCACCTGGTGTTGTTACATCTGCTTCTCCAGTTTCATTGGTGGTAGTTGCTGCTATTGGATCAGCGTCTAATACTTGAAAACCACCTTGTTGTTCAGCGGGGGCATTTTTGGCGTCATCAGTTTTACTAGCGCAACCGGTTAACAATATAAGCACGGCGCTCAAGATAGCAATTTCTTTTTTCATTAGATTGTTTATTTTTCGATACTCAAAATGAGAATATCAAAAAATTTATTATATTTATAAAGATGTTCTCATTCTATCATATTCGATTTTGGAGAGCAAGATTTAATCAACAACTGGATATTTCATAATTTCTTCTAAGAATTCATCCAAGTTTACAGAGGCAACCGCGATATTGGTATCAGCAGTGCCGTAATAGATATAGAGACGATCGTCAAAGATGGCAGTGCCGGTAGGAAAGGTGACATCGCTCACTGTGCCGTTTGTTTCATACTTCTTAGTTGGCACCATAAATGGTTTTGGGAGACGGGCAATGACGTGAGTTGGATTATCGATTTTGAGAATACAAGCGCCGGCGCTATAGATGCGGCCGTCATTTGATTCGCCAACACCGTGGTAAATGAGTAACCAACCATATTTAGTTCGGATTGGTGGACAGCCACCACCAACATGGCGATTTTCCCAACCTTGTTCTGGTTCGAGGACGACGAACTTGGAAAGTTGTTTGATATTTCTTTCCCAATATTCTTTGGTTTTTAAAAAATAAATATGTTTGGCAGGCGCAATCTGAGTGTCAGGTAAAATGCGATGCATGAAAACATATTTGTTTTTGATTTTTTCCGGAAAGAAAAAACCGTCTTTGTCCCAGACTGTTACGTCTTCGCCGACGTAGTCAGTGTAGTATGATTTAAAAGTATAATAGTCGTCTTTTAATTTACTGAAGCCGAATAATTTACCCACGCGGTTATAGGAAAGCTGTGGCGAAATGATGCCTCCTTTTTTGAGGTGGAATAAATCCTTACCCGAGGAATAAGCAGTCATGGCATTTTTACCATCATGCACGACATAGGTCATATAAACTAAATCGTTTATTTTGACCAAGCGCGGATCTTCAATGCCCATTTTTTCGTAGTTGAAATGAGGATACATAAAAGGCTTGGTCCAGCGTTCAACAACCTTCATCGGTCCTTCAAGACGCGCATAACCAAGACAGGACTTATTATTTTCATCAATGGCGCGATAGACCATGTGTACGGTATTGCCCTCTTGGAGAATGCCGGGATTAAAAACTGATTTGTTTTCGAATTCCAGGTTTGTTGGTCTGAGTATAACTCCTTCTTTTTTGACTTCTAGCATTTGTTTATGGACTGGACGCTTAGATAGCTAGAAAACTAGACAGCTAGACGCGTCAGGATATTTATTTCCCCCTTATTCTTATTATTTAAATTATAGCAGAAAATTATTAATCTTGAAAGTTTTTTGTTTTTTTTGATAAAAAAAACAGTCCCGAGCACTCGGGACTGTTTTTTATTTGAAGAAATTTTATTCTTTATTGATAGTCTTGATACATTTAGTACAAACATCAGTTTTTTTGCCGTCAATTTTCTTGCTTTGCAAATTAATATATTGGCGCTTGATAGTTTTGATATTTGAGTGTGATCTCTGAGCATCTTTTTGCGGCCCACGTCCGCATATTTCACATTTTGTAGCCATAGCTTTTTATAATAAAAATAAATAAAAAAAATCAATATTTGCCGTAATCGGTTATTGATGATAAAACTTTATCACATTTTGTATTTTTTTGCAAGATGTGATAATATAGGGGTTATAATAAATAATTTATTAGATAATTCTATGGAAATTGCTATATTTCAAATCATTGTTTTGATATTTTCCGCTATCTTTCACGAATATATGCATGGGTGGATGGCGAATGAGTTGGGGGACTCGACAGCTAAGGACGCTGGTCGTTTGACCATGAACCCTTTGTCACATATTGATCCAGTCGGCTCAGTGCTTTTGCCGGCGGTTTTGGTGATGACTGGCTCTCCATTTGTGTTTGGTTGGGCTAAACCAGTGCCATTTAATCCTTATAATCTAAGCGATAAAAAATATGGCGCTGCCAAGGTGGCGATAGCCGGACCATTGGGAAATCTTATGATAGCGATATTTTTTGGCCTAGTGTTGCGTTTTTTCCCGATTGCCTCAATGGCCATGGTGAGTTTTATGCAATTGATAGTTTATATTAATCTTTTGTTAATGGTGTTTAATCTTGTGCCGATACCACCAATGGACGGATCCAAGGTCTTAATGCCGTTTTTGCCATATAATTGGCAGGTAAAATATGCCAGTCTGGAAAGATACGGCATGATGTTGGTTTTATTTTTTGTGATGTTTGGTTTTCAGTTGATTATTCCGGTGATTGAGTTTTTGTTCAAGTTGATAGTTGGGATTTAAAACTCGTAATGATAGGAGTAGTATCGACCATTCTCTTGATCAAAACCGACTTTGGCTTCAAATCTTTTGTAACTATTGGAAAAATCCAAAGGGGAGTAGGCATTAGCTAAAGTTTTGGCCACAAAAACCCCCGAAAAAAACATCAGGGTAAAAAATAATATCAGTGAGACAATTATCGTCTTCATTAAAGTGACAGCATGGGACAATAATTTTTTAAAAACTAAGTCAAACTTAGCACTAATAAATTTTTTGTCAATGAAGAATTCTTTCATTAATATTGGATAAGAAAATGAAATATAGTAATCGAATTATGTAGTAGCTAATATTAGGTAATAATTCGTATTTATGTTCTTGCGGTAGATGAGTTGTATCGTGGTCTTGACTTATTTAAAGTTTTTTGATAAATTAAACAATAACATCCTGAGTTTTTATCGGGGTTGTTTTTGTTAACACATGATTTATAAAAAGTAAAAAACAGTTTTTATGCCAACAATTAATCAATTAGTTCGAAAAGGAAGAACCAAAACTACAACTAAGAGCAAATTTCCAGCTTTGCAATTTACCATGGATACTCTTCATCGTAAAAGAACTGAGTTGAAAAGAGGCGCATCTTTTAAAAGAGGTGTATGTTTGAAGGTTACAACAACAACTCCAAAGAAACCAAACTCCGCTTTACGTAAAATCGCTAGAGTTAGACTTTCTAACGGTTCAGAAGTAACAGCTTATATTCCTGGTATCGGACACAATTTACAAGAACACTCAATCGTATTACTAAAAGGTGGTAAGACAAAAGATTTGGGTGGTGTTCGTTACAAGGTAGTGCGTGGTGTTTACGATGCTCAAGGCGTTGCAAATAGAAAGCAATCCAGATCATCTTACGGCGCTAAGCGAGAAAAGAAATAATTAAAATAATTTAAACTATATATATGCGTGGAAAACAAGCACCAAAAAGAGAAATAGAAGGCGATATTAAGTATAATGATACTGATATTTCTAAATTCATCAATTATATCATGCAAAGAGGCAAGAAAACTGTCGCGCAAGGTATTGTTTACGATGCTTTTGAAATTATCAAAGATAAAACCAAACAAGATCCAAGACACGTCTTTAACAAGGCTTTGAAGAAAATCATGCCTTTATTGGAGGTTCGCGGCAAGCGCGTTGGTGGTGCAAACTACCAAGTTCCTTTTCAAGTAAGAGGTGAAAGAAGATTTTCTTTGGGTTGCAACTGGTTGATCGAGGCCGCTAAGGATAGAAAGGGTAAACCGATGAACGTAAAATTGGCTGACGAAATTTTGGCAGCATCTGCTGGCGAAGGCGCAGCAGTTCGAAAGAGAGAGGCTGTACATAGAATGGCTGAAGCTAACAAGGCTTTTGCTCACTTTGCAAGATAATTACCGACCTGAATTATTAATTTGATGTTTAACATTTCACATAACAAACAAATACAAAAAGAACTGTAATAAATAATCAAAGCCACGCTTTGTTGAAAACACTTATTACAGTTTTTATTGTTTAAATAATTGATTTAAATTTATGTCTCGAGAATACTCATTGGAAAAAACAAGAAATATAGGAATCATGGCGCACATCGATGCTGGTAAAACTACTTTTACTGAGCGTGTGCTTTTTTATACTGGTAAAAAACATAAAATTGGTGAAACTCATGACGGTGCTGCCGACATGGATTGGATGGAACAAGAAAAAGAGCGTGGTATTACAATTACCTCAGCGGCTACAACTTGTTTCTGGAAAGACAATCGTATCAATATTATCGACACTCCTGGTCACGTGGACTTTACTGTAGAGGTAGAGCGTTCTTTGCGTGTGCTTGATGGTGCTGTGGCTGTATTTGACGGATCTGCTGGTGTAGAGCCACAATCTGAAACAGTATGGAGACAAGCAGACAAGTATAATGTGCCAAGACTTTGTTTTGTAAATAAAATGGACAAGATGGGTGGTGATTTCTTTATGAGCTTGGACTCTATTCGAGATAGATTGAATGATAAGGCTGTGGCAATTCAATTGCCAATCGGTGCCGAAGACACTATGCGTGGTATTGTTGATTTAGTAACCTTGAAAGGTTATGAATTTAAGGGCGCTTCTGGTGAACAAATTATAGAAATTCCTATTCCTGATGATATGCAAGAAGTGGTGAAGAAATTTCGTGAAGAAATGCTTGACCGTGTAGTTGAATGCGATGATGCCTTGATGGAGAAATATTTAGGCGGTGAAGAAGTGACTATTGATGAATTGAAAAGAGCAATTAGAAAAGGTGTATTGGGTAATATGATTTACCCGGTATTAGCTGGAACAGCTTTGCAAAATATTGGTGTACAGTTTGCACTTGATGCGGTAGTTGATTACTTGCCATCTCCACTTGACGTGCCACCAATCGTAGCGACTGATCCAAATGATGCTGAACATGAGATTGAAGTAACAGCCAAGGATGATGCGCCTTTTGCGGCTTTAGCATTTAAAATTGCGACTGATCCGTTTGTGGGTAAATTATGCTTTGTGCGTGTTTACAGTGGCGTTTTACAATCCGGTTCTTATGTTTACAACTCTTCTAATGGTAAGAGAGAAAGAATTGGTCGCTTGGTAAGAATGCACGCTAACTCAAGAGAAGAAATTAAAGAAGTGCACTCTGGTGACATTGCAGCTGTAATCGGTTTAAAAGAAACAATTACTGGTCATACTTTATGTAATGAAGATAAGAAATTGGTTTTGGAGTCAATTACATTCCCAGAGCCAGTTATTAAGATTGCGGTTGAACCAAAGACAAAAGTTGATCAAGAAAAAATGGGAACAGCTTTACAAAAACTGGCTGAAGAAGATCCAACATTCCGTGTTGAAACAGATGAGGAAACAAATCAAACTTTGATTTCCGGTATGGGTGAATTACATTTGGATATTATCGTAGATAGAATGAGACGCGAATTTGGCGTTGAAGCAAATATTGGTAAACCACAAGTATCATATAGAGAAACAATTAGAACTACTGGCGAGGGTGAGGGTAAGCACGTGAAGCAATCCGGTGGACGTGGTCAGTATGGTCATTGTTATCTTCGTCTTGAACCAGCTGGAGCTGGTGTTGGCAACAGCTTTGTTGATGAAACAAAGGGTGGTTCTATTCCTCGTGAATTTATTCCGGCAATTGATAAGGGTGTGAAAGAAGCTTTGGGTCGCGGTGTTATCGCTGGCTTTCCAATGGTTGATGTGAAGGTGGCCGTTACTGACGGTTCTTACCATGATGTGGATTCATCTGAAGCAGCGTTTAAGATGGCGGCGATTCTAGGGTTTAGAGAAGCGGCGAAGAACGCAGGTGCAGTATTATTGGAACCAATCATGAAAGTAGAAGTAGTAACTCCGGAAGAATATATGGGTAACATTGTGGGTGATTTGAATTCAAGACGTGGTCAAGTTGATAGAATGGAAGATAGAGCCAAGAGCAAGGTAATCGACGCGAAAGTGCCATTGTCTTCGATGTTTGGTTATGCAACTGAGCTTCGCTCAATGAGTCAAGGACGCGCTGCTTATTCTATGGAATTCTTGCATTATTCAGAAGCACCGAAGCACATTGTGGCTGAGATTGCTGGTGAGAAGGAAAAGGAGAAGAAATAAATCATAATCCAGAATTAAATAATATGCATAGTCAATTACAGAGAGCTATAAATATTGCAAAAAAAACTGGCGATAAATTAATTGTCATTGATTCTCGTGAACCGGAAAATTCTTATGTTCTGATTCCTTTTGATGAATATGAACGTGATTTGGAAGCCAGTAATTGTAATTGCTGCGAAGATGAGGAATATTACAGTGAGGATGAAAATGCCGAAGAGGACGAAAAAATTGATTTCGACAATGATTATGAGGGTGAAAATGATTTTTATGCCCCGGTCGACAACCACTTGACAGAAGAGGAGCGAATTGATAAAATAAATCGCGACCTCTCAATTTCGAAAGAGGATAATTTGTCAAACGAAAGCGATTTTGATAAAATGAATTTTTTGGAAGGTAATTTTGACCGACGTGTGGATTTTTCCGAAGAGCATAGTGGTAAAAGTGGACATTGGAGTATCCCAAAGAATATTAAAGAGGTAGCCGAGGAGGTGATTGAAGAAGATAGACACTATTTAGAGGAAATAACTTTTTAAAATAAAAGTTTTGGTCATTGGAGCATAAGCTCCTGACTATATATAAAACTAAAAGTTTTAATAAATAATTAACATAATAAAATTAATTTTAACGACTGGACAAAACTCTCTCAGTTTTAAACTAAGTAGAGGTCGTAAGCTAAAAAAATGGCAGAAAAATTCGAACGCAACAAGCCACATCTTAATGTGGGAACAATTGGTCACGTTGACCACGGTAAAACAACATTAACAGCCGCTATCTTGAAGGTGGCAGCCGCTAATGGTTTGATGTCATCTCACAAGGATGTAGATCAAATTGACGCAGCGCCGGAAGAAAAAGCTCGTGGTATTACTATCGCGACAGCTCACGTTGAATATGAATCAACATTGAGACATTATGCTCACGTAGATTGTCCTGGTCACGCTGACTATGTAAAGAACATGATTACTGGTGCCGCTCAAATGGACGGTGCAGTATTGGTAGTAGCCGCAACAGACGGACCTATGCCTCAAACAAGAGAGCACATCCTTTTGGCTAGACAAGTTGGTATCGGTCACATCGTAGTATTTTTGAACAAATGCGATATGGTTGAAGACCAAGAATTGATCGACCTTGTGGAAGAAGAAATCAGAGACTTGTTGAAGAAATATGAATTTGACGGTGATAATACAAGAATCATCAGAGGTTCAGCTTTGAAAGCTCTTGAAAATCCAACAGGTGAATACGGTTTGAAAGTAATGGAATTGTTGACTGCTTTAGACGAAGCTATTCCAGAACCAGTTCGTGATACTGATAAAACATTCTTAATGCCTATTGAAGACGTCTTCTCAATCGAAGGTCGTGGTACAGTAGTTACAGGTAGAATTGAAAGAGGTATTTTGAAAGTTGGTGATGAATGTGAAATCGTTGGTTTGATGGATACAAAGAAAACAGTGGTAACTGGTATCGAAATGTTTAACAAGCAGTTAGACAGTGGTATGGCTGGTGACAATGCTGGTGTATTACTTCGTGGTACAAAGAAAAATGAAGTTGAGCGTGGACAAGTTTTGGCTAAAACTGGAACTGTAACACCTCACACTGAATTTGAAGCTGAAGTTTACATTTTGTCAAAAGAAGAAGGCGGTAGACACAAGCCATTCTTCAAGGGTTACAAGCCTCAATTCTATATCAGAACAACTGATGTTACTGGTGAAGTAGAATTGCCAGAAGGAACTGAAATGGTAATGCCTGGTGATACTATCAACTTCAAGGTGAAACTTATTTCTCCAATTGCTTTGGAAGAAAAAATGAGATTCGCTATTCGTGAAGGTGGTAGAACAGTAGGTGCCGGTGTAGTAGTTAAAGTAATTAAGTAAATACTTTGTCCCGCCTCGGTCTCAAGTTGAGGCGGGATTGTATTATTTATTTAAAAATAATTAACATTATTTAAAGATTTCAAGATGACAGCAGAAAAAAAATCCAAAAAAGAAACAGGCGAGAAAGATGATTCTAAACAAAAAATTAGAATCAAGATTAAGGCCTTTGATCATAAGATCATTGACCAGTCAACAAAGACAATTATTGACACCGTGAACAGAAGCGGTGCTAGCGTTTTTGGTCCTATTCCACTTCCAGTGGAAAAAAAGAGATACACTGTGAATCGATCAACTTTCGTTCACAAGACAGCTAGAGATCAATATGAAATCAGAACTCACAAGAGACTGATTGATATTATTGACCCTACGCCAAAGACTATCGAGGATTTGACAAGTCTAAGCTTACCAGCCGGTGTTGATATTGAAATAAAGATGTAATCCATTTTTGTTTAAATATTTGCCAAATTTTTATATTTATATTATATATAATATAAAATGGCTAATATTGAATAATTAAAAGGACTTGCATTTTTTAAAAAGATGGCATATAATGTCATTATATAAGTAGAGCTATCTTGTATTGTTTTAGTAACTCACTGCTAGCGCGGTGACAGTGCTTTAATGATGGATAAATAGCTAAACTAGAAAGGATTAAGTTAACAAAAAGATACAGTACAACTCAGAAGATAATTCTATTATTTTTTAGTGCTGGTTTTGTTATAAACCAGTTTTTTGTTTCTTAAATCCTTAAATTATCCGCTCCAAGCGGATCTGCGACAATAACAGAATATTTTATGAAATTTATTATAGGTAAAAAACAAGAAATGACTCAACTTTGGAAGAATGACAAAGTTGTTGCAGTAACCTTAGTTAAGGCTGAACCAAACATTGTAGTTCAAGTAAAAAATGAAGCTACTGATGGTTATTCAGCATTGCAAATGGGTTTTGGCGTTCGCAAAGAAAAGAATATCAAGAAACCACAATTAGGTCATATGAAGGGCTTGGGCAGTTTTGCTAAACTTCGTGAGTTCAGAACTGAAGGCGTAGAAGCTAAGAAGGGTGATGTGGTTGGCGTTGAAACATTTCAAGAAGGTGATATTATCCAAGTAACTGCTAACTCCAAAGGAAAAGGTTTTCAAGGTGTAGTAAAGAGACATGGTTTCAAAGGTCAGATTAAGACTCATGGTACTAAGGATCAAGTTAGAATGCCTGGCTCGATTGGTGCTAAAGGCCCTGCTCATGTATTTAAAGGTACAAGAATGGGAGGTCGCATGGGTGGCAAGAGAATTACAACTAGCAATTTGGAAATTATCAAAGTTGATATTGAAAATAATATTTTATACATCAAGGGTGCTGTACCAGGAGCAATTAACGGCTTGGTAATGATTAAGGGCAAAGGTGAATTAAAATTTATTGAAGAGAAGACTGTTCCAGTTGAAGAAAAGGTTGAAGAAAAGGTTGAAGAAAAAGTTGAAGAGGTGGTTGAAGAGAAAGTGGTGGAAGTTAAGGAAGAGGTTAAGGCTGAAGAAGTAGTAAAAGCTGAAGAAAATATTGAACAAGTAGTAATTGAAGCTGGCAAAAAAATTGAAGACGAAGAAGCTTCAAAATAATTATTGATAACTAAGTTTTTTAAATAGTATGTCCATTAAGACTAAATTATACAATCAAAAAGCAGAAACAGTTGGCGAGATTGAGTTGAGTGAAAATATCTTTGGTGTAAAAACCAATAATGATTTGATTCACCAAGCTTATGTTGCACAGTTAGGAAATGAAAGACAAGTTTTGGCACATACCAAGACAAAAGGAGAAGTTCGCGGTGGTGGTAAAAAACCATGGCGACAAAAGGGAACTGGTCGTGCTCGTTCTGGTTCAAGTCGTTCACCGATTTGGATTGGCGGTGGTGTTACTTTTGGTCCCTTGAAAGATAGAAATTTCAAAAAAGAAATCAATAAGAAAATGAAGCAAAAAGCGATGTTCATGGTTTTGTCTGATAGAATGGCAAGCGAAGCAATGGCAATTTTGGATGAAGTGAAAATGAGCGAATTTAAGACTAAAACTTTTAATGAGATTGTTGGTAACATGGAAGAAAAGGCAATGAAGAAAATCGAGAATAAGAGAAGAAGTGTATTAATTATTGATTCTAGCAACGATGATAAGGTGAAATACTCTGGCCGCAATTTGGTCGGTGTGAAGATTATCAATTTGGACAACATCAATATTTTCGATTTATTAAAATATCGAAATTTGATTATTACCAAAGCATCGGTTGAGAAAATGGAAATAACTTATAAGAAATAAATTATCTGCGAAGGCAGGATTTAATATATGGCAACGAAAGATTTATACAAAGACGAAACAACTAAAGGTGAAACCAAGAAAGTAGCTGGCAATAAAGTGTCAAATGCTTATAAAGTTTTAGTTAAACCCTTAGTAACTGAAAAGGGTGCTAATTTTGCAACATCGAATAAGTATTTGTTCGAAGTGGCTCATGACACCAATAAGGTTGAAATCAAAAAAGCGATCAAGGACGTTTATGGTGTTACACCAACTGACGTTAACGTAATGAACGTTTTGGGTAAGACTAAAAGATTTGGTCGAATCAAAGGCAAGAGAAAGGATTGGAAAAAGGCGATTGTAACTTTACCAAAAGGCGAAACAATCAATGTTTACGAAGGAGTATAATTATAAATTTTCAATTTAAGATATGGGAATTAAAAAAGTAAAACCAACAACACCAGGAAGACGTCAAGCTACATTTGATGATTTTAGTGATATCACTAAAAGCAAGCCAGAAAAGAATTTGATTACAATCAAAAAGCAACATGGTGGTAGAAACGCACAAGGTAAGATTACAGTAAGACACAGAGGTGGTGGTGTAAAAAGATTTGTTAGAATCGTTGATTTTAAGAGAGAAAAATTTGGCATCGAGGCAACTGTAAATGCGATTGAATATGATCCAAATAGAGGTGCGAGAATTGCTTTGTTATTTTATGCTGATGGTGAAAAGAGATATATTGTAGCTCCGGTTGGTCTAGTGGTTGGTGACAAGATTATGTCATCACAAGAGAGAATTGAAATCAAGAAAGGTAACGCGATGCCGATTGGAAATATTCCAGCTGGTGTAGCCGTATATAATGTGGAAATCGAACCAGGACGTGGCGGAAAAATCGCTCGTGGCGCTGGTATCGCATTATTCGTAATGGGTGTAGAAGGAAAATATGCGCAAGTAAAGATGCCATCCGGTGAAATAAGATTGATTAAGAGGGAATGTATGTGCACAGTTGGACAAGTTAGTAATGTTGATCAAAGACATATTAAGATTGGTTCTGCTGGAAGAAATAGAAGATTAGGATGGAGACCAACAGTTCGTGGTACAGCGATGAATCCAGTTGATCATCCACATGGTGGTGGTGAAGGTAACCAATCTATTGGTTTGAAGCATCCGAAGACACCTTGGGGTAAACCAGCGTTGGGCGTGAAGACTAGAAACAAGAAAAAGCCATCTGGCAAATTGATTGTAAAAAGAAGAGTTAATAAGAAGAAGAAATAATAAATTCGGTCATTGGAGCATAAACTCCTGACCATACAAAAAGCCGAGGGCTTTTATAAATAATTATTATAACCAAATGTCTAGAAGTTTAAAAAAAGGACCATATATTAATCAACGGTTCTTGAACAAAATCAAGAATTTGAAACCGGGCGAAAAAACTAATTTGCGTCTTTGGGATCGTTCATGTTCAATCACACCAGAAATGGTTGGTTTTACAGTAGGCGTCCACAATGGTCGTAAGCATGTTGATGTCTATGTAGTTGAAGATATGGTGGGTCACAAGTTTGGTGAATTTGCACCAACTAGAAAATTTGTTAATCACGGTGGTAAAATGGCCAAGGTTAAAAAATAATTTAAAAGATAAAAGATAATATGCAAGTATCAGCAAAATTAAACAATTTAAAAATATCTCCAAGAAAGGTCCGATTAGTAGTGGACGTTATTCGTGGCATGAAGGTTGAAAAAGCCTTGGATCAGTTGAAGTTTATTAATAAGAAATCAACTCATCCAATTGACAAGCTTTTGAAATCAGCGATTGCTAACGCGGAAAACAATTTCGAATTGAAGGTGGATAATCTATTAGTGAAGGAAATCAGAGTTGACGAAGGTATGACTATGAAGCGATCAATGCCAAGAGCTAGAGGTCGTGCGACAGTTATCAGAAAAAGAGTTAGTCACGTGATGATCACTTTAGGAGAATTAGTTGATAGTGGTGAGAAGAAAGGCAAGCAGACTAAAATTGAAGCGCCGATCAAATTAACAGGAAACGTTAAAGAAGAAGGTGCTGCTAAGGTTAAGGCCAAGGAAGAAGAAAAAATTGCTAAGGAAGATGCGGATGAGAAGGGTAAGAAAATTGTTGATCCAAGAATGGAAGGACATGGCAAGCATAGCAAAGTTGAGAAAGATTCTAAGGGTTTTGTTAATAAAATGTTTAGAAGAAAGTCAGGATAAGCGACTACTTGAAGTAGATTGATAGTTTACGGTCATGGAGCATAAACTCCTGACCACACAAAAAACCTTTGGTTTTTATAATAACTTATACATTATATGGGAAAAAAAGTTAATCCAAAAATTTTTAGAATGGGTATTACAAGAACTTGGCACTCTAAGTGGTTCGGGACTGGTAAAGACTATGTAAAAAATTTGCAACAAGATTTGTATATTCGTAGACATTTGTTGAAAAAATACATGGAAGCTGGTGTTGATCGCGTTGAGATTGAAAGAAATGCTAAGAAGATTGTAATCAATGTTTATACAGCTAAGCCTGGTTTTATTATCGGTCGCGGCGGTGCTGGTATTGAGGATTTGAAAAAAGAGCTTTTGGTTAAGTTTTTATCAAGACCACAAGCAGTTAAATTGAGTGATATAAATTTAAATATACACGAAGTTGATCGACCAAGTTTGAGTTCTCAAATTGTGGTGCAAGGAATGGCCTTGGAAATTGAAAAGAGAATGCCTTTCCGAAGAGTAATGAAGCAAGTGATTAACAAAGTAGAAAGAGCTGGGGGATTAGGAATCAAAGTAAAAATTTCAGGACGATTGAATGGATCAGAAATTGCTAGAACGGAAATGTTGACTAGTGGTAAAGTACCCCTACACACTTTAAGAGCAGACATTGATTATTCCCGTGGCGTAGCCCGCACAACATATGGTGCAATCGGTATCAAGGTTTGGATTTATAAGGGTGATAAATTTGAAAAAGTAGGAGATTCTAGCGGCGAAGTCGTTGGCAAGAAAAAATAAATAATTTATACGGTCGTGGAATGTGAATTCCCGACCATACAAAAAGACTAAATCTTTTATAACAATTAGTGATATTATACATATATGTTAATGCCAAAGAAAACTAAATATAGAAAGTCGCACAAAGGCAAGAGAGGCGGAAAAGCTAGTAGAATGATTAGCGTTGCTTTCGGTAAATTTGGTTTGAAGACAATGGAACCATTTTGGATCACTTCCAGACAAATCGAAGCGGCTCGTAGAGTAATCACGAGAGCGACAAAAAGAGGTGGTAAGATATGGATTAGAATTTTCCCTGATAAGCCAGTTACCCAAAAAGGTGGAGAAATCCCTATGGGTATGGGTAAAGGTTCAGTTGATCACTATGTAGCTGTTGTGAAACCAGGAATGGTTATGTTTGAAATCGACGGTGTTGACGAAGAGACAGCTAAAAGTGCTTTGATCGCGGCAGCCCACAAGCTACCAGTTAAATGTAAAGTAGTAAGTAGATAAATTTTATGAATTTAAAAGAATTAAAATTAAAAAACATTCCAGAATTGCACAAGATGTTGGCGGAACAGAGAGATAATTTGCGTGATTTGAGATTTAAGGATGCGAGCAAGCAATTAAAAAAAGTAACGGATATTAGAGTTGTGCGAACAACTATTTCCCGAATTTTGACTTTGCTTAACACCAAGAAAGAAGAAAATATTAAATAATATTTACATTAGTTAAATAATTAGTATGGTTAATACAAAAGAAGTAAAATCGAATAAGAAAGTTGCAACTAAGGTTGATGAGGCAGTAGTCGTAGAAAGAGTAGTTATTAAAAAAACTTTTAATGGCGAGGTTGTGAGCGACAAAATGAACAAGACTGTTGTAGTTAAGGTTGATAGTGTTAAGATTCACCCACGATATAAGAAGAGATATACAGTAAGCAAGAAATACAAGGTTCATGATGAAAAGGAACAGTATAAAACAGGTGATAAAGTAAAATTTATTGAATGTCGGCCAATGTCCAAGGACAAGAGATGGCGAGTAATTTATTAATCTAATTTTTTAGAGATATGATTCAAACAGAGTCAAGATTAAAAGTAGCAGATAATTCGGGTGCAAAGGAAGTTTTGTGTATCCATGTTTTTGGTGGTTACAAAAAAAGATACGGTGGGGTTGGTGATATTATTTCTTGTGCGGTAAAAGTGGCAGCGCCACATGCAGCGATCAAGAAAGGTGATGTAGTTCACGCTGTTATTGTTCGAACCAAAAAAGAAATCCGTCGTGAAGATGGTGTGTATTTGAGATTTAGCGAAAACGCTTGTGTGGTTATTGATAAGGTAAAGAAAGAGCCAAAAGCAACTCGCGTATTTGGTCCGATTGCTAGAGAGGTTAGAAAGAGAGGCTTTTTGAAGATTGCCTCATTAGCACCAGAAGTTTTGTAAATTACGATATATAATAAGAATATAATATGAAAATTAAAGTTAATGACAAAGTTAAAATAACAGCTGGTAAGGATAACGGTAAAACCGGAAAAGTTTTGCAAGTTTTTCCTGAGAAGAACAGAGCCAGTGTTGAAGGTATCAATTTATTGATCAAGCATATGCGTCCAAGAAGACAAGGTGAGCATGGTCAAAGAATTGAATTTCCAGCACCTATGGATTTGTCTAATTTAATGTTGTCTTGCCCTAAGTGTGGCAAAGAAGCGAGAATCGGTTATAAATATTCAGATGATAAAAAGAAGAAATATAGAGTTTGTAAAAAATGTGATCAAGTAATTGATTAATTAGAATAATAATTATGTTACAAGAAAAATATAAAAATGAAATAATGCCGAAATTGAAGGAAGAATTTGGTTATACGAGCGCGATGCAGATTCCAAAGATTTCTAAGATTGTTGTTAATGTTGGATTTGGTAGACAGACTAAGGAAAAAGCTTTTATCCAAAACGTTTTGAGCGGTTTAACAAGAATTACTGGACAAAAACCACAAGAGAACAAAGCGAAGAAGGCGATTTCTGCTTTCAAGCTTAGAGAAGGAATGGTAATTGGCGCCAGTGTTACCTTGAGAGGTAAGAGAATGACTGATTTTTTGACAAAATTAATTAATCTTTCTTTCCCAGGTGTAAGAGATTTCCGTGGCATTACTGATAAAGGCATGGACCGAACTGGTAACATGACAATCGGTTTCAAAGAACATTTAGCTTTCCCAGAAATTCGTAGTGATGAAATTGAAAATGTTTTCGGCCTTGAGGTAAGTTTAGCAACAACTGCTAAGACTAGAAAAGAAGGTTTGAGACTGTTTGAATTATACGGTTTTCCATTTAAGAAAGATAATAAATAATTTTTAATAAATAATAAATTAACGGCTAAGATTATATGGCTAGAAAAGCATTAATTGCAAAAGCAAAAAGAACACCAAAATTTTCAACACGCGTTATTCGCCGATGTTGGAGATGTGGCAGAAACCATGGTTACATGCGTGATTTTAGTTTGTGTCGTATTTGTTTTCGTGAATTAGCTGACAATGGTGATCTTCCGGGAATAAAGAAAGCATCTTGGTAGAGTGTTTGTCCGCGTTAAGCGGAAATAATAATAAATAATAAGTATATATAGAAAATAAATTAATATAAATTTTATGACAGATCCAATAGCTGACATGTTAACAAGAATAAGAAATGCTTCCGCTGTGAAAAAAGCAGAGATTCTTTTACCGATGAGCAAAATGAAGCATAAGATTGCCTTGATTCTTAAAGAAGAAGGGTGGGTTTATGATGTTGATGTTGTTAAAGCTAGCGCCGACCCGAAGAAATCTACTTTTGATGAATTAAAAATAGTATTGAAATACAAGAAGAGCGGTAAATCAGCGATTACTAGCATTAAGAGAATTAGTAAGCCAGGCTTACGCGCTTATTCCAAGAAGATTGAACTACCTAGAGTTTTAAATAATTTGGGTATCGCCATTGTTTCAACATCTAAAGGCTTAATGACAAATAAAAAAGCTAGAAGAGAAGGTTTAGGTGGAGAAGTTATTTGTGAAATTTACTAAGTAAAATAATACATTATGTCACGTTTAGGAAAATTACCAATAAAATTTAATAATAATACTCAAGTACGCGTTGAAAAGGGATTCGTGATTGTTAAAGGTGCGAAAGGTGAGTTGAAGCAAAAGTTACATCCGTTAATTACAGTAACAGTTGGCGAAAGTGAATTACATGTAAGTATTAAGGAAGGTGTTTCAAGAAAAGACAATGCCCTTTGGGGATTATTTTGGAGTTTGTTGAACAATATGGTGAAGGGCGTGACAGATGGTTTTAGCAAGAAATTGGAATTGAAAGGTGTTGGTTATAAAATTGCAATTGCAGGACAGAAAGTAACTTTGAACGTTGGTTTTTCTCATCCAGTTGAATTTATTTTACCGACAGGTATTGCTGGAAAAGTAGAAGCGAACACAATCACAATTGAAGGTATTGATAAGCAATTAGTGGGTGAAATTTCCGCACAAATCAGAAAAATTAAGAAGCCAGAACCTTATAAAGGTAAGGGCATTAAGTATTCTGATGAGGTGATTGTGAGAAAGGAAGGTAAGACTTCAGCAAAGGGTAAATAAATAGTTAAATAGAAAACAAATTATAAATATATGAATATTAATAAAGCTAAAATTGAAAAGAGACTTAAGAGACGCATTAAGATCAGAAAGAAGATTTCTGGCACTGCGACTTGTCCAAGATTGAGCGTTTTTCGTTCAAATGCGAGCATGTTTGTGCAGATTATTGATGACGTAGCTGGTAAAACTTTAGTAAGCGGTGCTGCCAAGGAAGTTAAAGGTAAGAAGAGTGAGAGCGCTTTGACGGGCAAAATCTTGACTGGTTTTGAATTAGGCAAGTTAATTGCTGAAAAAGCAAAAGCGAAGAAAGTTGAACAAGTAGTTTTCGATCGTGGCGGTTATAAATATCACGGTAGAATCAAATCTTTGGCTGAAGGAGCAAGAGAGGGTGGTTTACAATTTTAAAATTAATACATAGAACTAATTTAGATAAAAATTATGTCAAACGATAAAGTAGAAAATAAAATCGAAGCAAAGATTGATACTGATAAGAAGGCAGCTGATGTGGTTGCTAAGTCTGTTTTTGGTGATAAGAAAAAAAATCAATTTTCTAAAAAAAGAAGACCGGATAGTCGTGGTGAAAGACCGAAAGAAGAATTCGAACAAAGAATTGTTGATTTGGCGAGAGTAACTCGTGTAATGGCTGGAGGAAAGAGAATGCGTTTCCGAGCTTGCGTGGCAATCGGTGATAAAAATGGTCGCATTGGAATCGGTTTAGATAAGGGCGCTGATGTAACTATTGCGATTTCTAAAGCAGTTAATCAAGCAAAAAAAGTAATGATTGAAGTGCCGATTGTTAATGATACAATTCCTCATGATGTTTATATGAAAACTGGGGCTGCGAAAATTCTATTGAAACCAGCTAAGCAAGGTAAGGGTATTATTGCTGGAGGAGCGGCTCGTATCATTTTTGATCTTGCCGGTATCAAAAATATTTCTAGTAAAATTTTGGGAACAACTAACAAGGTTAGTATTGCTAGAAACGTTATTGAAGCTTTAAGCAGTTTGCGAAAAGTTGACAAGAAGGTAGTGGTAAAGAAAGAGGAGGGCGTTAGTGTTGAAAAAGCAGAAGCAGAAGTAAAAGTAGAAAAGAAAGAAGCTGTTAAGGCTGAAAAACCAGCCACTAAAAAAGTAGCAGCTAAAACTAAAGAAAAGAAAGAAATCAAAAAATAATAACATCCGCCGCGGCGGTTTAGCAAATTTATGACATTATCATTAAATACAATTAAATCAAATAAGAGCTTGAAGCAACCTAAGAAGAGAATTGGTCGTGGTAATGGTTCTGGTATCGGCACTTACTCTGGTAAGGGCTTGAAGGGTCAAAAGGCGCGTGCCGGTGTGAGTGGTTTAAAGAGATTGGGTATGCGACAAATCTTGTTGAGAGTTCCAAAATCAAGAGGTTTTAAATCTTTGAGTGGGAAAGATCAAGTGCTTAATTTGGACGACTTGAATGTTTTTAAGGATAAGGACATTGTTAATAACAAAGTCTTGAAAGAAAAGGGCTTGATTTCGAAAGAGGCAATCACTGTAAAGATACTAGGCGACGGTGAGTTGACTGTAAAGGGTTTGACCTTTGAGAATATCAAGATATCAGAAAGTGCTAAAGAAAAAATCACCAAGTTAGACGGAACAATTTTATAAATAAAAAAATGTAGCACTGCTACATTTTTTTATAGTTGAGAAGCATGAACTTTCAACTATACAAAAAGCCGATTGCTTTTATATATAAATAATTAAAAATCATATGGAAAAGTTTTTACAAATTTGGAAAATTAAGGATCTACGAAAAAATATTTTATTCGTGTTTGCGATGTTGGTTGTATTTCGTTTTGCGGCACATATTCCTTTGCCGGGCGTAAATGCTGAGGCCTTGAAACAATTTTTTGCATCTAACCAAGTAATGGGTTTGTTGAATGTTTTTTCTGGTGGAGGTATGGAAAACTTTTCAATTATTATGATGGGTATTGCTCCTTATATTACCGCTTCGATTATTTTTCAGTTATTGGGTATGATTATTCCAAGTTTTGAAGAAATGCAAAAGGAGGAGTCTGGACGACAAAAGATTAATATGTGGACTCGTTGGTTAACAGTTCCTTTGGCAGCGATGCAGGCTTTTGGTATGATTACGCTTTTGCGTCGAACGCAAGCAAACATCTTGGGTGATATTTCTGCTTTTGATTTATTGAGTATGGTAGTTGTTGTGACTGCGGGCACAGTCTTCTTGATGTGGATTGGTGAATTGATTACGGAAAAAAATATTGGCAATGGCGTGTCTTTCTTGATTTTTGCTGGTATTGTATCTGGCTTGCCAATGCAATTGCAACAGACAATGGCGACATATAGCGCTGACCAATTATTTACCTTTATTGCCTTTATTGTGATTGCGATTGTGACTGTTGTGGGGGTTATTTATATTACAGAAGCGCAACGTAACATTCCCGTGCAGTATGCGAAGCAGATTCGAGGCGGACATGTTCATGGTGGTACTTCTACTCATTTGCCATTGCGTGTTAATATGGCTGGCGTGATTCCAATTATCTTTGCAATTTCAGTAATTTTATTTCCATCAATGATCGCACAGTTTTTCATTCATGCAAAAACTACCTGGATTGCTAACACCGCGGCGCACACTATTACTTTATTCCAAAATCAGTTATTCTACGGTATTTCATATTTTGTGTTAGTTTTTGCCTTTACTTTCTTTTATACGGAAGTTATTTTTCATCCTGATCAAATAGCTGAGAATTTACAAAAGCAAGGTGGATTTATTCCTGGTATTAGACCAGGACGTCACACAGCTGAGTACTTATCAAACACAACTTACAAAATTATTTCTGTTGGAGCTTTATTCTTGGCTATCATTGCTGTTATGCCCTTGGTGTTGAAATATTTCTCTGGCGTTCAGTCATTAGCAATTGGCGGCACATCCTTATTGATTGTGGTGTCAGTGGTAATTGAATTGGTAAAGCAGATTGAAGCACAGTTAACAATGCGGGAGTATGAGATAAAATAAGAAAATTAGCTTAGCTACACAAAAAACCTGTCCAACGTGGACAGGTTTTTTATATTATCAAAATATGTTATAATAAAAAAATAAATATATGGCAAATACTAATCCAATTATCGAGGTGAAAAAAGTAAATTTTACCTACAACAAGGGAAAAGATAATGAGTATCAAGCCTTAGCTGATATTAACTTAGATATCTATCCGGAGGAATTTATTGCAATCCTGGGGCCGTCTGGCTGTGGGAAGTCTTCGTTGTTAAATATTTTAGCTGGACTGGAAAAGCCGGACGAGGGGATGATTAACGTGATGGGGCGTGACTTGATGGCCATGAATGGTCGTGAGTTTGCCGATTATCATCGTCTCGAGGTGGGGATGATTTATCAGGCCTATAATTTGATTACTAGTTTGAGCGTGTTGGACAATGTGGCCCTGCCACAGATTTTTATAAACACTCATCGCGGCAAGCGCAATGCCTTGGCAAAAACGCTTCTAGAAAGATTTGGCATTTTGGAGCAGGCACATCGTATTCCAACTGAATTGTCTGGTGGACAGCAACAGCGTATTGGCATTGCTCGTTCAATAGTTAATGATCCGAGTTTGATTTTGGCAGATGAGCCCGTTGGTAATTTGGACTCAACTTCAGCGGAAAATGTTTTAAATATCCTCAGTGACTTAAATACCAAAGAAAAAAAGACGATTATTATGGTGACGCATAATCCAGAAAATGTTATTTATGCTGATCGGATTATTCATATGAAAGACGGGGTGATAATCAGGGAAGAAATTAACGAGAATAAGGGCAAGCCATTGGCTAAAAAAGAGGACGGAAAAACAGCTAAATCACCAACCGAGGAAATGGCATCCATGCTGCGGACTTATAGCGGATTATCGAATGAACAGATAAATATTTTGATTATGCCCTATAAGTCAAAGATGTTTGTTAATTATTTTACGTCTGAGAAGAATTATGAGGAAACAAAAGTCTTTGAAGACGCTATTCAACGTCAGTTGATGGGAACTATTACCAGGGCGGAATTTTTAGATATCTTGCATCGTCCTTCGCGTGATGGCGGTATTGGTTTTGACATTAGGTCGTCAGAAAAGATTATTAGAAGAATGGATAGAATTATCCGTTTAGCTTATTTTATGCAGCAAAAATTTCATCAGGTGAAGAACGAGCGAGGCGGGCATGAAAAAGTTGTTATTGAGGAAAAGACACAGAAACTGACTGATTATTTATTAAAAACTTGCTATAATAAGCATTATCAAAATTTAGACGAAGCTCAATTGAGTAGGCTGAAGAGTGCTGTTAAGGATCGCTTTGAAAACAATATGCAAAAATCGGAATTTTATAATTATTTAGACAAGTCTTTCAAAGAGGATGGGGTGGGCTTGAATAGTAAAACGGCACGCGCAATAACGGATGAGATGGAATTGGTTTTAGTAGTTGGCTTTGGTGTTTCGCAAAACGAGAGCATGCGAAAACTTAAATTGGAAAAAGCAGAGAGTGCTAGCATGGTGTCCAATTCAGCCATGGATTTAGAATCATCTAGGGTGATGAATAGTATTGCAGAGCGCTTAAAGAAAATTAATAATAAATAAAGTTTATGTTAACATTGGATGTATTAAGATTATCAACAAGAATGTTTAGGAGCAATCGGTCGCGGACGATCTTGACTATTTTGGGTATCAGTGTCGGCATTGGCGCTATCTTGTTTTTGGTGTCGCTTGGGTATGGCTTACAGCAACTTATTTTAAATAAAATTACCACTTCGGATGCATTATTGAGTCTAGATGTCGCTACCGGTGATCTTGATAATCTAAAGATGGATGAAAATTTATTGACAAATATTCGAGGAATTGCTGGCGTTGATAAGGTTAGTCCGCTGCTTACAACGCAATCGCAGGCTGATATTAATGATATTTCATCAGAGTTGGCCGTTAATTTTTCCGATAGGGACTTTTTCAAACTCGATGGTACGACTTTGAAAATCGGGCGTTTTTATGAAAATACCGAAGAGGATAAAGACAAAATAATTATTTCATCAACCGCCTTAAAGCTTTTTAATATTGCCGACGATAAGATTTTTAATACCAATATTAAATTTACTTTATTATTACCAAATGTTGTTGAGGGTGCTGACAAGAAATTAAGAAATTCAATTAGTCTCGACAGAGAATTTCAAATTGTTGGCGTGATTGATGATGAAAGTGCTAGCTATGTCTATATGCCTTTTACCAATAGTGATATTTTATCTGCTAAAAATTTTAGTAAAATCAAGGTGAGAGTTGACATGAAAGAGCGCCTGGATTTTGTTAGAAATGCAATTACGGAAAAAGGCTTTACGGTCAGTGCCTTGTCTGATGTTATTGAGCAGGCCAATCAGATATTTAAAATTTTGCAAATTGTTTTAGCGTCCTTTGGTATTGTGGCTTTGATAGTGTCAGCTATCGGCATGTTTAATACGATGACTATTGCTCTTTTGGAGCGGACGCAGGAAATCGGCATTATGAAGGCTCTGGGGGCTACTAGTTTGGATATTTGGAGTATGTTTTTGTCCGAGTCAGTGATTATCGGTTTTCTGGGCGGAGCCTGCGGTATTGGTATTGGCATGGCCGGTGGCGAAGTGTTTAATTATGGCGTTAATTTTTTAGCGGGCGCAATGGGTGGTAATGGAATTGATTTGTTTTATACGCCCTTATGGTTTATCATGTTGATTATTATTTTTTCCACTTTTGTTGGTTTGATTACGGGATTTTATCCAGCTAAGCGCGCTGCTAATATTAATTGTTTGGCGGCGCTAAGATATAAATAAAATTTTAATAATGAGGTATCCGCTGTTGTCCCGAGTGTTCTGGACTATGGCGTGGCAAAGCAAATATATGTCAGATTTATCAAATGTAAAAATTAGAGAAATAATCGAAAAAAATCATTTAGTAGACAACAAAGGAGTAAGAACGGTTGTTGAGAAAATGACTGGTGAAAAATTGAGCAGAGATGGATCAAAAAAGGAGTTGGGTAAATTTCTTAAAAAATGGGCGGATACAAAAAACAATGAAACAAAAAATACAATATTAAATAATGCAGGATTGAGCAAGTATGGTAGTTTTAAAAGTTCTAGGGAAAAAATTGATAAGGCTTTTAATAGTAAGAAAATAAAATCATCAAGTGAGTTAAGGGCAGAGGAAAAAATAAGAAAAATAATGATAAGACGTAATATTGCCGCATCAAGAGCATCGGCTAGCTTTGGTCAACAGAAATCTGAGCGGGGATCCATGTTTATGAAAGATATTAAAGCTCGCGCGCAGGTTGTTCATCAAGGAGTACATAGTGCTTCAATTGGTGGCGCCAGTACTCGTAAAAATCTTAGTTTTCAAAATGAGAATAATAAGGGCTTGTCGGTGGATAAGGATGCTTATAAGCCCGCAGGCGGTTTCGGATCTAAAAATAGCGCTGCACCAGGTATAGGTCGTGGTGGGATAGTTGGGTCGATGGGAATGGGTAGATTGTAATAAAATAAATCTGTTTTTTATATCTAAATAATGATATATATGTAATATTAGATAAAATTACATATTTTGACATTTTTTGATTTTATCTGTATTATTACTCTATATAAAGCCGTTATTATTTTGGCCAACACCAAAAAAGGCGCAGAAAGAAATTTGTCATTTTGGCAAGGAGTAGAATCTGCCGGATAAGCCCCGTTATCGCTGTCTAAAAGTGTCCCGATTGTTTGGGAAATGAGGGTGGTACCGCGGGTGAAGACTCGTCCCTGGATGTCATTTTTTTTGATGTTCAGAGACGAGTCTTTTTTTATTAATTATTAATATAAAAATATAAAAATATATGTTGCGAACACATAAGTGTGGTGAATTAACCAAGAAAAATTTAAATGAGGAAGTAATCTTATCCGGCTGGGTGCATAGCCGACGTGATCACGGTGGAATTATTTTTATTGATTTACGTGATCGTTATGGATTGACGCAGATCAAGTTTGATCCAGAAATTAATAAAGCTGCTTGGAGCGAAGCGGATGCGGCGCGGAGTGAATGGGTATTGCAGGTGACTGGTAAAGTGATTGCGCGACCAGATAATATGGTCAATCCAAAATTAGCGACTGGAGAAATTGAGATTGAGGCTATTAGTGTGGAGATTTTGAATAAATCAGAAACGCCTCCTTTTGAATTGAATGAAGATAAGGTAAGTGAAATTAATGAACATATTCGTTTGAAATATCGTTTTGTGGATTTGCGCCGACAACGCATGCAACATATTATGAAAATGCGTGATGATGTTTTGACACACATGCGCCGGTATTTTCATTCGCTAGATTTTATTGATGTACAGACTCCGATTTTGGCTAATTCATCTCCGGAAGGAGCGCGTGATTTTTTGATTCCATCACGTTTTCATCCGGGTAAATTTTATGCCTTGCCACAGGCGCCGCAACAATTCAAACAACTCTTGATGGTTGGTGGCGTTGATAAATATTTTCAAATCGCACCATGTTTCCGTGATGAAGATCCAAGATCAGATCGTCATCAAGGAGATTTTTATCAAGTCGATATGGAGATGAGCTTTGTGGAACAGGAAGATGTGTGGCGTGTGATTGAAAATTTAATGATCGAAGTGATTGAGAAGTTTAGTGACATGGAAATAATTAACAAACCATTTTTGCGAATTCCATATATGGAATGTTTGACTAAGTATGGTAGTGATAAGCCGGATTTGCGTTATGGTCTAGAGATTGAGCCGATAACGGAGATGGTGGCTGGTTGTGGCTTCTCAGTCTTTGCGGATATGGCAGCGAAAAATGGTTACGTCGTGCACGCCTTGAAAGTAGATGGTGGTGCGAAGTTTAGTCGTAAGGAGATTGATGAGTTGACTGAAGTGGCGAAGACGAAAGGAGCGAAAGGCTTGGCATACATTATTTTAAAAGAAGGCGGTGAGTTGCAGTCGCCAATCGTGAAATTTTTGGGTGAAGAATTGGCAAAGAAAATCGTGGATAGATTGGAGGCGAAGGCGGGTGATATCGTTTTCTTTGGCGCTGACAAGTTTGAGACCGTCTGGAAGGCACTTGGCGCGGTTCGTAGTGACTGTGGCACGCGTTTAGGTCTAAAAGACGATAAAAAGGCTTCATTGGTCTGGGTGGTAGATTTCCCGATGTTTGAAATGTCTGAGCTTGAACCAGGTCGTGTCGATTTCTCACACAATCCATTCTCAATGCCTCAAGGCGGACTCAAGTCCTTGCAAGAAAAAAATCCTTTCGACATCTTGGCGTATCAATATGATTTAGCCTTCAACGGCTATGAAATATTATCCGGTGCGATTCGCAATCACAATCCAGAGATTATGTATAAAGCTTTTGAATTGGCTGGTTACAAACAAGAGGAAGTAGATGCTCGATTCGGTGGCTTGATCAATGCTTTCAAATTCGGTGCGCCACCTCATGGCGGTTCCGCGATTGGCATTGACCGCGTCTTGATGATTCTTCTTGGCATCGACTCCGTGCGAGACGTTTATGCCTTTCCTAAGGATGGTCAAGGACGCGATGTGATGATGGACAGTCCGACTGTTGTTGATGAGAAGCAATTGCGAGAGTTGAATATTAAAATCACAAAACAAATATAATTCTATATAAAAAAGAGGGGTAATGGTCTCCCTCGCCCCGCGGGAGAGGGTTAGCGCAATCCTCGTCCGACAAATAATAAGGGGACGGGGTGAGGGGTTGTCGGAAGATGGTTTGTGGATAATATTTTGTTTAGTGCACAGAAAACTACCTCACCCTAACCCTCTCCTGGCAAGGAGAGGGAATAAAACGATTTAATTTTAATTTTAAAACATATGTACGATCATAAAATAATTGAGAAAAAATGGCAGCAGAAATGGGAAGAGAGTGGAATCAATAAAACTGGCGATAATGAGGGCAAGGATAAATATTATTGTCTAGATATGTTTCCTTATCCGTCTGGCGCTGGTTTGCACATCGGTCATGTCGAGAGCTATACAGCGACGGATATCATGTCTCGTTATCAACGCATGAACGGTAAGAATGTTTTGCATCCGCAGGGCTGGGATGCTTTTGGTTTGCCGGCGGAGAATTACGCGATCAAGACTGGTACTCATCCATCGGTGACGACAACGGATAATATCAAGAACTTTACGCGTCAGATTAAGAGTCTGGGCATGTCTTATGATTGGAGTAAAGAAATTAATACTTCAACGCCGGAATATTACAAATGGACACAATGGTTTTTTTCTTTGTTATATAAAAATGGTTTAGCTTATAAAAAGAAGTCTAAAGTGAATTGGTGTCCAAAGTGTCAAACAGTATTAGCCAATGAACAAGCTAATGGAGGTGTTTGTGAGCGTTGCAGTACCAAGGTTGAACAGCGAGATTTAGAGCAGTGGTTTTTTAAGATCACGGATTTTATTGAACAGAATGGTCAGACCACTGGTCTTTTGGATGGTTTGAATAAAGTTGATTGGCCGGAATCAATCAAGGCAGCACAGCGTAATTGGATTGGAAAATCTGAAGGTGCACTTGTTAAATTTCTGATTAGCGATAGCCAAGAACATCTTGAAGTATTTACGACACGCGTCGATACGATTTTTGGTTGCACCTATTGTGTAGTGGCACCTGAACATCCACTGATTGAAAACTTGAAATTGCAAATTGAAAATTACAACGAAGTTGAGCAGTATATTTTAGAAGCTAAACACAAGACCGATCTGGATCGTATGGAGGCGAAAGAAAAATCCGGAGTCGAACTCAAGGGGGTGAAGATGATTAATCCATTTAATGGCGAAGAGGTGTCTTTATTTGTAGCCGACTATGTTTTGGGTAGTTATGGAACTGGTGCAGTAATGGCGGTGCCGGCACATGATGAAAGAGATTGGGAGTTTGCGAAGAAGTATGATTTAAAAATTAAAAAATCTATTGATAGTAAGCAGAGCACTGATGAAGAGCTTTTTACCGATGATGGTGTGCTTGTTAACTCTGGTGAATTCACTGGCTTGAAATCGGCGGCAGCGCGTGAAAAAATGATGTCATGGCTTGAGGAGAAAGGAGCTGGTGCGCGCAAAATTAATTATCGTTTGCGTGATTGGTTAGTATCTCGTCAGCGTTATTGGGGCGCGCCGATTCCGGTGATTTATTGTGATGATTGTGGTGAAGTGTTGGATGCTAATTTGCCAGTGGAATTGCCGACGGATGTAGATTTCAAACCGACTGGTGAATCGCCGTTAGTTTACTCAAAAACTTTTCATGATGTGCAATGTCCAAAGTGTGGCAGTGCAGCTGCGCGTCGTGAGTCAGATACAATGGACACCTTTGTGTGCTCAAGTTGGTATTATTTTCGTTATACTGATTGCGAAAACAAAGACGAATTTGCTTCAAAGGAAAGTATTAAAAAATGGTTGCCGGTAGATTTATATGTTGGTGGGGCGGAACACGCGGTGTTGCATTTACTGTATGCGCGTTTCTTTACCAAGGTCTTGCACAACTTAGGCTATATTGATTTTGATGAGCCATTCTTAAAATTACGTAATCAGGGCATGATTCTGGCAGAGGATGGACGTAAGATGTCAAAATCACTTGGTAATGTTGTTAATCCTGATGAGGTAGTAGAATCGCACGGCGCTGATTCATTGCGTATGTTTGAAATGTTTATGGGACCATTGGAGGATGCGAAACCATGGAATACGAAGGGGATTGTGGGTGTCAGAAAATTTTTGGAAAAGATTTATAATATTGTTGAAAATAAACACTTGGAAAATTGTAATTGCGCTACTGATGAGTGTGCCGGCATTGCTAAACCATTTGCCACTTTGGTGCATAAGACGATTAAGAAAGTGGGCGAGGATATCATGGATTTTAAATTTAATACCGCAATTGCTCAGATGATGATTTTGGTCAACGAGATGAGTCGCTATGAGATTTTGCCAAAGATGGCGGTGGAAAAACTATTACAAATTTTAGCGCCATTTGCGCCACACATAGCTGAAGAGTTGTGGGAAAAATTGGGTCACAGCGAAAGCATTCTTAAATCTAGTTGGCCACAATATAATCCAGACAAGATTGTTGATGAGGTGATTCAATTGGTCGTACAAGTGAACGGTAAGCTTCGCGATACGATTGAGGTGGCATCAGATATTACCGAAGAAGACGCAAAAAAAGTCGCTCTAGAAAGCGACGTGATTAAGAAATGGATTGATGGTAAGGAGATTGTGAAAGTGGTGGTTGTTAAGGGTAAGTTAGTTAATATTGTTATCAGATAATTTATATTCTCCCTCGCCCCGGCGGGAGAGGGTCGGGGTGAGGGGTAAATTTGAAAATTACAGATTTGTCATCAACCACACGCCGTCAATCTTCTCTATATAAAAACGCACCGGAATTTTTTCCCCATTAAAATATACTTCATTGAAGTATGTTTTTTTGGTTTCAGTAGATGATTCGAGTCGAGAGCCAGAGAGGATATTACCAAGCGTGAGACGGCCTTCGGCATTGAGGAAGTCGACGGTGTATTCGATAGCTTTTTTCATTGTCGGTATGAAATACTTAACCGCTTCACTCTTATTGCCGTTTCGAATGGCATTAGCGGCTGCGTTAATCGGATCATTGATACTTGGTGTTTCGACTGGTTGCGCTGGCGTACTGATTTCATTATAAAGTATGCCGACCGGAATTGTTTCAAGATTCTTGTTGCTGATGCCGAGTCCGAGATTTTTCATAATGGTAAAAGCGTCGCAGGGGCGATTAAGAAAATATCTTCGTTGATCACTTGGATTTACATACCAGGCTTGGCCGTTTTTTTCGGTTTGTAAAAAAATCTTGCCGAGATGATGAGTTGTAAAAGCGGTATCAATATTAAGTTTGCCTGCGCCGAATGGGTTGTAGTTATTCTTGATTTCAATTTCATCACTGTAACCATCGCCATCGCTGTCAATTGGCCCTGTCTCAACTCGTGGGACGATTTTATTCAAATCGGCGTTACTAATGCCAAGGCTGAGTTTTTTCATTAACTCAAAAGCATCTTGTGGGCGACCAAGAAAATAGCGCTTGTTGTCGCCTGGATTAATATACCACGCTTCTCCGTGAGCTTCGACTTGAATTAGAATTTGACCAGAAAGTTTAGCGGCAAGACTGGTGTCAGCAAAAGTGCTCAGAGGAAGAAATGATAGGATTGTGATGGCGGTTAGAATTTTTTTCATATATTTATTTTAGCACATTTTCTATTTTTTTATAAATTTGGTATAATGTTGATATGAAGATAAAAAGTAAAAAAGGAATATTGTTGTCATTTTTTGCATTGTCCATGGTCGGCGCTTATTTTTTTGTAAGTAATTCTGGTAAATTTCATTTATTTCAGGGTGCACAAGCAGTGGGCGGCTTTCCGTATCAGATTGGATTGACAACGGTGACGGTAATTCCTTGTTTTACAACCGGCTATCCACCTCTCTGTGAGGGCGGAACGCTTTGTTTAACTAAGGACGCGGCAAGTTGCACTTTGTATTCTGACGTGAGCGGGTCACCAGCTGGCGGCATGGGAATGAATGCTTTGTTCTTGAATACGTCTATCGCCCAGGCTGGCCTGACATCAGGCGGTCAGTTAATTGCTGGTGGCATGTCTAATGTTCTAATGGATAATGGTGTTTTGGCCTCAACTGCTGGTTGTGCCGGTTGTATGGCTAAGGCGAATAAGGTTGATAAAATAAAAGAGGTATTTGATTATGTAATTGCTTCGTTTAAATAATTTTCCCCTCACCCCAACCCTCTCCCGCCAGGGCGAGGGAGATTGAAAAGTAACTATGAATTTATTACAAAAAACCCAAAAAATTTGCCAAGAGAATAAAATTGAGCCTGCCCGGTCAAAGGGGCAGAATTTTTTAATTAATGAAGGAGTTTATGATGATATTATTGTGGCATCCGATTTGCAGGCAGCTGACGTAGTTTTAGAAGTGGGACCTGGTTTGGGGTTTTTGACACGAAAATTAGCGGAAAAGGTGCAAAAAGTCATTGCCATTGAATTAGACGATGTCCTGGCGGCCTTGTTGGTCAAAAATTTGACCAAGGAAGGGATTAAAAACGTGGAGGTGCGCAATGAGAACATTCTTGATTTAAACTTGCAGGGCGTGGATTTTGTGGCTAACAAATATAAAATAGTAGCCAATCTTCCATATAATATTACTTCAGTTTTCTTGCGTCGTTTTTTAGAGACTGACAATCGGCCAGAGTTGATGGTTTTGATGTTGCAAAAAGAAGTGGCTGAGCGGATTATTGCTAAGCCGGGACAGATGAGTATTTTGGCTAATTCAGTGCAGTTTTTCGCGAATGGTGATATTGTTCAGGTGGTGCCCAAAAATGATTTTTGGCCAGCCCCAAAAGTAGACTCGGCGGTTATTAAGCTGAAAACATTTGAATCAGTTGAAGATGCGGCTTACCAGAAGCGATTTTTTAGATTGGTAAAGCATGGATTTGTTTCCAAGCGTAAAATGTTAAAGAATAATCTGTCGTCCGGATATCATGTGCCTCAAGAAAAGATCTTGCCAGTAATTGAAAAAGTGGGCTTAAATGAAAAAGCACGGGCTCAGGAATTGGCGCTTGACGATTGGAAGAGATTGCTTGTCGAAGTGGAGGCAAATATGTTATAATTATCATAGTTGTTGATAACCCTAACGGAGTCCCTTTGGGTGATTCATATTCATAATAAATTCCTCATGCAAGAAGAGCAAAACATCAGAGAAGATGTTGGTGGATTGAATGATAGTAATCAAGTTGTTGATTATAATCAGTATTATTCAAGACCACCTTTGAGTAAAGGCCAAAAGATCGCGGTCGCGGTTTTGGCTTTTTTTTCGTTTTTCATAATTATTGCTTGGATGATTCAGTTTAAGCAGGGTATTTCCGCACCTTTGAGCGGTTCTTCGACTGTGACCAACTCCAATCCGGTAACTACCGATACTGAGGTACCAGCAACTGTGAATATGACCAAGGATACCGATGGTGATGGCCTGACTGATTACAATGAGCTTAATACTTATAAAACTTCGCCATATTTAGAGGATTCCGATAGTGATGGTTTTAGTGATAAGGTGGAGATTGATAGCGGTAAGGATCCGAATTGTCCAACGGGGGCTATTTGTAATGCGGTTGGGACTGATACGATAGCATCGACGACAATAAATGGAGTGCAGAGTAATAATCCCTTACTAAATTCCGTAGGACAGGAGGCAAATCAATCAGGAGGCAGTCAGCCAATATTGAATTTATCTGCTAGTAGTACCGACACTATTGACGCACAAAAGGTTTTGGCCGGTCAAGCTGACGCAGCTTCATTGCGCAAGATGTTGCTTCAAGCGGGTATGGATCCGACGGTGCTAGAGAAGATTTCCGATGAGGATTTAATGAATAATTATAAACAAACTTTAAATAAGTGATTTAAAATAGTGAGGGTTTAAATTTGTAAACAATATGACTACGGAAAATAAAAAAACAATAAAGAAGAGATTTTGGCAGAGCTTTGTTTTAGGATTTTTTGTTGTTTTTTTATTGTTTGGTCGTGGCAAAAATGTTGCGGCGCTGTTCACTGGAACAGATTTTGCCGGAGGATCGGTTACAGATATAGCTTCATTGGGCAGCGCAGATCAGGCGGCGTTTGATCAGGCTCTTGGTGCTGGATTGATTAAGGTTGGTGATGATGGGGTGGTAAAAACTACCCTAAAGGGTGATATGGCTGATGCTGCGTCATGGGCTAGGACTTTTGCAGAACAAAAAACTAGAGATGCTTTGTCGACTCTTAATGCGAAAACTTTTTGGGCGGCGGCTCAAAAATCTTTAAACACCATTGCTTACGATACAGCTACTTGGATTGGCTCTGGTGGAAAAGGTCAAAAGCCGTTGTTTATTACCGAGGGTTGGGATAAGTATTTGGCCAATATTGGTGATAATTTTGCCGGAGAATATATTGAAGCTCTGAGTAAGAAGTGGGATGCTAATCTTTGTAACCCTAGCTTTGATATTAAAATTAAAATCTTAGGTGGTTTGTCTGGACCGTATCGGAAGAAAGCGCCGGCTTGTACTTTTACAACAATGAAGAAAAATTGGGAGTCGGAACTGGCTAGACCGGATTTTCTTAATCGCTTCCAAAATATGTTTGAGCCTAACTCTAATGATTTGGGCATCGCCTTGTCTTTGCAAACTAATTTAATGGAGGCAAGTGCTAACAAGACTAGATTGGCGGAGGAGAGGGTGAAGAATAAAAAAGGTTGGTTGGACGTTACGGATATAGCTGGCAATTTAACAGGGCTACCAACTGATCAGATTGTTACGTATCAATTGCAAAAAGATGGAACAACGAGAGCTATTGCTGCCAATACTTTTACAGGAACAATGGTTGACGCGGTTAATGTCTTTTTAAATCAATTAGCTGCGACCGTATTCAGTAATTTATTAAAAAGTTTAACCGGCGCGCCTGCTACGTCGCCGTACACAGGTGATTATGGCTTGGTGAATGTTAACGCTGGTGGTGGATCTGGCGGCACTGAAGCAGTCAAGGAGCAGTTTAAGAAGATTATTGAGCCTAATTTTACGGTGCGAGGTGATTATGATATTTTGGCTGAATTAACAATATGTCCAGACCCAACTAAGGCGGGACCAACTAATTGTGTAATTACTGATAAATTCCGACAGGCGATTGCGGGTCGGATGACAGTGGGAGAGGCAATGGATCAGAAGTATCTTAATCAGGATGCTATTTTTGGATTCAGATTAGATGGCTTAGAGCCGAAATATAACGAAGATTATCCATATCGTTCCATGATTATTTTGCGCAAATTTAGAATCTTGCCTGTCGGCTGGGAGGTGGCTGCGCAATATATCAAGGATCCTGCAACTGGTACAGGTGTCAGATCCTTAAAAGATTTAGTCGATTGTTTCTCTGATAATGATGCGCGTAATGGTTATTCAGCTAATTGGTGTAAGGGTTTAGTAGATCCAGATTGGGTTTTAAAGGCACCCTTGGGTTATTGTAAGAAAGAGGGGTATGGCCCAGAAATATTATCAGAAAATATTACTGGCGAGGGGAGTGCGAGCAAGTTGTCTATTTCTCGTAATAATAATTATTGCGCCGATGAACAATCTTGTATCAAGGAAAAAGCAGACGGCTCTTGTGATGTTTATGGTTATTGTACTGAAGAAAAGCGTAAATGGAATTTTGGCAGCAATTCTTGCGAGCCGATTTATAATACTTGCCAGACCTTCCGCAGTCGTCAAGGTAATACAGTTTCTTATTTGCAAAATGGTTTAGATTTTAATAATTGTAGCGCGGATGCGGTTGGTTGTAGAGAGTATGCCATGGGCGTTAGTGCTAGTAATGGTTTTTATAATGTTGTAGATAATTCTGTCAAGTGGAGTTTATCAAGTGCCTCATCAACTTTTAATCGCATCATGAGTGATTGTGACGTTAAGGGTGAAGGTTGTCATCAGTTTATTCGTACGGAAATGAGCAACGGCGCTAATATTTTTGGCGGTTTTGAGGATTTGTTCGATGCGACTGTTGACGCAACAGCGGCCTTCGGTGACAAGAGTGTGAAATTAACACATGATATTGCCACTACCGTACCGGCCTTTAAGATTGACGTTGATTTGAAGGGTTATTATTATACCTTTTCCGTTTCGGCAAAAAATTGTGGCACCAACGGCGTGATTGGAATAGGTGACAGTTTGACTAATTATTCATCGTCCACATTAGAAACAACAGATCAATGGCAACGTTTTGCAGTTTCGCATTATTTTAATAAAGAAAATGAAAGTAATGATGGTCGAGTTTGGATAGGCGTTATCGGTGCTGACTATGCAAATTGCTTGATTGATGGCGTAAAAGTGGAAAAGAGTAAGAATCCGACTGTTTTTAGTGAATATGCACAGGTGGGCGTGATTTATGAAAAATTATTACCAAATTATTTGGAATATGTTTGTTATGATGATCCTGGGTTAAATTATAGCTTGAAGAGTACAGCACCCGCTATTTGTAATAGTTTTGCACGCAAGTGTAATGCCGAGGAGGTAGGTTGCAAAATGTTTACAGCGACAACGGACAAGATGACAATCCCGGCGAGTGTAATACCGACTGATTATTGTGATGCATCCTGTAATGGTTATGACGAATATTTGCAATCAGAGAGTGCTTTTGATTCCCGACGATCGGCTTATTTGATTCCAACCAAAACCAAGACTTGTGGCGCCGAAGCAGTTGGCTGTGATCAATTTACTAACCTGGACAAGGTCGGTGATAGCGCGCAAAAGGAAAAAGTTGATCAGTATGGGGCAGAAGCAGTTGAGTATTATAGTGAGCTGAAGCAATGTGTTAAGGCTGGTGATGTAGCTTGCGCTGAATTTTATACCTGGGAGGGATCTTCAGAGACTGGTTTTCAATTAAAAGTTCATCAATTAAAGGCTGATAGCGCCACTGATCCGGCGGTTTCTAGTGATTCTCTTTATAATAATAAAGTCTGTGATTCAGATACTTATGGAAGCCTAGACAATCCAATGTGTTTCGAGTTCTATAATAAGACGGGAAAAGTATCTTATAAATTTTTGCCGTATACAATAGCTTGTAGTGACGATTGTCATCCATATCGCCGCACAGCTGTGAATGTTGACGATAGTATAACGACGCAAGCTGCTTGTGGTAGTGTTATTTGTACTGATGAAGGGGCGGACAAGAAAGACAGCTGCTGGGATGCTCTTTTGAGTAATTGCAATGTTTGTTTGAATGGCGGTAAGTGGAGCGTAGCAGGCCAGGCTTGTATCTATGATGCAATCCCCGGTGAAGGCAAGACTTGTGCAGCGACTCAAGATGGTTGTCGTGAATATAATGGTAATTCAGGAGCCAACGTGCAGATTGTTTTACAAAGTGATTTCGAGGGTAGTGCTTCCGGATGGCAGGGCCTTGATGGTACTCAGGCGATACTTGATAGTGAGTCATTGAAATCTGGTGAAAATTCTCTTATGATTACTAACGCTAGCGGTGATACCGGTATTTCTTATGACGTCTCCGATGTTGTTAAGCAAGGCAAATCTTATCATTTAGCTTTCTTGGCTAAAGGTAAATCAAATTTAGTTAATAAATTTACTAATATTTATTTTGATTCTGGTGTAGCCTCATCATCATTGGCAGTGAATGCCGTGATTAAGACCGATTGGAATCTTTATGAATTGAATTTGACTTCATTAGATCATGAAATAAGCGTTGATGAAAAATTACTCATTAAGGCTAATGGCGATTTTTTTATTGATAACATTATTCTTACGGAAATTACAGATCGTTATTACTTGATTAAGGGTTCATCGGTTATTCCAGATGTTTGCAATAGTGATATTTTTGGCAATTATCAGGGACCAGAATATAATTTGGGTTGTGCTGAATACTCCTCTGAAGGTGATAATAATAAACATTATTTGCGTCAATTTACTAATTTGTGTCAGGAAAGCGCAATCGGTTGTGAGATGATGATTGATACGCACAATAGTTCCAGTGCAGCTGAGGATAATATTGCCTTTGTTGTTTATAGCAAAGATAAGGAATGCACCAGTGAAGAAAAGGGCTGTGAACGAATGGGAGAAGTATCTAAATATGATAGCGGTGTTACTGATAGTGTTATTGAGAATTTTTATACTGATGTCTATAAGCTCAATAATCCAGATAACGTGCAGGGCAAATGTGCCGCTGATCAGGTCGGTTGTGATGAATGGATATTTGACACGGCGTCGAATAATAATGGTGGGGCATCATTGAGTTATTTCAAAGACCCCTTTGATATGACTTGCGAATGGCGACAAAAGGCCAGCTCTACCGATTTTGACTGGTATCGAAAAAAGATTAGCCGATGTGGCGGTGTTGAAGATGGACATATTTGTAAGAGTGACAAGGATTGTAGCACTGAATTAATGGATGTTAAAAAAACATGTACACTGTTCGATAAGGATATTTCTTGCTATGTCAGTAGTCAAAAAACAATCGGCTATGGTGGTTACGGTAATATTGTTGACCAGCCAAGTAATTATTGGGTGGGTGCTTGCCCAACTAGTCAATCGACTTGTACTGAATATATTGACCCTATTTCTAATTTCAGTTCTAATGTTATTTATAATAGTGATTTTTCGCAAGATGTTGATGGTAATCGTGTTGCTGATGGTTGGAGTGAGAACAAAGAGCAGAGCGTGTCATTGGAACCGAATACTTTGTACACTTTTTCAGTTAAATCTGGTTCTGGTTTTACGGCAAGCGTGACAGCAAGAAATTTAACGTTGTTAAATGAAGGCAATTTATTCGCAGCCAGTGGCGCAATTTCTATTACTGTAAACGATGATGCGATTAGTAAATCTTTTTATTCAAATAATTCTAATGGCGCCGTTGTTGAAGTTAGTTCTTCTGATGTGGCTTCGGGAAACAGTGTTAGCCTGAAAAAGAGTGTAATTGATTATCAATTAAGTCAAAGCGTTAATAGGGATGAATGTAATGGATCCTTGAATCCTAGTAAGGGCTGTGTTTTGTTCAATGAACGAAAGAAGCCGGGAGTTTCGTATAGTGGACTAATTTATGATGCCGACACAAGTACAACGACGCTAACCAGTGTGGCTGGGCAGAATGATTCTAATGTTTTATTAAAAGTTTCTCCTGATCGCACCTGTGATGAATGGTTGGCTTGCAAGAGCTATGTCAAAGATGAGAATAATAATAATGTTTGCTACGGTGTTGGCTTATGTGATAGCATTGGCGCTAATAATGACTGCAACAATTTTATCGTTCCCGATAGTAAAAACCAGCAAGCAATCTCATCTAATTTTAGTAAATATCAAAATGCTTCAGGTTATTCCGAAGTTGGTGTCGTTAATAATACTTTGAAAAAAGATATGTTGCCATTAGCGTCTATGACTCAAAATGGAGGCATGACAGTGGTTCCCAATGGTGATTTTGAAAGAAGCGCTAGTAAATATCCGCTTGGTTGGAGTCCTTCTAATGATCTGGCATGGACGAATAATTTATTTTCCGTGGTCGATAATCCTATCACCGCTCAGACCGAAGGTATTAAATATGCCGGCAAAGGTAAAGCCTTTTTGAAATATTCGCCAGCAGCGGGAAATATGGAATCTGATTTTATTGACGTTGATCCTGGCGAAAACTACTATTTATCAGCCGATATTAACACGCTTAATTTCTTTTCCAAGGGAAATGTTCCGCTTTCATTTTATATTAGAATCCAAACATTTAGCAGCGCCGGTGTTTTTATAAATTCTTTTGATCCGATTGTTTTCGCCAATGGCAAGGATTGGAGCCAGGTTGTTAGTAATTTTTGGGTTAATAATAATGTTCATCGCATAAAAATAGAGTTTTTGGGTTGGGTTAATAATTCTACTGTTTGTGCTGGTCAGGGCGACACTTGTTCTGGTAATGTTTATGTTGATAATGTTGTCATTAAGCCAGCGCTAAAGACTAGAGTGGTTAACGGTTTTTATGACACTGTTGCTCCAACTTGCCGGCTTTATCCAGAAAGTGATTCATTATCATGTGAATATTACGAAGACTCTGGAATTAAGAAAAAAGGTCGCTATGGTTATTGCTTGGAGTATGATCGTTATCCAGGTAATCCCAATGCTTGTTTATTGTGGTATCCAGTTGACCGTATACGTGGTGATTGGGAGGAGGATGTGGTTGGATATAATGATCGCTATCCCTTGTATTATTGTACGCAATTCCACTCTCGAAATTTAGAGCTTGTTGAGAGAAGAGTTGATACTCGTTTTGGACACGCTGAGCCGGGAGATGATGAGTGTGCTGGCGCTTATTGCAATGGCGCTGGATGCAGTACTTGTAAATGTCCTAGCGGATATATATGGGAGGATGTGGAGGGTGATGGCGGTTGGGATGGTAATCCGAATGATGAATATTGTCACCCTAGTGGCACAGCTAGTGCTTGCGGGGGCGGGTATTACTTATATGATGGTGATTTGCAGAATTTTGGGGGAAATGCTGGTAGTTATGATGAGGCAAAAACTGGAGTCAAATTGTGTGACAGGGATACAGGGGAATTATTTGATCCTGGTCAGTTCTCTGATTTGTTTTATTGTACTAGTTTGGCCAAGGTTGTGACATTTAGTAATAATAAACATTGGAGTGGGCGAGTTTATAGTGGTTCTGATTATAAAATTCAAACACTTAATTATGGCTACAAGATGCCTCTTGGACCGTTTAGTGGCGTAGTGTCACCGTATCTAGCAGAAAATCCTGCCGGCTGGGATGCTAAGAAAAACACTGACACTAATACCAACGTAGAGCCATTGCCAATAAAAAATTTCAAGGATGATGCGCTATACTCAAAGGAAGTTAATTCTGGGGCATTGTATAGTTGTGAGGGTAATTGCATTAAAAGCGGTCTGTGTCAAAAATCTCGAAAATTCTGCTATAATCTTCCAGTGCCGCCAACTCCGCCAAATGCGGTTAATCCAAATAATAATTTTGTGAATTATTTTGAATGTGCCGTTGGAGATGTTTGTGAAACTAGTTTTCCAGTTTTGAGCACGGGTGATAATCCTGTCGCTGCTTATGACAAGATTAAAAGAGTTTTTGCGGAAAGTTATGGTACTTGGAAGTGGGGCGGTAATAAGTATGTAAAAACTAGCTATAACTGGTCTGTTCCTCGGAATATTTGTGGTGGTAGCACACCGACCAATGTTAGACCGGCTTATCCAGACGATTTTTGTGGTATTCCGCCAAGGGTTAGCAATCTTTTAATAAGGGGCGTTATAAATGATGCTGTTCTTCGTAAAAATGGCCTAATTAACTTATCTTTTAATTCCATTCTTGATAGTCAACAAATGCCTCTAGTTATGTATACGGTAAATTGGGGTGATAATAATAGTGACACCGTTTCCGGCATTGAAATATTACCAAGGATGAGTACGAGTAGTCCGCATGTACTGTACTATTCTTATAGTTATTGGGATCTAAAGGCCAAAAACTCCATCAACAATCTTCCATCTGGACAGAATACTGTTTATTGTGGTGCTCATGACACTAAAACTGCTTTAAACGCAAGTGGTGATGCGATTTCCATAACGGCAACCTCAACGTCTGATTTTTGCGCTGTTAAACCTAAAGTGAAATTAAAAGATAACTGGGGGTGGTGTACTGGAGGTGTTGATAATACCCCTTGTTCTGATACTGGTGATTATGCTAATTATCCAGGCTGGGTTATTGTGACGGAGCAATAGTTCATACTCTCTTAAGCCGTAGATCTTTAAGCGCTTGTTGGCTTAATCTGTTTTTATGATTTTCGATAAAATAAAAAAAACCATAAACATAATAGAGAATTCAGAATATTCCATCTTGTCTTATTTTTTTAGTTTTTTTGTGATTATAAATCTTAGGTGTTTTCTGGAGGTTTTTTCTAGTGCCTCGAGGATAGATTTTTTGCAGTATTCCCACTACGTATTGTTTTATTTTTCTATTGTTATATCCTTTGTTATTTTGTTTTATTTTGCATCCAGGGAGAAAATAGAAAAAATATTTAAAGTTGTTCTTTCTTTTTCGCCCGTTATCTTGATCCCACCGTTAATTGATTTGTTGGTTTGTGGAGATAGGCATTGTACAATGACCTATTTGACTAATTCTGCTACCCATTCTAGTAATCTATTGGCTAGGTTTTTAACGCTTGGTGGTGAGTACCGCAGTATTGGGGGAATAACTCCAGGAATTAAGGTTGAGTTGATTGTCGTTCTGTTGGCAAGTTTTGTTTATTTCTTACTTAAAAAGAGGGGGTATTTAAAAAGTGTTTTTTTTGCATTTATTACTTACGTTATTTTTTTTGCTTATTTCGCTACGCCAATATTTTTAAGTTTATTTCTTGAAATTTTTAATAAAAATATCAAGGATAATTTTAATTTTTATCTTGCTAACTACTTTATTATTATTATTTCGTTGCAACTCATTGTTGTTCTTTTTTTGTATAATAGAAAGATATTTAATGCGATAATAGGGGATATGCGCTGGTTGCGAATTTTATATTTTGAAGCGATGGTATGGATCGGCTTGTTTATTGCCAGGGGTGGTTTAGGGATAAAAGGCTACTATCTGAATACTACTAATGCCTCTGATTCGTTTGTCAATTTTCCTTTTCCGTATTTAACATTTGCGATAATTATGGTTTTCGCTTGGTTGTATTCAGTGATTGGCAATAACATAGAAGATTTCGAGATTGATAAAATTTCTAATCCAGATAGACCGCTGGTGAGCAAAAAGGTACCAGTGGATGTTTATAGACAAATTGGCAATATTTCCTTAATATTGGTATTATCATCCTCCGCTGTTGTAGGTTTTTCTGTTTTTTATTTCTTATTAATCTTTATTGGTAATTATTTTATTTATTCAACACGTCCGTTTCGATTAAAGAGGGTGCCAATACTTTCTAAATTGGTAATATCCGTAAATTCGTTGTTGCTGATGCTTGTTGGTTATCTTTATGGCTTTAATGCCGTAAGTCAAAGCGCGTCTAGTATCATCAGGACTTTTCCAGGAGAAGTTGTTTTTTTTGTTTTGGTGTTAATGACTCTTGCTATTAATTTTATCGATATAAAAGATTATGAGGGTGATAAAAAGGCTGGTATAAAAACATTGCCAGTTATTCTTGGTTTAAGGCGAGGCAAGACTGTGATTGGAATGTTTTTTCTAGCCGTATATGTGTCTATTTATTTTATTTTCAGGATAAATATTTTATTATTTTTTTTCTTATTAATTATCGGAATGATTCAATTTGTATTGATTAATCGGAAAAAATATACAGAAAGGCCAATTTTTTTATTTATTTTGTTAAGCATCTTGATTCTATTTTTTGGTAAATTATTCGCGGTGAGTATTTAACTAAATAGATTTTTTTAAAGAGATGAGTTAATGAATTAGACCATCTCTTTTATTTTGGGTTTTTGGCGAAATGTGATATAATAAAGGCAATTGTGTATAAGGTGGAAAAGGGGGTTTGTTCTGAAATAGTTCAATATGATCAGGCTATAATGCGTGATTATAAAATTTAAAGTTAGGTAAAAATATGTCAGAAGCCGTTTTAAACAATGTAGATCAAATGATGATGGCACGGAATAACCGGGTTGATGAGGGTGGCCGAGCGGGAGAGTTACGAGAGAGACAGATGACGGCGCGAAGAGGGGTTGAGCCGACGGCGGCGGTTGAGGCGGGACGAGAACAGAGTTTGCGAGAGAGAGTGCAGGCAGCGCGGGCGATGAGCGCGAAGAAGAGTTTGAATAAGGCGATAAAAAGTAAGATAAAATCCCCAGCCATGGAGGGCACGAGCAGATTGTTGCGACAAGCCTGGTATTATCTGATTCCCAGCATGGGCTTTTCCTTGCTCTGGATCGATATCCACGTTTTAGGTTCTTTTGTTTTTGGCAAAGAAATTTTTTGCGAATTAGGCGAAGAGTGGCCGATTAAAATTGATTCATACGCCGAATGGGCTTTATTTTTAGCCTTGAATTTGATGGCGATATTGATAATTGTATCAATCTTGGCTTTTTTGGGAATGATTGTAAATTTTATGATGAACCCATTAGATAGTTTAGTTGAGTTTATAAAGCTTGGTTGGAGTGCTATTGGCGCATTGGCCAATTTATTCTTTGATGCTTGGAATTAGTGATTTTTTAGATTTATGAAAATGTTTAAAAATAAAAAATTAATAACATCTCTACTGATTTTGTTTTTTTTGGTTGTGCCGATTAGTTTTGTTTCCGCGGATGCGGCAGAAATAGCGGGTAATGTTGGAACTGGGTTGTCAGAAGGTGTTGGCGCAGCCGTATCTGTTGTGATTGGAATAATTGCTCTTATTATAACGTCAGTATTGGGACTAATATCCACTCTGTTGATAAAAATAATTGTCAACGTTGCCCAGTTTAATAACATTATAAATGTGGAAGTAGTACGAGTTGGCTGGGTAATAGTGCGTGATCTTTGTAATATGTTTTTTGTTCTAATATTTTTAGTAATCGCGTTTGCAACAATTTTACGGGTTGAAAGCTACAATTTTAAAAAAATGTTGCCTAAACTATTAATGTATGCTGTTTTAATAAATTTTTCTCGGACTATTTTTGGATTAATTATTGATGCCTCGACGATTGTGATGCTTACTTTTGTGAACGGGTTTGCAAATGCCCCAGGACAATTTGTTGATTTGATGAATATGTCAAAAATTGGACAAATATGGGATGCAACAAGTACCGGTGAAGGATTTAATACGTGGGCTATAGCGGTCGGGATAATTGCTGGTGTATTTGCGTCGGTGATGACTGTGGTGGTTTTAGCAGTTATTCTAGCAGTATTAGCAATGAGAGTAGTAATGCTGTGGATATATACCGTTCTTTCTCCCTTGGCTTTTTTAGGTTTTGGCTTTGATCCTCTCAAAAAGTTTACTCAAGAAATTTGGGAAGACTTTATTAAAACGGTTATTGTTGGACCGGTTTTAGCTTTTTTTATTTATTTAGCATTTAAGGTTAACGCTTCGGTTGATAGTCTTAATATAATGGCTGCTAAAAATGGTGATCAGGTTTGCGCCGGCGCAAACGCTTTATTTTGCGAAGGAAATTTTCAAAAATACATTATCGTAATCGCCATGCTGATGGGCGGCTTAAAGGTGTCACAGAAGATTGGCGGTGAAGTATCTAAGATTGCCGGCAAGACGGAGAATTGGACAAAGGGGAAGATTAAATCGGCTGGTAATAAGTCCGGTGCGGCTGCATGGGGCGGTGTTAAGACTGGTGGTGGTATAGCGATGGGCGGTCTTAAAGCGGCGGATGCAACTTGGAATAAAGGTCGCGGAGCATCCGTGGTTGGTATGGTGCAGGATAGATACAAGTCCGCAGCTAAGGGCGCAGTGGCTGGTGGTGCCGTTGGCGCCATTGGTGGTTTTGGCGGCGCAGCTCTTGGTGGCCTGGTTGGAGGGGTTGCTGGGGCGTTTAGTAAAAATGCTGGTGATCATTTTGACAATAAGAGAAAATTGCGAGAGGCGCAGGGTAAAATCACTACAGATGCAAAGGGGACTTGGTTTTCTCAAAATGGAATTGATTACATGAAAGACACAAGGGATGGCAAATTTAAGCAAGCTGACAAGAAGGCTGGCGTTATTACAGATTCTGATGCGTTAAAAATTGGTAAAATGGATTTAGAGGACACAACCGATAAGCAAAAAATGTTCTCCGCACATTATCGTTCAGCAACTAACAAGGGCAAGGCTTCAAGAGAGGTGGCAGAGAAGGAAGGCGTTGACAAAACAATGAAAAATTATAATGGTATATCACCGGAAGATTTAAAGAGATTGTTTGATACTGAGACAGACAGAGAGAAGGCAAAGGCGTTGGCGATGCTTTTGAAGGGTAAATTTAAAGATGGCGAGCATGCGCAAGTAAACAAGGCTAAAGATCTTTTGTCTGGCAATGAATTGATGAATAAGGATTTTTCTGAGGCGATGATGAAGAATAATGCATATTTGTATAATACAAGAGCTGATGGTAGTGTGGATACAAAATCAATTGAAAAAGCCTTTTCCGAGGGTAGGATTAAATTGGAGGAACAAGGCTTGTCAAATTTGAATGCTGATTCCATGAAGACATTTGCGAAGATTCTTGGTGATAAATTTGAAGCAGCAGCTGGTAAGATGGTAAAAAATACAGCCGATGCTGATAAATTTAAAAAGATTTTTGAAGATGGAGTTGCTGGTGGCAAAATAAAAGATTTCAAAGATGACGACCTGGCTATTAGAAGGGCATTCTCTAAGGTTACGGGCGATCTTCATACTGGATTCCAAGATACTAGCGGCGCTGGTCTAGGTGTTGGTGAGTTGAATAATTTTGTAAAAGACATGAGCGTTAAAGATTTTGGCAAGGTTAGCGATGAGGCTTTGTGGAATCAAGGAGTCCAGGATGCCATCCGTGGTGTTTCTGCTGAGATGATAAAGAAAGTTTCCAAGAGCAATGATTTAACTGATAGACGAATTAAGAATGTTGAAAATATTGCTGGTCAAGCCAAAGGAGTTTTAACAGTTATTACGTAAAGAAATAAATAATGCTAGAAGATATTAACAAACAAGAAGAAATAAAAACGGCAATCGAGAATTTTTCTGGGTATATGCTTGGTTTTTTGGATATATATTCAGAGGATGCACGGGTTGTATTGGAGGATTATAATGACCTGCTTATTTTAATGTTGACTCAAGAGCAAGGACTAAAGAAGTCTCTAGAACAAGCTCTTTTAATTAATCAAGAAAAAATTGCCCATTTGGCTGTTATCGATTGGCTCAAGGATTTTATTTCTCAAAAAGGATCAGCTATGTTTAATGATATAATCTTGACCGATTATATAGCGCACTCAGTTAATTGTCAGAAATTAAATGACGAAAATCGACGCTTAGTGCGAAAACTTTTGATTCTTTATCGTAATTTAAAGTTCTTTCCAGCAAGCATGCCCAATGACTCTGGGGCGGATTGGGAAATTATTCCAATCGATGACAAGGTGCGTGAGTTTAGTCGTGATGCGCTTAGTGCGCCAAAGACGGCGGAGGAGAAGAATATTGATGTTTTACAGGCGCAGAGTGATGAGTATGGCGCTGATAGCTTGGAGAAGAAAGTGATTGAGGAGGAGATTAGCAATGAAAAGAAAATCGAGGGGCTTAGGATTATGGCGAATCGCTATCCAGAAGGAAGTTTGGAGTGGCGGGCACTCATGGATGAGGTTAAGAAAATGCAAGTTTAAATATTTATGTTAGATTATTTAAAAAAATTCAATAACCTTCCTCAAGAAATCAAGGATAAATTTGCGGCGCCTAATGTGTTGGCAAATGTGAGCGAGATTGAGAAGAGGTATAATGTCAGTTTGGCAACCGTAATCATGCGGGTGCTGATTAAGGATATCGCCTTGGTTGATTTGGTGAAGTTCATGGTGTTTGAATTCAGCATGGATGCGCGGCGAGCGGAGACCTTAGTTGACGAATTAAATGACAGGGTTTTTTCGGTGGCGACTGACTATTTAGGTTTGTATAAGAAGGAAAAACCGGTGGATATTTTAGAAAAAGTAGATGTGGATGATGACCGAGCGATGAATTTGGCGCGGGAAAAAATGGCTATCAGGACTTCGAGCTTTTTCTTTTCACCTGATGATGAAAAAGAGATTCAGGAATTGACCAAGAAAGTTGCTGAACATAAAGTGGCAGAAAAGGAGCGTCAAGAAAATCAGGAACCACAAATGCGTCTTCAGCCACAACCACAGCCGATGGCGAAAAAGATGAGTGATGTAATGCAGAAAGTGGATGTTAATTTTAGCTCCGAAGATTTGGATAGTCGATTCAAAGGTATTGTAGAAACTTATTTGCGTGGTGTGCGCAATAAGATTGATATTCGGCAAGCCTTGATCAAGGATGTGAAAGTTGGTGGTTTGAGTTTGAGTGAGGAAACGATTAATGAAATCATTGCTCAGATTGATGAGGTTAAAAAACGATATGATGAACCGCGATTAGTTCCGCCTTTGCCAAGTTCGCGTCTTATGGAAAGAGATGGTATTAGACCTGAGATTGGTGCGAGGGATGCGGCCTATGATTTTGGTAATTTGAAAAAAGAGCAGGAAGATAAGAAAGCTGTCGTTGCCAAGGCGGCGATGGGTGAAAAGGAATGTGCTACAATTCCGACAGCTCCGGCGACGTCGGAGGAGCTGCTCGAGCCAGTTAAAAAACCAATGCCACCCATTAAATCTACATTCAAGAGTTTTTCTTTTATCGATGATTCAAGTATGAAGGAAGAAGAGGTAGCACCTTATTCAAAATTTAATCAAATTGCTTCATATGACAATGATGAGATGAAGAAGATGGCTATCGGTGCCAAGGATGATTTGCTGCGCAGTATTGGCGAAAGAGCACAACAAATAAAGGTTAGCGGCGCAAAAGAGGAGTTAGTGGACGGTGTTGCGGAAGAAAAAGTGGCAGAGGCGAAGAAAAGCATACCAGCACAACCAATAGTTCAGGCACAAATTGAAAATAAAAAAAGAATGGATGATGTTAAGTATATGCCTAAATTAGTTAGTCCAATTGAAGAATTGCGAATAATGAATTTGGTTAACTTTCGCCGTTTAAACGCGGTGCCAAAAGAAGCTAAAGAGCTAATCAGGGCAAAGATAAATTTCTTGGAAGAAGAAAGCTATACTAAGAGATTAGAGGGTATAAAGGCATGGCGTCAAAGTCCATTAAATAGCTTATATATCACCATTGGACAAGAAGCAATTAGCAAAGAAGGAGGAATTCGTGCTACAATAAATGAGAGACAGGTGGCTGGACAGGATTTTTTAACCTATGAAGAGTTTGAGGCTATCATGGATTTGAATAAGAATTTAAGATTTTAGGGAGATAAATAGTATATGCAACAATTTACCGTTCCACAATTTATTGATGTTGAAGATAAGATAATCGGGCCGATTACATCCCGGCAGTTTTTGATTTTAATTGCGGGCTCAATGTTGATTGCTCTGTCTTGGAAGATTTTTGATTTTTCCGCTTTTGTTTTTTTTAGCATCTTGGACGTGTTTATTTTTGGTTCATTTGCCTTTGTTAGAGTGAACAGCATGCCTTTCCATTTTTTTGTTTTGAATTTTTTACAAACCTTAAAAAGACCCGCTTTGCGTGTGTGGAATAAAAGCTTTGGCAAGGATTTTATTGTTGATGAACCAGAGATAGTAACAAAAAATGAGGAAATTTATTATAAAACAGGTTTTAGTTCATCGCGCTTGAATGAATTATCATTGGTAGTTGATACGCAGGGAAGTTATCGCGGTGAGAAAAAAGAAGGTGGTTCAGAAATAAAATCAGTTGGGCAAAAAAGGCCTATTATTAATTAAATTATTTAAAATTTTAAACTTGCCGTTTAAAATTTGTGACATTATTGTGCCAAATCAAAAAAGCAAATTAGCAGGAAGTCGGATAGCTGGGTCAACTCAGCAGTATTTGGATATTGCGGAAATAAAGGATAATGTGGTAGTTTTGCGCGATGGAACATTACGGGCGGTTATTTTGGTTTCTAGTATTAATTTTGCCCTAAAGAGTGAGGACGAGCAGAATGCGATTATCTCGGCTTACGTTGGCTTCTTGAATAACATAGATTTTCCTCTACAGGTAGTAATTCAGTCGCGCGAGTTGAATATTGACGCTTATTTAGACAGTATTCGCAAAATAGAAAAAGAACAGACGAACGAACTTTTGAAGATTCAAACAGCTGACTATGTTCAATATGTTGGTGAGCTTATTTCCATGAGCAAGATTATGAAAAAAAGTTTTTACGTTGTCGTGCCGTATAATCCACTTTCTGATAAACAAAAGGGATTTGTGACAAGATTGTCTGAGGTTCTTAAGCCGGCAATATTAATTAGAATGAAGGAAGAAAAGTTTCAGAGAAGAAAGGCAGACTTGATGAAGCGAGTGGACAATGTCTTGAATGGGCTTAGTTCTATCGGTTTAGGCATGGCTGTTCTAGATACGCAAAGTTTGATAGAATTGTATTATAATACCTACAATCCAACAACAGCCAAGAGTCAGGAGATGGTGGATGTTGGAAAATTGAGAATTGATTAGAAAATAAAAATTAGACATGGATTTACAAAGACAACAACAAAATAATATTAAAAATAAGGTTGCGCCAGTGAATGATGAAAAAGTTATCGTTGAGACGCGTGAATTTATTGAGGAGGAGAAGGCATACCGACAAGGAACGATTTCAGTAATTGACTTGATTTCCCCAGCTTCTTTAAAGATTGATTCAAAATCAGTGCGTCTAGGTGATCGTTATGCCAGTACTATATTCGTGGTGTCTTATCCGCGCTATATTAGCGTCGGTTGGTTTGCGCCGATTATTAATCTGAATACGGCTTTTGACGTAGCTATGTTTTTTTATCCGATTCGCTCTGATGTGATTTTAAAGCAGTTAAAAAAGAAGGTTGGTGTCTTGGAGGCACAGATTATTTCTGATGCTGAGAAAGGAGCAGCGCGCGATCCTTTGCGTGAGACAGCTTTGCGTGATATTGAAGACTTGCGCGATGCATTGACGCAGGGAATTGAGAAATTTTTTCAGTTTGCCTTGTATGTGACCGTTTATAATGAATCAGAAGTTGAGTTGGAAAAAATGATTTCTGATATTGAAAATATTTTTGGTTCACGCCTGGTGTATTCAAAGAGAGTTTTTTATCAATCAGAGCAGGGTTTTAATTCAACTTTGCCACTTTGTAATGATGAATTATATATTAATTTCAATATGAATTCATCACCGGTAGCGACCTCTTTCCCTTTTGTGTCTAGTGAGCTGACCTCAAATAGCGGTATTTTGTATGGTATCAATCGTCATAACAATAGTTTGATTTTATTTGACCGATTTGGCCTGGAGAATCCTAATGCAATCGTTTTCGCTGCTTCCGGTGCTGGTAAAAGTTATGCTATCAAATTAGAAATTTTACGTTCATTAATGGTGGGCACCGACGTGATTGTTATTGATCCGGAATATGAATACAAACATTTGGCTGACGCGGTAGGCGGTACTTATATTGGCGTGTCGTTGTCGTCGGAGAGCAAGATTAATCCTTTTGACTTGCCACGTTCAATCGGTGGCGATTCAAGACCGTCTGATATTATCCGTAGTGCGGTAATCACCGTGAAGGGTCTTTTGCGTTTGATGCTTGGAACCTTGACTCACGAAGAAGATTCAGTTTTGGATCAAGCCTTGTTGGAGGTGTATGCCAAAAAAGACATTACCCCTGATTGTGACTTATCAAAGATTGATCCGCCCACGATGCAAGACTTACAGGATGTGCTTGAGGGTATGGAGGGTGGTGAAAATATGGCCTTACGTTTGATGAAATTTACGCAAGGTACTTTTTCCGGCTTGTTCAATAGTCAGACTACAGTGGAGATGAATAATCAGCTGGTTTGTTTTTCGGTACGTGACTTGGAAGATGAGTTGAGACCGATCGCAATTTATATGATTGTTAATTATATTTGGAATGTAGTGCGCAGTCAGTTAAAAAAACGTATTTTGGTTATTGATGAGGCCTGGTGGTTGATGCAAAATGAAGACTCTGCCAAGTTTATTCATGCGCTCGTGAAGCGTTGTCGTAAATATTATTTGGGCGTAACGACAATTACGCAGGATGTGAATGACTTTTTGGGCTCACCTTATGGACAGGCGATTATTACTAACTCCGCTTTGCGCTTGTTATTGAAGCAGTCATCAGCTTCAATTGACTTGTTGCAAAAAACTTTTATGTTGACCGAGGGTGAGAAATATTTATTGTTAGAATCGGGAGTGGGTGAGGGTATTTTTTTCGCGGGCCAAAAGCATGCCGCCATCAAGATTGTTGCGTCCTATACCGAGGATCAGTTAATTACTACGGATCCGCGCCAATTATTAGAGATTGAAGAGGCTAAGAAGGAATTTGCAGCTAGTATGGATCCGAGTGAGGCTGATGCTGACGGAGATGGTGTTTCTGATATCGATATCTAAAATTTAAAATTATAAAAGAGTTATGCATGAAGATTTTAAGAAAAAAATAAAAATATTACTTTTATTGCTTGGCGGTTTGTTGTTGGCTTTTTTAGCATTTTTTTTATTGAATTTTTTGCGAAAACCAGTAGTGACAAATTTGCCGCTGGAAAACAATAGCGCGTCGATTGCTAAACCGATTCAGCAAACAGCCACAAGCAGTTCAGTTGTTGTTAAAGAGATTGTTAAAAAGCCACTTGTGCTGAAAAGGATTAGCAAGGGTGATGTTGAAAAAATGGCTGCCTCTTTTGCCGAGCGTTTTGGAACTTATTCCAATCAGGCTGGCTTTAGTAATATGGTGGATCTAAAAATATTTATGAGTCGTAGTATGCAAATATGGGCCGATGACTACGTGTCGAAACAAACAAAGGTAAATAATGATATTTATTACGGGATTACTACAAAGGCAGTCGTAGTAGAGACGAAAAATTTTAATGATGAATTAGGGCAAGCGACTGTTTTGGTGAAAACAAGGCGTCGAGAAGCGACAATGACCACTGCAAATGTTTCCAAGGTGTTTAATCAAGACATTACCGTTAATGTCGTTAAGGAGGATGGTGCTTGGAAGATTAATAGTGCCTATTGGGACAAAGAGTAGTTATCTGTCATTCCCGCGAAGGCGGGAATCCAGGCGCCACGGACTATTGATACATAATTATTGAGACAAATCTTAACAAAAATATTAATCATAATAAATACTTTGTAAATTTTAATTTTCCTTATATTGAAAATAATCTACGAGGTACCTGGATCCCCGCTTTCGCGGGGATGACGGTTGAAAGACTATAATAATATGTCTAAAAAAGAAAAATTTTCTATTCCTCTTTTTGTAAGTGCCTCAATTTTGGTTCTGGTTTTTTTGTTTGTTTTTTATTGTCTTGCCAGTATGTCGTTGACGGAAAAGTTTTTTAATGATAATTTTGCAAAAGATGCGCGCGTAGACAAAGTTTATCTGAATAATGACTACAAAAATGATGATCCGTTTATGACCAAAAATCCAGACTTGAAAGATATGTTGTCTGGACCGATTATATCCAAAAGTGATCCGTCCTTGGGTGTTGTGCAAGCGCCGGTGACTTTGGTAATTTTTTCAGACTTTCAATGTGGTATTTGTCATAAACAAGAAACAGTTTTAAAGCAGATATTAGAAAAATACAAAGACAGGGTGCGCTTGATTTGGAAAGATTATCCCGAGAGCAAGACCTCTTCTAATTCTTTTCAAGCGAGTTTGGCTGGACGCTGCGCCAATGAACAGGGAAAGTTTTGGGAGTATCATGATTTGCTTTTTGCAAACAGTAGCCAGTTAAATAATGATAAATTTATCGAATTGGCTAAGGGGTTGAATTTGAATGAAGGTAAGTTTGATAATTGTCTGAAAACTCTTAAATATCAAAAAGAAGTTAATGATAATATTGTCGAAGCTAATGCTCTTGATATTACCGGTGTGCCGTTTCTTTATGTAAATGATCAAGAAGTGTTGGGAGAAATCAATATTGATGATTTGTCGAAAATGGTCGAAAGAGAGCTTGAAAAATAATCTGCTGCAAGTGAGATTTATCCGCCATGGCGGAACTGCCATAGCCTATGAAAAATAAATTACTATATACAATTATATTAGGGATATTTGCGTTTATTTTATCTTCCGCATCTGCCCAAACCTCTCCCGATGCCATCGCTATCCGCATAATGCAAAATCCCAACCATTATTCCGCTTTGCGCTGGTATCAAGAAAAACATTTCGCTGGCTCTCCGCAATCAATCGTCGTTGACGGCTACAACGGTATCCGTGA
>JAHILH010000004.1 GCA_018897195.1 Patescibacteria group bacterium
AAAAGTGCTATTGCGATTATTTAAGAAAGTTGAGACAGTAGCCGAGCCATAATTTGCCACCGCCAAGTCAGCGTAGCCATCGTTATTTAAATCGCCAATCGCCACTGAATAAGGATTAGTGCCTGTCGTGTTGTCCACCTTGACGGCAAATGTTCCTGGAGTCGTTGTGCTGTTTATGAAAGTCGAAACAGTAATAGAACCATAATTTGCCACCGCCAAGTCAGCGTAGCCATCGTTATTTAAATCGCCGATTGCTACCGAGTATGGGCTGGTGCCCGTGGTTTTATCCACCTTGGCGGAAAAAGTTCCGTTACGATTGTTCAAAAAAGTCGAGACAGTTGCCGAGTTACTGTTCGCCACCGCCAAGTCCGCATAGCCATCATTGTTAATATCTCCAATTGCAACCGAATAAGGATTTAATCCAGTAACGTTATCAACCTTGTCAGTAAAAGCACCATTGCCATTATTTAAAAAAGTAGAGACCGTATTAGAAGCATAATTCGCAACCGCTAAGTCAATATACCCATCATTATTAAGATCACCGGTGGCAACTGAATAAGGACTGGCTCCTGTGGTTTTATTACCTTCTTTAGTGCCAAAACTAACACCCTCCCCATCTTTAACTTCCTTCCAGTCGGTTCCAGTATAGTAGGAAATCTTTTTCGTTCTGTTATTATATGAAAATTGACCTTCAGTTGGAGCTGTCGGCATAGTACTAGTCCCAGTCAAAACTAGTCCATTGCCACCAATATTAACCGTACTAGTCGCGCCCGGATTTAAATTGATGCTACTATTACTATTAATCGTAGCGCCGGCACTAAAGGTAATACTATTGGTGTCGATATAAGTTGAAGCATTGCCCACTTTCAGTGCACCTAGAACTTGAAGATTACTAGTAATCGTTGAGGTGCCGGTGCCACCGACATACATCAATCCGTCGAGACTTAATTTTGCCGATGCGGTCGTGGTACCCATCATAACATTGCCTGCATTATCAATATATATTCCCTCATCACCACCGTCGCCAGAGAGATAATTAGAGCCCAGGGCAATATTAGAGCTGGCACCAGAGAAAGTGAGTCCACCTGGAATAGTAACAGCGCCGACATTGCTAACTAGAAATTGTTGCGAACTAGTCGCGCCAACAGTAAGCATGTAAGAAGGGGTCGTGGTGCCAATACCGATATTACCATTTTGATATGCGGTCAAAGCTTTGGTTGCGCCATTAACAGTAAATATAACCGCTCCATTTCCAGCCGCAGTTTTAAACTCTAAGTCAGCATCTGCGTCCGTGGCCTGAAACTGCGTCCAAGCGCCTCTAATATTAATCTGGTTAGACACGGACATATATCCGCCAACATCAAGCGTAGTCATCAGTTCGGATACTGCCTTGCCAATCGCTACCCTGTTTGTTGCCGTATCAACATATAGCGTCGGTACAGTTCCAGTGGCCACATTTAAATTACCCCAAATATCCAGCTTGGCACTTGGACTAGTCGTTCCAATCCCAATCTTCCCATCACTAGCCACAAATAAAGCCGAAGTCGCCGTTAAGGCGTTGCCATTGGTAGCAAAATATGGAATATAGCCAGCTGTGCCAGAAGCAACCAAGTTTGGCAAATTACCCCAAGCGCCACTGGCATGTTTTAACTGAATCGTGCCAGCGTTATCATAAAAACCATAACCAGCTGTACCCGTCGCGGTACCAAAATTTAAATAACGATTAGAGCCTTCTAGGAGAGCATCACCGTAGACAGTTAGTTTTGATTGTGGTGAGGTGGTGCCGATGCCGAGGTAGCCGTTTGCATTCAATTGCACCTTCTCCGCTCCACCGATATTAAATCTCAGTGTTAGTCCGTCTAAAACTGTGCGACCGTTAGTGTTGCCGAAAGTGTTGATACCGTATTCTGCCGAATTAGCGCTTGACTTAGAATTAATAACAGCAATCTGCTCCTTCGTTTCACTGCCTACATAAGTATAAATTTGTCCATTATAAACTGTGGCGACTTTCTTTGAACCATCGGCGGACATAGTAAAGCTCTGCCAATTTCTATCAGAATCATTTTCCATCCAGGTGCTACCAGAATCAATTGAGATATACATTTTACCACCCCAAACTACTGCCGTTTGCTTAGTGCCGTCAGCCGACATGGCAACATCTTGCCAACCCCTATTTGAATCTTTGGCTGTCCAGGTCGCGCCACTGTCTGCTGAAATATAAATTTGACCACCCCAAACTACCGCCGTTTGCTTAACACCATCAGCAGACATGGTCACGCTAACCCAGTCTCTGCTTGCATCCTTGGCCGTCCAGGTCGCGCCGCTGTCTACTGAAATATAAATTTGACCCAAATTATTTACCACTGTTTGTTTGGTGCCGTCAGCGGACATAGCCACACTGCGCCAATCCCTATTTGAATCTTTGGCTGTCCAGGTCGCGCCACTGTCTGCTGAAATATAAATTTGACCTCCGTCAACTACGGCTGTTTGTTTTGTGCCGTCAGCGGACATGGCTACACTGCGCCAATTCCTAGTTGAATCCTTGGCTGTCCAGGTCGCGCCACTGTCTGCTGATACATATATTTGACCACCAAAAACTACCGCTGTTTGCTTAACACCATCAGCAGACATGGTCACGCTAACCCAATCTCTGCTTGCATCCTTAGCTGTCCAGGTCGCGCCGCTGTCTGCTGAAATATAAATTTGACCCCCTTCAACTACGGCTGTCTGTTTTGTGCCATCAGTAGTCATAGCGACGTCTTGCCAGGTTCTTGACGAATCTCGAGCTATCCAAGAGCTAGTTGGTTGCTTTATTACTGTATTGTAAAAAGAAAAATTATTGCTAGCATTTTCTTTGGAAAAGTAAGCATAATTGGTCGAATCAGTTGAATCAATTAAAGTTAATTGGCTAGAAGCGCTAATGATACCTGTGCCACCGGCAACAGTTAGCTTGTGAGCTGGAGTGGTGGTGCCGATACCAACATTTCCATTGGCATTAATTATAAATATTCCAGCATTTGTCGAAGTCGCTATTTGTAATAGATTTTCTCCCGTGCCACCAACAACGGTTAATTTGTACGTTGAGGTGGTCGTACCAATGCCAAGATTACCATTAGCATTCAATTGCATCTTCTCCGCTCCACCGATGTTAAATCTAAGTGATAATCCGTCCAAAACTGTGCGACCGTTGGTGTTGCCAAAAATGTTAATGCCGTATTCACTTGGATCTAGGCTCGCTTTCGAGCTAATAAAAGCAATCTGCTGTTTGGTTTCACTACCTACATAAGTATAAATTTGTCCATTCCAAACTACTGCCGTTTGTTTGGTACCGTCAGCCGACATCGCCACACCAGACCAACTTAGGCTTGATTCTCTAGCTGACCACGTTGCGCCATAATCTGCTGAGGCATAAATTTGTCCGTTGTAATCCACTGCAACCTGCTTGACACCGTCGGCGGACATCGCCACGCTCGCCCAACTTCTGTTCGAATCCCTAGCTGTCCAGGCAACACCACTGTCGGTTGAGGTGTAGATTTGACCTCCGCTATCAACGGCTGTTTGTTTGGTGCCGTCAGTAGACATCGCTACATCATACCAATCTCTCACTGAATCACGTGCTGTCCACGTTGCACCACTATCGGTTGACGTATAGATTTGACCGGCTAAAACTACAGCTGTTTGTTTGGTACCGTCAGCCGAGATGACTACACTGTACCAATCCCTCACCGAGTCCCGCGCTGTCCAAGTCGCACCACTGTCAGTTGAAGTATAGATTTGTCCGGCATTTGCAACGGCTGTTTGTTTGGTGCCGTCAGCCGACATGCTAATACCATACCAATTACGGGCTGAATCTCTTGGTGTCCAAGTTGCCCCGCTATCGGTTGAAGTGTAAATTTGTCCGCCATTAACCACGGCTGTTTGTTTGACGCCGTCAGCCGACATGCTAACACCATACCAATTACGGGCTGAATCCCGCGCTGTCCAAGTTGCCCCGCTATCGGCTGAAGTATAGATTTGTCCGCCAAACGCCACCGCGGCTTGCTTGACACCATCAACTGACATGGCAACATTATACCAATTTCTAGTTGTCTCTCTAGCCGTCCATGTATTCGTTGCTTGCTTTGTCACTGTATTATATAAAGAAAAATTACTACTTACATTTTCTTTGGAGAAATAGGCATAATTAGCAGAATCAGCGGAATCAATCAAAGTTAATTGATTGGAAGTGCTGGCAATACCAACTGAACCCATGACTGACAATTTTCGATCTGGAGTAGTGGTGCCAATGCCAACATACCCACCATCTTGGATTACAAAAACTGAATTTCCGCCATCTTTAAAATCAACAATTTTGCCAAGACCATTTTGGTTTATCGAAAGAGCAGCCCCACTCACGCCGATATTAGCAGTGGCCGTAATGCCTCCGCTTAACGTCAACGAACCATTGGCTATTACATTCCCCTGGGCGTTAATTCTAAACTTTTCTGAACCATCGACAGCTACTCCAAAAAGTGTATTGACTATTCCTCCAATAGTGCCGGTATTTTCATAGGCATAAGAAATGCCATCGCCACCAGCAGAACCAATAAGCAAATCTTTGTCACCATCATTGTCCAGATCAGCAAAGGTCGGGCTACCATAAGTTCCAATATCCGGTGTATTCCAAGAAGAATGAGCTGTCCATGTTGGATTAGATATAGTGCCCGTATTCTCATAACCATATGATACACCACTTGAATCGCCAATAATCAAATCCAAATCTCCGTCTCCATCTAAGTCAGCCAGAGTCGGTGCGGCGAAACCACCAATATCGGGAGCATCCCAGCTTGCAAAAGCTGACCAAGTCGGTGCGAATACTGTACCTGTATTTTTATAACCATACGCAATTCCAGAAGCCTCACCAACTAATAAATCTTTATCACCGTCATTATCCAAATCAACGAAAACCGGAGCGGCCATTGTCCCAATGTCTAACAAGTCCCATCCTGCCTGTCTTGTCCAGACTGGTGCGGACAATGTTCCAGTATTTCTATATGCATAAGACGAACCATCATTTCTGCCTATCAACATATCCACTAAACCATCGTTATCTAAATCAGTAAAAGCTGGCGAAGTATTATTGTCTTGCGCAGGAGCATCCCATCCCGCATGAGGCGTCCAAGATGGATTAAGGCTAGATCCGGTATTCTCATAGGCCAAAACTTGTCCATTGGTTTCACCAATCATCAAGTCAAGATCACCATCTGAATCTAAATCAATAAATGTAGGCGAAGCCTGATCACCGATATCAGGGGCATTCCAAGCGGACTTCGCAGACCAAGAGACCACACTTCCAACCGCATAAGCGGAAGGATTAATGTATAATGACCCGTCGCCAACATTTGAACCAACTGGAATTCTCGCAAATATACCTTGGCCACTACTATAAAGACCAGTTGTTGTTGCAAAACCAGCAGAAGAAACTGTAAATTGATTATTATTACCAACAGTTAACATTTGCGATGGCGACGTGGTGCCAATGCCCAGATAACCATTTTGCTTAATAACAAATAATGAGCTACCAGTCGAACTAGCAATATTTAGCAAATCCATTCCAGACGTCCCCCAAAGAGTTAGTTTCGCCAAAGCTGTTGAAGTTCCGATTATTATATTTCCAGCTGCATCAACCCGAAAAGATTCATCTCCAGCGCCAACTATGGTAGTCTGGAAACCGTTTGAGCCAATAGAAAGTTGACCAGTATTATCAACCGCAAACTCGGCGTAATTACTAGCATCGTAAGCCAATCTCAATTGGGCACCATTTGATGACAAAACCGTTAAAGCATTTGATGGCGTAGTTGTGCCGATTCCTAAATAACCGCTGGAATTCAAAACCATCTGATTAATCGCATTTGTTCGCCAAGTTATTTGATTATCAATTGAGAAATCAACTAAATTATCCGCATCTCGACCTAGTTTGCCAGCTGCTCCAAGATAAACAGCACTGGCTAATCCGAAGGTTGGATTGCCACTCACACCATCGCCATTCGTAACAAAAATTTGATCAGCCGTACCGGTTGCCGTTCGTGATGTATAGACACCGTTAGCTGTGCGCACCATTAGACCATTGGTAGCAAATTTAGCATCATAGAGCCAAGAGGATGAGCTGGCGTTAACGATATTATAAGCACTGGTCCAATTTGTTGAACTGGCGTTGACAGTAACAGTAGTGGCATTCCAAATCGAACTAGAGGCGATATAGGTATTAGTAATTGCAGAACCCATCCACGCCCCACCAATAACTTGACCAATGTTGTTTACGAGAAATTGTTGGGAAGACGTCGCGCCAATAGATAACATTTGCGACGGCGATGTAGTGCCGATTCCTAAATAGCCACTACTATTTAACACCATCCGCATCGCTCCATTCGCCTTAAACCCAATCTGATTCGCTGTGTTAAAATCAACATAATTATTACTATCGCTTCCAATTAGACCGCTGGTGCCGAGATAGACTGCGCTGGCGAGACCGAAGCTTGGGTTGCCAGAGACACCATCGCCGTTAGTGACGACAATTTGATTAGCGGTGCCAGTGGTAGTACGGTTGATATAAGTACCAGCGGCGGTGCGAACCATTAGACCGTTAGCGGCAAAGTCCGCGTCAGCAAGCCAAGTGTTGGTGTTGACGGTATTATAAGTATTTTGCCAATCAGTAGAACTCGCATTAATAATATTATATGCACTAGTCCAGTTTGATGAACTCGCGTTGACTGTGTTTGTCGTTGTATTCCAAATTGAGCTAGAAGCGATGTAGGTATTGGTAAGCGCTGAACCATTCCAAGTGCCAGCAGTGACAACGCCAGTACTGGAGACTAGGAATTGGGCGCCAGTCGTGGAACCGATAGTTAACATTTGTGATGCAGTGGTAGTGCCAATCGCTAAACCGGTAGAATTTAATTGCATCTTTTCTACTCCGCCAATATTAAATCTTAGTGATAATCCGTCTAACACTGTGCGGCCGTTGGTGTTGCCGAAGGTGTTGATGCCGTATTCAGTTGGGTCGGTGGAGGATTTGGAATTAATTAGTGCTATTTGTTGTTTTGCCTCATTACTTGCAAAGGTATAAATTTGACCCCCGTAAACCACTGCTGTTTGTTTAGTTCCGTCAGCAGACATAGCCACACTTTGCCATGAACGAGTTGAGTCTTTTGTAGTCCAATTTGCACCACTGTCAATTGAGGCATATATTGGACCATTGCTTGATACCAATGTCTGTCTAATACCGTCTGAAGACATAGCCACTCCTTTCCATGCATATGACGGCAGAGTCCCTGGAGTCCAAGTTACTCCACTATCAGTGGACGCGTAATTAGGGTATCCATTACCGACACCTGCTTGAACAACACCATTAATAGACACTGCGACATCAAGCCAGCTAACATATGATCCCCTGACAGTCCAAGTTACGCCACTATCAGTAGAGGTGTAGGCTTGCCCACCATTAGGGACTGCAGTTTGCTTTGTGCCATCAGCGGACATAGCTACGCTAATCCAATAACTACTTGGGCCTCTGGGAGTCCAAGTGGCGCCACTATCAGTAGAAGTGTAAAGTTGCCCAGGACTCCAATCTGTAGCTGTTTGTTTGGTGCCATCAGCGGACATAGCCACTCCATACCAACCCCTATTTGAATCTCTGGGAGTCCAAGTGGCGCCACTATCAGCAGAAGTATATATTTGGCCACCATTAACCACCGCTGTTTGCTTAGTACCATCTAAAGACATAGCCACTCTCCTCCAATTTCTATTTGAATCTCTGGGAGTCCAAGTGGCGCCACTATCGGTAGAAGTATAAATTTGACCACCATAAACTGTCGCTGTTTGCTTGGTACCGTCAGCGGACATAGCAATGGATTGCCAATTCCTATTTGAGTCTCTAGCTATCCATGTACTTGTTGGTTGTTTTAAAATCGTATTATACAAAAACAAATTATTACTCGCACTCTCCTTTGAGAAATACGCATAATTAGCCGGATCGGTAGAATCAATCAAGGTCAACTGATTAGAGGTGCTAGAAATAGCCGTGTTACCAATTATTGATAATTTGTAATTTGAGCTTGTAGTCCCAATACTAACGTTGCCGGTATTGTAGTAAATATCCGAGCCACTAGTTGTCCACTGTGAAGAAACTTTATTTGACCATTCAGATGAACTAGCAGCAATAACATCGTAAGCCATAGTCCAGCTTGATGAACTAGCATTGACCAAATCAGTTGTAGCATCCCAAGTGTTCGATGCCGCACTCAGGTCAATCCCTTCCACCGTTCCCATCCAATTTCCGGCCGTATCTAGCGTAATTGTGTTGCCAACATAAGACAAAAGTGTCGAACCGCCCGTATTGGCAACAGCTAAATCAGTATTGCCGATATGAATCGTTGTCGTCGCCGTTGAGGTGCCATTGCTTAAATATAAAAAACCGGTCGAACTAGCCAGGTTAAGACCAGTACCACCGTAAGCCAAGCCGATAATGCCGGCCTGCCAACTACCACCAGTCACCACACCGGACTTGCTCACAATAAACTGGCTACCAGCATCTAAACCGACAGTCAACATATTATTAGCGCCCAAAGTGCTAGTCCCAATTCCCACTCGTCCATCATTGGTAATTGTAAAAATCCCCCCCGGAGTATTGCTAGCCGATAATTCCATCAGATTGCCGCTGCCGTATTGAGTACCCCAGAGCAATGATGAGCTGGTGGCATAGCGAACATTCACCCCGGTTTCAAAATAGCTCGCATTCACTCGACAATAACCATCCAAACCGCTGCAATTATCATATTCGCCAATCAAACCGCTCGGACTGACACAGGTAGCGCCGTTATGGATTTCACAACCATCAGTCAAGGCTGGACCTTCAGCATTACAATCAAAATAGTTAGTATTACAGGTCGCTGCGCAACCGGTTTCATAGTGCGCATTAGTTCCTGTTGCCGTCACGCCAATCTGCACTTCGCAACCATTGCCGTCAACATAAGAACCGTCACAATACTCGTAACCAGTGCTACAGGTGCCACAAGTCGCTACACCTGCCTGATTAGCCGCACAATCAGTTTTACGATGCACTGTTGTACAAGTAGAGCTGGCATTACACCACCAATCACCATTATTACTACAATAACCACCACTCGCACTAGAATCGGTAGCAAAACAATCCAAAATATATCCACCCGGCAAAGCACCGGAATAAATCGTATTGGAAGTGCCACCTGCTACCGGTGGATTAATAGTATCTGTATCATAACATTGTGCAATATTACCAGAAAGCGTGCCGCAAATATCTAAATCATCACAATTTTGCCCTGGATAATAAGTTTGATTAGTCGAAGGACAACTAGCGGGATCAGTTACCCAATAATTCGCCGCCAAAACACCCTTAAATACAAAAAAACCTAATACCAAAACAAAAAATGGTATTAGCTTCGCTAATTTTATATTATTCTTTCTCAAAAGCATGGGGATGCGCATGAAGAAATATTTAATTAATCTGAGTTCGTTGTAAAATTAAATATTTTTGTTTTCTGTCTGTTTTTATTTTGCTTTTGTTTTTAACTCTATTTTAATGACTGGGTCTCTTTATCCACAGATAGGATTATTATACCATTTTTTTCCTTTTTCACAAAAAATTTAACAAAAGAAACTATACCATATTCTTGCTATATTTACATCAGTTTTATTACCTATCGAAAATTCAAATTTTTGTTAAATTTCAAATTTTTATTAAACATCATCGAACTGCCAGTTTGTTGAGACATTGTGGTGGTAGAAATATATGCTCCATAAGCTGTACCGCCCTCATTAGTCGCAAAGGTTCTAACATAATACATCGTATTAGGACTTAAATTTGGAATTTGCATCTTAAAAGGCCCAACTGGATAATTACTCGACTCAGAAACCGTCCAAGTGCTGGTCGCCGTGAGACCATATTTAAATCCTCTGACAGTGACCGGATCGGAACCGACAGAATTAATGACACCGTTCGCCGTTAAAATTTTGGAGGCGACCTGGGTTGACGATGCTGTTGTAACGCTAGGCAATATATAGTAAATCAATCCCACAGCATCAAGCACTGGCGTGCTGGTACTGATTAATGTTTCAAATTTTATTTTGTAATAAAAATTCGAACCAGACCAGGATAGGCTGGACAGACTTATCGCCGTCGATGTTGACAAGTGATATCCGCTCGACATGCTTTGCCAAGCCCATAATGTCCCAGAAGCATTATACCAATTCGTATTATCTTGACTAAACTGAACACTAATCGTTGTTGACGCCGGCAAAGACGACACATTATAGCCAAAATAATTTATCGAATCCGCCGTTATACCGCTTAAATAATTATTCGACAAAAATACACCATAATTAGAATATCTAGGTCCTTCGGGAGTCGTAAAACTCCGCTCACCGCCGTAGCCCCAGCCGATGCTGTTGTGGGCTTTGGCGCGGTAGTAGTAGGTGGTGCCTGGCTGAAATTGCGCTATCTTCATTTGGAAGCTAGTGTTTATGGCGTAGTTACCAGATTCGACAGCTGAGCCAACTATATAACTACCCGTGCTTGTTCCCCATTCAAAACCTCTTTGATCGGCATTTTCTCCGTTCGTCGCGGTGATTGTGCCATTCAACCAGGCTTCGTATCGGGAATAGACATATTCTGAATTGGTCGTTACCGTGGGAATAACGAGCGTATCGTTGTAATTTACCGCCACATCTTGCACTGTCGGCGATGAAGTTGAAGCGGTGGTTTCCAATTTTAATTTGTAATAAAAATTTGCGCCCACAAAATTCAATCCGACTAAATCAATCGCATTTGTTCCGCTAGCTAGCAAAGTCCATGCCCCGACGGTATTGGAGGCGTTATAAAAATTCGTACCGTCTTGGGAGAATTGGACGCTAACTGTCGTACTGGCGGGGATGGTGGTGGTGGCGTTAAATATAGTCAGGACATAAACACTGGAAACGCCGGAGAGAATATTCGTGGAAAGGAGGGTGCCTTGGCTAGAATAAGCAGGCACAGCCGGAGTGGTAAAACTCCTCTCACTGCCATAGCCCCAGCCGATGCTGTTGTGGGCTTTGGCGCGGTAGTAGTAGGTGGTGCCTGGCTGAAATTGCGCTATCTTCATTTGAAAAATGCTATTTATGGCATAATTACCAGATTCGATGGCGGAGCCGACTATGTAACTGCCTGTGCTGGTTCCCCATTCAAAGCCTCTTTGATCGGCATTTTCTCCATTGGTAGCGGTGATTGTTCCGTCCAACCAGGCTTCGTATCGGGAATAGACATATTCTGAATTGGTTGTTACCGTGGGAATGAATGGCGTATCATTGTAATTCACGGCCACGTCTTGCACTGTCGGCGACGTAGTTGAAGCGGTAGATTCCAGTTTTAATTTATAATAAAAATTCGCCCCTACCCAATTAAATCCGATTAAATTAATAGCATTTGTTCCGCTGGCTAGCGAAGTCCATGCCCAGGCGGTATTGGAAGCGTTAAAAAAATTCGTACCGTCTTGGGAGAATTGGACGCTAACTGTCGTACTGGCGGGGATGGTGGTGGTGGCGTTAAATATAGTCAGGACATAAACACTGGAAACGCCGGAGAGAATATTCGTGGAAAGGAGGGTGCCTTGGTTGAAATAAGTAGCCGCCTGTGTCTTTCCGGCCATGACAAAACTAAACAACAAAAATCCGAAAACGAAAAATATTAAGTTTTTGTGTAAAATCTTTGCCATACATTCCACTAAAAAGTATCACGTAACCATTTAGTTTATACCTTAACTATAATTATGTTAATAAATTTTTATTACCGCACAAATCATAAAAATCACATTAATCACAGTTTAGAAATTTTTAATAGGTAAATATCATATCCATGTTTTAAATACCAAATTACTAAAACCCTAAACCTAATTTGACCACCCCCGAACACAACGGACGTAATATCCGATAGACTTGTTAAAGTTGGGGTTTGGCGTTCCAGTATTAAAAAAGACGAGCCAGGCATACGCAGCGCTACTCTCCGTAGAAGACCAATAACCACTAGATATAAAATTATTACCAAAAGTTGCTCTATTGGTGTATATACAACTAAGTTCATCCTTGGTTGGCAAGCGACCACCTAGCGCCTTGCAAGCTTCACGTGCTGGATAAGTGGCTCCAAAGATAACTGTATTGTCAGCAACCAGATTATCTGTTTGCCCTCCGGTAATTGAGCATTGTGGCGGGTCGCAAGCAGTGTCGACATTTTTCCACATATTTGGCGAAACATCCGTCCGAGCAACCAGCAAGCCATTACCATCAGCCAAAGTGCTTGTACAAACCGCAGTATCAGCACAAAACCAAGGACCATTGTCACAACTCTGCTCCTTCAAAGTCACCTCCCCCGTGCTAGTCGCCACCGTCGTCTGCCAAGTCGCGGCCACCTTACTGGTGCTGGTAAACGTGTCCGAAACCATCACCCCCCAAACAACCGCCCCACCCGCCAAAACAGCTACCGCAGCAATAAGTGCCACCGTCGGAATCCGGAAAATAGTTTTCGATTTCAAAGATTTGAACATAAAATTATTTTTACAAATTTATTATATATTTATTATAGCATTTTTTTCTTTTTCTCAAAAATTTTTTATTGGAGTTATTTCTGACACCATTCACAATAAGACGTCCCCCGCCCGGCGATTTTTTGTTTAATTATTTTATGGCCGCAACGCAAACACTGCAAATTTTTGCGACCATAAACTTTTAATTTCTGAACATAATTACCCTTGCGCCCTTCCGCGTCACGGTAATTATTAAAAGTCGTGCCTCGATATTTAATGGCATTTTTAATTACCGTTCTGGAATTCTTCCAAATCTCTTCAATTTCCCCTTCAGACAAACTAGCCGCACGACGATCTGGACGTACTGCTGCCGCGAATAAAATCTCATCAGCATAAATATTACCGATCCCAGCAATCAAGCTCTGATCCAAAAGCACCGCCTTGATTAGACGACTCGTTTTTTGAAATATCTTTTGTAAATATTTTTTCTTAAATTCCTTCTCCAATGGCTCCGGTCCATACTTCGCTAGCACTTTTTGTAGCTCTGCCTCATTCACTAATTGCCAATAGCCAAATTTACGTAAATCATTGAAATAAAGATTGGCGTTATCTGCAAAGCGCAAAATTATTCGCGTATGCCGATTTGGCAAATCTTCCATCTCCTGACCGTGACCACCGGCAATATAAATATCCTTACCGCGCTGTCTTGCCTGATAAATCAGTTGTCCTGTCATCTTTAAATGAATCAATAAATAATCACCGCCACTTAATTTAAATATCAAAAGTTTGCCCTTGCGGTTTATCTCCACGAAAAAGGCCTGCACAATTTTTTTTTCAAAATCATTGGTCAAACGAACACTGCCTTTATTTGTGAGCTCTAGGGCAGTAATTTTCTTGCGCACGATTTTCGCCCGCAAGTCATTTTTAATTGTCTCAACTTCCGGCAATTCTGGCATACATTTAAACTCCCTCGCCCCGCCGGGAGAGGGCTGGGGTGAGGGAGCATTATTAAAAATGCTACATCTGATATTATTTGACCGCTCTACCTCACCCTGCCCCTCTCCTGCAGAGGAGAGGGAACTATATAGCGCTATTTTATTACTTTTTAAGATTCTCCAACTCCACCTTCACCTCTGCCAATTTCATCTGTTCTTTCTCCACCACCTCTTTCGGCGCTTTATCGACGAACTCTTTATTTTTCAATTTTCCTTCCAAGGCAGTAATAAATTTTTCTAGTCTCTCAATCTCTTTGTTAATTCGTGCTTGTTCCTTTTCCTTATCAATCGCTCCCAACAAATAAATCTTTACATCACCGACAACCACGTAGATCGCCTCACTTAATTCTTCGCCAGTTTCGACGATTTCCAAATCTTCGATACCGGTGCGCAAACTCTTAATCAAAACCGCCTGCGCCTTAATCATTTCCAATTTATCACCGGCATAAATCACCGCCTTAACCTTTCTTGTTGGCTCAACTTTGTTCTCGCTACGTGCATTACGGATTGAAGTAATTACTTCCTGAACCATCTTTATTTGATCATTAACGCCATCATCGGAAAATCCAATCCATTCCTTGTCATATTGCTGAGCGTCAGGATATTTATCAATCATCAACATCTTTTCATTACCCAAATACTCCCAAATATATTCCGTCACAAAGGGAATAAACGGATGCCACAAGCGTAACAAATCACGCAAGACAATATTGAGAACAATATTTTTCTCCGGATTTTTTTCAAACTTACTTACTTCCAAGTACCAATCAGCCAAAACATCGACAGTAAAACGCTTGATTTCCTCGGCCGCCAATGAAAATTCATATTTCACTAAATTTTGTTCAACCTGAGAAGCCACGTTTCGTAGTTCTGACAAGATCCACTTGTCCCACAAGGTTAAATTTTCAAAATTTAGTTTATCGCCAACGGTTTGTATATCATAGCTAGAAATAACATAACGCGACACATTCCAAAGCTTGTTTACAAAATTACGATAACTCTCAATCTTGTCCTCACCGATACGTGTGTCATTACCAGGCGTTGAACCAATCAGCAATGACAAACGAACTGCATCAGTGCCAAATTTATCAATCACAATAATCGGGTCGATTCCGTTACCCTTGGACTTGCTCATCTTTTTGCCGTTATTATCCAAAATCATTCCATGCAAATAAACAGTCTCAAAAGGAATCTCGCCCACGGCAAACAAGGACATCATAATCATGCGCGACACCCACAAAGTCAAAATTTCGTAACCGGTATTCAAAACTTGCGTCGGATGGAATTTTTGCAAATCACCCGACTTTACTCCATTAGCAAAAGTATCTGGCCAACCCAAAGTTGAGAAAGTCCACATGCCAGAGGAGAACCAGGTGTCAAGTGAATCCTCGTCTTGTGTCCAACCTTCACCTTCCGGTTTTTCTATACCAACATAAATTTCAACACTCTCCGTCTGCCCCTCACCCCAACCCTCTCCCGCCGGGGCGAGGGAGTTAATTTCATTGTTTGTGCGATACCACGCCGGAATTCGATGACCGAACCAAATCTGACGACTAATACACCAGTTGTGCAAATTATTCATCCAATCCATATAGCGCTTCGCAAAACGATGCGGCACGAATTTTATCTCGCCTTCCTGCGCGACCAAGATCGCTTTTTCTTTCATTGACAATCCACCCAGTCTATCTAATTTTTTATCAACATCAACAAACCATTGCTTCGATGGCAAAGGCTCAATTGCGGTGTCGCAACGATAGCAAACCGACAGATTATTATCCATCTCTTCTTCACTCACTAATAATCCGCGCTTCTTTAATTCTGCCACCACCATTTCTCGTGCTTCCAAAACCGTCTTGCCGGAATACTCGCCAAAGCCGTCGTGAATCTTTCCCTCCTCATTGATCACTTTAATTATTGCCAAATCATTATTCTCAGCCATTTTCCAATCCACCATCGAATGCGCCGGAGTTACACCCAGAGCGCCAGTACCAAATTCCATATCTACTTCCCAATCGGCAATGATTTTCAATTCCAATGGCTGTCCGCAAAAATCCACCTCAAAAGTTTGACCGATATATTGTTTATACCGCTCATCTTTCGGATTCACAGCCACGGCTGTGTCACCTAGTTTGGTCTCTGGTCGTGTCGTCGCAATCGTAAACGGAAAATCTTCACTGTATTTAAAAGTATATATTTTTGCGCTTTGATTCTTATATTCCATTTCATCATCAGCCAAAGTTGACTTGCAACGCGGGCACCAATTGACGATTCGCTCACCTTTGTAGATCACGCCCTCATTATACATATCGACAAATAATTTGCGTACCGCCTTTTCCCGTTGTTCATCCAAGGTAAAAGCCTCGCGCGACCAATCCATCGACGAACCCATCTTGCGCGCTTGATGTAAAATTGTTGCTTGTGTCTCACGCAAAAACTCCCAAACATGTTCAATCAACTTTTCTCTCCCCAATTGATGACGAGTCAGACCCTGTTCTTTTAACAACTTCTTCTCCACCACATTCTGCGTCGCAATTGCCGCGTGATCCGTGCCAGGAATCCACAAAGCCCGATACCCGCGCATGCGATGATAACGAATCAAAAGATCCTCAATCGAAAACATCGCCGAATGACCAAGGTGCAATTGCGCGGTAATATTTGGAGGTGGCAAAACAATAGTGTAAGTCGGTGCATCCGCCGGCAAATCTAAATTATCTGGATTAAAAAACCCCGACTCTTCCCATTTTTTGTAGATCCCATCCTCACAAGCAGACGGATCATAAGCTTTTGGCAATTCTGACATATTTTTATAATAAGATTAGATAATAATAAGTTGTATTTAGTATAGCAATATCTGATTTTTTTTCAACTCGGACGCTTTTTGGTAAAATTACCAAATAAAAAAGCGCAGTTCTTTCAAACCGCGCTCAATGATGACTTTTTTCCAAGAGCTACTGCAATTTCATGTCGTAGGTCAGGCATTCTTCCATTTTTTCAATCGCCTCTTCAACGAAATCAAGCTCATTGCTGCCGGCAAAAGTTTTTTCGTTAGCCGGCAATTCGCATTGATGAATAAAGATAACGGTTCGCCGTCCAATCACAATTTCTATTTTTTTGGCAATAACATCGTCAACTGCCAATCCATCTTCTTTCCAAGCATGCCTCTTAAGGCCTCCCTCAATAAAAGCTTGCCACCTTCTAGCAATATCAGGCTCAGAGCTCTTTCTGTCTCCCTCTTGATGATTAACCTTAGTGCGAACTTCCATGCCGACAACTTTTTCCTCATGCGGATAATTGAAATCCCGAAATGTCTTGTGCACCACGGTTACGAGGTCGGCCGCAAAAACATTGCCGGAAAATCCAAACAGCATCACCATTGCCAAAAAAGCCGACAAAAAAGTTCCTTTCTTCATCTCCCTCTCCTTATATTGAGTTATTAAAATGTACAACGTTATAGGCACATATAAGCACATTTATCCCAAAAAGTCAAGGAGAATAAAAAAGGGCTAATTGTATTATACAACTAGCCCTATACTTTTTTGAACTAAAATCCATTCATATTGATTATTTTTCACAAAAACAAATGAGACCATTAATTTCACTCCAACTGGTCTCAAAATGACCAAGGTGTATAGCCCAACCTCCATCGTGCTCACGATTAAGATACGGCACCCGATAAGAACCTTCATCATCCTTCCAAAGCTTATTTTTCTCATCAAATGAAAGAATGAGTTTATCAACCGGCAATTTCCCCTTAAAGGCTTTCCATGCGAACGCAAGTCCTTGTGCGCCAACAAAAACAGCTCCTTGTGAAATCAACCATCTCAAGCATTCATCAGATGTCACCCGATGATTCATTTTTATGGTAAATATCTTGACCACATAAGTCTTCCCTGGAACCAGTTTATGAGAAACTTCGGAAAAATTACTGTCAGTAAGACAATCTTTATACTTTTTGAACATCGGCGACTTTCCAATTGACGACCAAAAAAAATTATCAAGTTGCGTCGCGTGACAATAATCAACGGGCACAAGCTGATCAAACATATTTAAAAGATGAAAATTCTCAGCAAATTTCTCCTCCATTACCTTCTCCTTTTTGTGAATTTTACAATGAACAATAAAAAAATTTACCCAACCCGGGAAAAATATAAATTAACATAAAAAAAATAATAAGGCAAATGCCGAAAACTTGACAAATCCCAAATTATAGGATAGAATAAATGCATTAAAAGGAGGAAGCAATAATGCTTTCTTTTTATTTATAAAAAATTATTTCAAATCATCCTTAATGATGATTTGCGGATAAGTACAATTATGTATTCAGTAATACTCTGCGGTGGCTCCGGCACCCGCCTTTGGCCCCTTAGCCGTAAAAATTTTCCCAAACAATTTCTAAAACTTTACAGTGACAACTCACTCGTGCAAGAGACTTTTTTGCGTATGAAAAAAGTGATGCCGAGTGAAAATATTTTCTTCGTCACTAATCAAGAAAATTATTTTAATGTCTATAATCAAATTCGTGATTTAGAAAAAGGCTTTAATAAAGAACAAATCTTAATCGAACCAGCAAGTCGCAACACGGCACCAGCTATTACCTTGGCAACGAAGTATTTAGTAGAGAAAGTACAAATCGAGCCCAACACTCCGATTGCCTTCTTACCGGCTGATCATTACATTGGCGATGAAGAAGAGTTTACAAAAATCTTCAAAAACGCAATGGAAAGTATCAACGGCTACATCGGCACCATTGGCATTACGCCAACCGGACCAGAGACTGGCTTTGGCTATATTCAAAAAGGCGATAAATTAAATGGCTTTTTTAATGCCGTTGAATTTAAAGAAAAACCCAATAAAGAAACTGCTAAAAAATACCTAGAATCAAAAAATTATGTCTGGAATTCCGGCATGTACCTTTTCACTCCCAAGACTTTTGTTAGTGAATTAAAAAATCATGCTCCAGAAATGTACCAGTCTCTAGCTCTCTCTTATGAGGATTTTTTAACTCGTTTTGCCGAGCTTCCTGATATCTCCATCGACTTTGCGATTTCTGAGAAATCAGAAAAAGTGGTTGTCTTCGAAGGCGAATTTGGTTGGAGTGACATCGGCTCCTTTGACAGTTTGGCAGAAATTTCCAAGACTCTAAAAAAAGAAGAACAGAAACACATTGGCATTAATTCCAAAAATGTCTTTGTCCATTCTACGAATAATAGACTAGTCGCTACTCTTGGAATTGATGATATTAATGTTATTGAAAATAATGATTGTATTTTGATTCAAAAAAAGGGCAACAGTGAAGACGTTAAAGAAATCGTTAAATATCTCAAAGAGCACAAGCGCGAAGAAATCGAACACAACATCGTCTCTTATCGACCGTGGGGCAGCTATGAAATCTTAATTGACACTCCAATTTACAAAGTAAAGAAAATCGTCGTCTATCCTGGCAATAAACTCAGTCTCCAGTCCCACTATCACCGTTCCGAACACTGGATTATCGTCCGCGGCTTAGCCAAGGTTACCAACGGTGACAATGACATCTTCCTGCGTGAAAACGAAAGTACCTACATTCCATCTCTATCCATACATCGCTTAGAAAACCCAGGTAAAATCAATTTAGAAATGATTGAAGTGCAGACTGGTAACTACATGGGCGAAGATGATATTATTCGTTATGAAGATATCTACAACCGAACTTCAAAATAAATATAACTCAAGCAAATAAAAAAGCTACTTTCAAATTTTGAAAGTAGCTTTATTTGTTTTTTTCATTCAAATAACAAGAGATATTCTTCATTACATGAAAAGCCACACTTGCGCAAGGCTGAGTGCAAAGCCTTCGTCTTAGTTTCTCCATGTCCAGAATAGTTTACTCCATTCTTGGTGGTGATACGACAGCATTGTGCATTGCTAAATTGAGGCGAGCAACCGCTTAATCCCAGGATGGCGACCACGAGTATAAACAGATTAAATTTCCTGAGCATATCCACCCCCCTTTTTTTAAGTTATACTTCAAATGAACAAACCATTATATAAATAACCCTTATATATAGCACAAAGATTGGAAAAAGTCAATCCATTGTCTTGAGCACAACACCTTTAAATAATAATTATTTAATAGTGATAACTCTTCCCACTCTCTATCATTTGTGCCCGATAAATCTGCTCAACCAATATCAATCTTGCCATTTCATGCAGAAAAGTCATTTTAGACAAAGATAATTTAACATCCATTTTACTCAAAGTTTTACTTGAAAACCCTAGAGCACCGCCGATTATAAAAATAATTTCTTGATTAGTTTTATTTAAAAATTTTGAGAATTCCATTGATGAATATTCAGTCCCGCCCTCAGTTAAGCAAATAATTTTCTTGTCCTTATTTTTTTCAAGATAATCTAAAATTCTCTGATTCTCTTTCTCCTTCGCCTGCTCGCGATTGGTTTCACCAAAAGCTTCAGGTGCCAACTCTACCACTTTAATTTTGGCGTATGGTTTTAAACGTTTCAAATACTCCGCCACCCCATCGCGGTATATTTTTTCTTTTAATTTTCCGACAGCTAAAATCGTTATACTATACATAGAAGTTAAAAATATTAAACACCACCGTTCTACCTCACCCCGTCCCCTTTATTATGAATTGGACGAGGATTACGTTAACCCTCTCCTGCAAAGGAGAGGGAGACTGCACTCGTCATGAATATTAATGGATAATTTATTTTTTTTAAAAAAAGAAGTTCTACAAGTTCCCTCGCCCCGCCGGGAGAGGGTTAGGGTGAGGGAGCCATTAAATTTGCAATAACAGCGCTGCGCCAATCGCACCTGCCTCACTGCCGAGTTTGCTCTTCAAAATATCAATCTTCTTTGCCTCCGGATTGCCAACAAATTCTCGCATAGTCTTTTTTAATTCCGGCAAAAACAATGGACTTGACTCCATTACACCACCACCGACGACAAAAACTTCCGGATCAATCGTGTTTACCACATTAGCCAAGGCAATACCTAAAATTTGGCCGACTTCTTCGTATGACTTTATCGCAAAATCATCACCGTGATAAGCCTGGTCAGACAACTTCGCCGGACTGGCTTGCAATAATTTCATATAAGCATCTTCTAGGGAAATTTTTTCAGAAAAATTAACAATCATACTACAAATCTCACCAGCGCCATTTCTATGTCCGCGATAAATATCACCGTTTACCCACCAAGATGAGCCCACGCTCGTGCCCAAGGCCACGCCAAAAACATTGGTATGTTTTTTCGCCGCTCCCAACAAAACCTCAGCACGAACAAAACATTTACCATCATTATCCATCACCGATCGATAACCCGTTTTCTCTTGAACTATTTGCGCCAACTTCACATTATTTAAAATATCCACATTCGGTGCTTGTACAATTTTTTGTTCATCAAAATCAACCAATCCAGCCACACTTAAACCAATGCCAACAATTTTACATCGATCTTTCTTTGCTTCCTCCTCCAAGGGCTCAATCAAGGCCTTAATCATGATTAATAAATGATCCAAGCTATCCTTTGGCGTTGCTAATGAAAGTCGTGACACCACTTTTTTGCCATCAAAAAGAACGGCCTTCATATTAGTACCACCAATGTCGACACCAATTGTATAATCATTACTCATAAAATATAAATTAATTGTTATTTTTGATACAACTCCTTAGCCGCTTCCCAAATATCAGGATTATTCTGTATTTCTTTTTCCCAATACCACCATTCAACGCCCCAAAGATAAAACTCGCTGAATCCCGTAGTTGAGGAGAACTCTATCATATCTTTAAATTTTTGTAAATTCATAGTCTTACTTCTTTCCTCTTCGCTCAAATTTTGAAACGGCTTCGGCCCCCAAGGCTCGCCCTGCATTTCAATCACGACCCACTTCTGCGGTTTAGCAAAAAAACTGGTCACATTTTTCTTAAAACGAAAAAATGCTGGTGTGATTGGATAATGAACATATCTTTCTAGCTTAGCCGAATAAGTATCTCGGTACATAGTCGTACCAAAGATATCGGCACGCTTAGCTGCCGGAACCCATAGGGACAGTTCTCCGGAATCAGTCACAATTACTGGACGTGAATCTAGTTTTTTTACCAAAGCAATTTCCTTGTCCAAGAAATTACTATCAAGAGGTGGACAAATGCCAAAATATTTCAAAAACGGTTCATTTTCTACCTGCCAAGCGGTTATGTTTTTATTTTCCTTATATCGCAAAATAGTTTTCTCCAAATAATCCAAGGTATATTTTTCCTTTTTATCTTTATCTAAATTATTCACCCATTCTGGATAATGACACTCTGGCCAGCGAGGCAGTCTCCCACCCATTGCTAAAACGATTTCCGCATTACGACTAGACGCTTCACTAATTTGCCAATCCAGGTCGTTCCAAGTATATTCTCCACCCTCAACTGATTGCAAATCATCCCAATAAGCCGACAGGCGCAATTTCTTAACACCCAATTCATCCAACATGGCAATATAGGTCTTTTTCCAATCCAGGCCTAGTGCCATTGCTTGTTTTTGAGAAAAAGTGACGCCATATTTTAATTCATTTCTCTTGGGAATATGGATTTGGCTCAAAGTAATAACTATCACCAACAGAAGAAAGAAGAAAAGAAAAAAATATTTTAATATTCTTAGAGATTTAAACATAAAATATATCAAAAAAAGCACTATCTATCAAAGTTGTGCTAGAAGTAGCTGTATTTATTTGATTACCGACAAAAATAGTAACGCCATAAGCTGCCAAGATTATCGCCAAACCAATCACGGCATTCTTAATTTGAGACAATGCTTCTTCTGTGACCTTATTATCACCAGCCATCATGTATTTATAACCTGCTAATATAATTAAAATCACGAATATCAACCCCAATAACCCCAAAAATATTTTAACATATGAAACTATAATTTCTCGAACATCTTTATTAGGATTGGTCCCAAAGGCGGAATCAATCTGTCCGCTACCCGGAGCCATTCCTTCTTGATTATTAAGATTAAGCGGACCGGCGATTACTTGATGAACATTAGACATAAAACTCATCTGAAATACTGCCATAACTAGCAATATTGCAAAACTTACAATTTTTTTGGATTTATTCATATAATTTTGATATAATAATTATAACTTCTTATAATATACCATAAAATTAATTCTTTGAACATAAACTATGCGCTTATCCACTAAAATTGCCTATAATACCATCATTCAAATCGTCAGCAAGGTTATTTCTACCGCTTTAGCCTTGGCCGCCGTAGCAATCATCACCCGCCAACTTGGCCAAACGGGTTTTGGTGAATACACAACCGTGGTGACCTATCTGTCTTTTTTTGCCATTGCCGCTGATTTAGGCCTAACCCTAATTACCGTTCAGATGATTAGCAAGCCCGATATTGACGAAGATTATGTCTTGGGCAATCTTTTTGGTCTCCGCCTAGTCTCCGCCCTGATCTTCTTAGCACCCGCTCCCCTGATCGCAGTTTTCTTTCCTTACAGTGCTGCCATGAAAATGGGCATCATCATCGCCTCTTTTTCTTTTTTATTTATTGCCCTCAATCAGGTTCTCGTTGGCGTTTTCCAAAAAAATCTCCGCATGGACAAAGTTTCCATCGCCGACATTGTCAGTCGCGTCTTCTTAGTTGTTGGCATTGTAATTGTGTACAAATTTAACTACGGGCTCTTGAGTATCCTCCTTGTCACATCTTTATCTAGTTTGGTGAATTTTATTTTTCACTTCTACTTTTCTCGCCAATTCACGATTATAAAACTGCGCTTCGATTTTCGCTTTTGGCAAGAAATAATGATCAAGTCCTGGCCACTCGCACTCACAATTACTCTCAATTTAATTTATTTAAAAACCGACACGCTACTTCTATCCATTGTCGACCGTCAGAGCGATATCGGCATCCTGGCCGAGGTTGGTTTATACGGCGCTGCTTACAAAGTTATTGACGTTCTGGTCACCCTACCGTTTATGTTCGCCGGCATCATCCTGCCCATCCTAACCCTGTCCTGGTCGCAGGGCAAAAAAGAAGAATTTAGCACTGTCCTGCAAAAATCCTTCAACGTCATGGCCATCATCGCTATTCCTGTAAGCCTAGGCACTCAACTCTTAGCCAAGGATATAATGACACTGGTTGCTGGCCCAGATTTTTCCGGCTCTGGAAAAATCTTGCAAATCCTAATCCTGGCTGCTGGCATGATCTTTTTGGGCAACATGCTTGCCCACGCTATTATCGCGATTGAAAAACAAAAAGCCGTCATCAAGGCATATCTTTTTACCGCTGTCACCTCCGTCATCGGCTATCTACTCCTCATCCCGCTCTATTCCTACTACGCCGCTGCCTGGGTAACGGTCTACTCCGAAAGTGTCATCGCCCTAGCCTCGATTTACATCATCTGGAAATACACCAGATTTTTGCCCAATCTAAAAATAATCATCCAAACTGGCGCCGCCTCTTTATTAATGTGCGCTAGCATTTGGCTATTACATTTTTTCCAAATTAATAATTTACTTATCGTGCTAACAGTCGCTATTCTTATTTACTTTTTCTTTTTATTTTTATTCAATGGACTAAATCGAAAAGAAATCATTGAGCTGTTAAAAAAATAAAAATCAATTTATGCAAATCCTTATTATAAATTCCTACTACAACATCAAACCTCTTTTTCCCATCTTTGAAGAGTTGAGCAATAAAGATCATAGCTTGTGCTTTCTTTCACATGATTCACGCTTGATCAAATTAGCGCTCGAAAAAAAATATCCAGCCCAAAAAATCCGCGCACATCAACAACCAGCAACTCTCCTAGCTATTTTGCTAATTGTCTTTCTACCGCTTACTCTAGTTTACGGTTTTTTCGCAATTCTTTATTACAAGCTCAAAAAGAAAACAAACACGATTATTTATTTCAATTGGTTTGAAAAAATTATCTACACTATCCCGGCTAAACTTTTAAAAATAAAAAATATTTGGCTCTTTTTACCAGAAACAGAAACCAATAATTTAAATATTGGCCTACAAAAAATTATCAAGCTTTCTTCTCAACTCGCCACTGTTATTGTTTTCAATCAAAAGACCAAAGACAAAATTAATAAACTCATTTCTTTAAAATCTGTAATCAAAGTCATTCCTCTTGGTATCAAAAATAATCACGAACGCCAAGAAAATATTTTTGAAGAACTTTCCAAAGCCGAACATGCCGAAGGGGCCAAAAAATATTTCACCATTGGGACCGCCGTTGAACTCAACAAAAATCAAAATATTGAAATGCTTTTTCATGCAATCGAAAAATGTATTTCTGTTTTACCAAACCTACAATTAATTATTATTGGCGACGGTGAAGAAAGAAAAACCCTCAGCTGGCTCGCCAAAAAAATGAATATCGAAAATATCACCTGGTTCGTGGGTGAACAAAAATTTCCGCGCAAATGGCTAGACAACTTCGACATCTTCGTTTCAACAAGCAGAGAACTCCATCTCGCCGACATTGAAATTACCCTAACCGCCATGAAAGCCAACCTGCCTATCATCGGTTTTTGGAATACCGGCATCGACGACCTAATCAGCACCAATAATAATGGCAAAATCATTGAAAAAGAAGACAGCGAACTCTTAGCTGACGAAATTATCAATCTCTATAAGCACAAAGTATTATGCCACAAACTCGGCGAAGCAGCCAAGTTTCAGGTTGACAAAAACTATAATCTTGATACAATGGTAGATACCCTATTGGCGGTTTTAAAATAATATTATCATATTTTCTCCCTCTCCTTGCCAGGAGAGGGTCGGGGTGAGGTAGTGAATTACAAAATGAACAAAATACTAGCAAAAATAGAAGATGAGAGCAAAAGACTAGACGTTTTCCTAGCTGAAAAGCTCGAAAATATCACTAGATCACAAATCCAAAAAATCATCAAATCCGGCAACATCACCATCAATGATGTTGTTTATGATTCTCCGCACCACAAAGTCAAAGACAACGACCTGATTGTTGTTACCAGTATGGACAAAAAAAAGAAAGAAGTGGTGAAGAAGGTAGCCGAAGAAGGTGAAGAGCCAGTTTTTTTCACAATCAAAGACATTCCAATTATCGAAGAAAATGACGACTTTATTATCATCAATAAGCCAGCCGGCCTCATCACGCACGGTGATGACCATATCATGGAAAAAACTTTAGCAGATTTATTATTAGAGAAATATCCGGAAATGAAGAAAGTTGGCGATGACCCACATCGTCCCGGCATCGTTCACCGTCTCGATAAGGAAGCGAGTGGCCTCATGGTCGTGGCACGCACCCAAGAAGCGTTTGAACATCTCAAAGAACAATTCAAAAAACGCCGTACGAAAAAAATTTATATAACTCTTGTTCACGGCAAAACCGATAAAGACGAAGACACAATTAACTTCCCCATCGCCCGCAGTTCCAAAGGTTTCAAAATGGCGGCCAAGGCTTACACGGAAAAAGGCATAAAAAATACAGAAGGCAAACCAGCTGATACTGAATTTAATGTCCTGACTAGATTTGTTAATTACACCTTATTAAAAGTAAGAATCAAAACCGGCCGCACGCACCAAATACGCACTCACATGTCCGCCTACGGTCACCCGATTGTCGGCGACAAACTATACAGCACCCGCGTCGCTCGTGAGAAGAATAAGAAAATAAATTTAGGAAGAATTTTCCTAACAGCCGTGGAGCTAGAATTTAAAGACCTACAAGGAGAGAAAAGAAATTTCCAGATTGAATTACCAAGTGAATTACAAGAACTATTGAAAGTAGTCAAATAAAAAAATTATTCATTACATCTCCCTCTCCTTGCCAGGAGAGGGTCGGGGTGAGGTAGTATTCCGTGCACAAAATTAACCACACACGACAAATCATCTTCCGACGCCCCCTCACCCCAGCCCTCTCCAGCCGTGGCGAGGGAGTATTAATAGCCATCTTATATCTATATGCAAAATAACCTATACATAATCTCCGGTCCTTCCGGTGCCGGCGAAGACAGCATCATCAACGGCCTCAAAGAATTATTTCCCGTTGAAGTTGTCATTACTACCACCACCCGCTCCATGCGCCCCGGCGAATCACAAGGCCAACCATATTATTTTATCATCAAAGAAGAATTTCAAAAAAATATCGCTGCCAATAAATTCTTCGAATGGGCGCAACAATACAACGACAATCTCTACGGCGTTACCTTCGAAGAAATCGAACGCGTCAAAAATTCCGGCAAAGTCGGCCTTTGGAAAATCGAATACAAGGGCGTTATGACTGCCAAAAAATTAATGCCAGAGGTGCCAGCCATCTTCATCAATGCCCCCCTGGATCAACTAGAAGAAAGAATCCGCCGACGCGATAATGTCACCGAAGAATTCATCCAAGAAAGAATCGCCTACACCAAAGAATGGCTTGAACACACCGATATTTATGATTATGAAGTAATAAATGAGAACGGAAAATTGGCTGAATCCATTAAGCAGGTTGCTCAATTTATCAAAACAAAAAAGACTGATTACTAAATCAGTCTTTTTTTATATAGTTCTTAATTTTATCTATTACCAAACCCACCACCTCTCGGCTTAAATTTGCGTACCGCGCCACCAAAGGACTTACCTCTCGCCTCACCGCCTGCTTCTCTGGGTTTGTTAAAATTACCAGTCGCCGCTCTCGGCTCTCTGGTTTTATTAAAACCACCACCGGCACTAGCACCCTCTTTCGGCTTATTAAAATTTCCGACCTTCTTCTCACCACCTTGTGAACCGCCACGGTTAAATGAACCGCGACCACCATTCACGCCCGAAGAGCGTCGGTTACGGCTTGGCTTTTGTTCCTTGGGTGGATTCTGAATTAGTCTTTCTAATTCAACCAAGGGAATGTTTTTTTGAATAATTTTTTCAATTGAACGAATCGCTGCAATCTGTCTCGGGGTTGCGAATGAAATCGCTCGTCCCGCCTTACCAGCCCGACCGGTTCGACCGATACGGTGAATGTAGTCAGCTGAGTCATCAGGTAAGTCATAATTAATAACTAACTCGATACCTTTGACATCAATACCACGAGCCGCAATGTCAGTTGCTACCAACACGCGAAATTTGCCGTCTTTGAAACCTTGTAAAGCCATCTTGCGCTGTCCTAATGAACGGTTGGAATGAATCTCGGATGAAGTATGGCCCATCACCATAATCTTCTTACTCAAATCACTTACGCCACGCTTAGTTCGCGCAAACACTAACACAGTCCCCTTATATTCATTTAATATTTTCGCTAATTGCTTAGCCCGATCTTCCGCATTCAAAACAATCATCTCTTGAATCACGCTCTCCGCTGGTGTTCCCGCTGGCGCCACCTCAATCCGCAACGGTAATTTCATACATTTCGTGGCGATCTTAATTACTTCCGGAGCCATCGTTGCTGAAAACAGCAAAGTCTGACGATCAGTCGGCACGGCTTTCAATATTTCATTAACCTGTGGCGCAAATCCCATGTCAAACATTAAATCTGCTTCATCCATCACTAACATCCGCACCTTGTCCAATTTCACTGACTTTCTTTTAATATGATCAATCAAACGACCAGGAGTCGCGATAATAATATGCGGGTTACCACGCAAAGCGGTAATCTGGCGGAAAATTGGTGCACCTCCAATCAAAACCGCGGTTTTAATTCCAAGACTACGACCAATGCCCAATAAAGCTTCTTCAACCTGAAGCGCTAGCTCGCGGGTTGGCAAAATAATTAAGCCATTACCTCTATTCATCAAAACACGTTGTAACATCGGCACACCAAAGGCCAAGGTCTTACCCGTTCCCGTCTGTGCAATGCCCACGATATCTTTTTCAGTAATAATTACCGGAATCGATTTCAACTGAATAGGGGTTGGTATCTTAAATTCCATTTTATTAAGGACTTCTAAAATCCTCAAATCAATCCCAAGGGTATCAAAACCCTGAGACACTTCTTTGTTCTCTGTCATTCATTTAGTGACCCGACGCTTAATAAACAGGCACTAATGTGACAAAATAAGTTCGAGTTCAATATATATTTAGATTAGACATTTATTCTAGCACAGAATGGATTATTTGTAAAGAGGCTGGAAATCTAAGTCATCATTGACAGCTGTTTTTCTTCGTGCTAAAAATACATCATAAAATAAAAGTTCAAAATCATCTAAACAAATAAAAAGCAAAAAGGAGGAAAATATGACCGCTCGAGAGTCTATTGCAGCTACACCGCTGATTGCCGTATTCATCGTTAGCATTATTATGCTAATTCATTCATGGTGGAAATATTTTTCACTCGAAAATCAAGACTTGCTATTGTCACCCAATAGCCAAGAAGCACTTACTATTGCAGACCCGATTGCCAAAACGTTAACAGCTGGCGCATTACTGCTAATCACAGCTGTAATATTTTTCAAAAACCAATCACAAAATAACGATCATAATGAATTAAGTTTTATTACGAGACAAAAAAAATTAAAATAAACACTCGCCTTCCTTCACATTAAATGAAGGAGGGCATTTTTTTTACCAACAAAAAAGCGTTCGCATTGGCGAACGCTTTTCATCTTTAAAGAAAATATTTCTTATTCTTTATCTTCAACTTTTGTAGCTGTTTTCTTTTCTTCCTCTTTCACCTCAACACTTTCCACACCAATAGCAGCTAAACCTAATCTATGTTCCTTTGGCTCTACGGATACGATTGTGAATTCAACCTCCTCGTCAACCTTATATTTATCGTTAACGCGTTGTTTTGGCGCTAAGCCTAATTGGCTAATGTGTGCTAGACCGTGAATATCACTGTCTAATTGTACAAACAAACCAAATGGATTAACTTTCAAAACTTTCCCTTTGATAACTTGGCCAATCTTATACTTCTCCGCCACGCCATCCCAAGGATCACGCATTAGTTTTTTCGCACTCAAGAAAATCTTTGAACCTTCAAGGCTGATTACCTCAGCTTTGATTATATCACCAACGTTGAAAAGTTCACTTGGATTATCAATTCTCTGCCAAGCTAATTCAGAAATATGGATCAAACCTTCAAGATTTTCACCAAAACTAATAAAGACACCAAAGTCTGTAATTGCAGTGATTGTGCCCTCAACTGGAGTACCAACACTGTATTGAGAAATAACATCTCTTTGTCTTTCGTTCCAAGCTTCTTTTTCAGAGAAAATAATCTTGTCTTCTTTTTCATTAAAGGTTACTACGCGAGCCTCAAAATCACGACCAACATAAGATTTTAATTTTTCTAAAATCTTACTCTTATCACCACCATTGATTCTCGGATAATTTTCTGGTGCCAATTGTGACACAGGTAAAAATCCAGAAATCTGTCGGTACTTAACCAAAAGACCACCCTTGTTCGCATCAATAATTCTAACTTTAACATTAGATTTATCTTCATATGCTTGACGCAAGCCAAGCCACGCTTTTTCTTGACCAGCAAAACGGAATGAAAGTTCTAGCTCGCCATTCTCATTTTCACCTTCAATTACAGTTGCTTCAATAATGTCGCCCGGTTTCAAATTTGCATAATCTTCATCTTCTTCATAAAGCTCTGGGCCACGCACAACACCAATCAAATAACCATTGATGTCCAATTTTACCTCCGCTCGAGAAGCAGAAACAACTTCACCTTTAATCAATTCACCAACCTGTGGTGCTGCAAATTCATTTTGGCTCAACATCGCCTCAAAATCATCTTGCATTTTTTTGTCGTCAGTCATAAATATATAAACGCTTTTAATTATTGTGTAATTTTAAACAAAAAACTCAAATAAAAAAAGGCATTTTAACCCCTGACACTAATAAATGCTCCAGAAGTCCCCTCGCTGCCACATCCAAAGGGTTTTATAAAAGGCAGTATATTTAAATGTAAAATTAGTATATAATAAATTTTAAAACTAGTCAATAGTTGGCGAAAATTAGACTACTTGACAAATATTCAATAATGGTGTATGATATATATAGTTCATTAAATAAAAAGAATCTTTACAAACTCATCTCAAAAGGAGCAGGATATGAAGAATTCAAAAGCAGTAGGCGCCGATTTCGCAAAGAAAGAGTTCCTGAAAAACCAGGTAATCACTCCCAGGAAGAAATCCGCCAAAAAAAGCGCGAAAAAATAAACCCTCGCGCTACATCAACCCGCCACTTACTAAACAAAGTAAGTCGGCGGGTTTTTTATTTCTAGGGAATTATATTTTCAACAAGCCCCTAATCTCCTTATCATTTTTATACGGACCAATCACCGCCATATTCAAACCACCATTCACAAAAATCTCCTGCGCCACTTTCTGAATATCACTCGCTTTTACTTTCAAAATTTCTTTCAAATAGTCTTCATGGTTAGAAATATTTTTATCGTCAAATTTTTTCTTTTTCGTGCGACTCACAGTTGATTCCATCACCAATTGTCGTGAGTACCAAGTCGCCACGTTGTCTGAGCCTTCCATTTGAATCGCCATGCGACCAACAATCATATCCTTGGCGCGCTTTAATTCTTCAGCCGTGACCAATTCATTTTTCATCTTGCGATATTCTTGTAAGACAATCTTAATCGCCTCATTCAACTTCGCAGTGGGCACACCGGCGCGCGTTGTCAGATAACCACAGTCCGAATAAGTCTCGCCATCCGCGTGCACATAATAAGCGAGGCCATTACGTTCACGCAAGTTAATAAATAAACGTGAGCTCATTGAACCGCCCAAAATCAAAGACAGCATTTTTAAAATCGCTTTTTTCTTATTGCCATAAGCATAAGTGCGTACTCCCAAAGAAAAATGCGCTTGATCGGTTTTTTTATATTCCACCAAACATTGTGGCTTGCTTTGTTTTTCCACGACCGCCACTTTTTCCTGAAAGTCCTCGCCACGCTTGTTTAATTCCGGAGAATTAAAAATACGAGTCACCTTCGCCACCATCTCTTTGCTATTCTTCAAATTACCAACCACGCAAACTGTAATGTTTTTCGGTGCATATTGCGAATTAAAATAACTGGTAAAATCTTCACGATTAAATCTCAAGATATTATCTTTAAATCCAATTGTGTCCCAACCCGCTGGTGTATCCTCATACAATACGCGTTCAAAAATATCCTCAATATGCATCATTGGATTATCTTCATACATATTATATTCTTCGATAATCACACCCTTCTCCCGATTAATTTCCTCTTCGTCGAATTTTGAATTCAACAACATATCTGATAACACATCCAAGGCCTTATCAAATTTCGAACTGTCTGCCTTGATCCAATACCCAGTATACTCTTTGCCGGTAAAAGCATTAAACTCCGCCCCGATGCCATCCAACTCTGAAGAAACAGCCAGTGCTGTCGGTCGTTTAGTTGTGCCCTTAAAAAACATATGTTCCAAAAAATGTGAGATACCGCTATTTTTACGATGTTCATATTTTGAACCGGTTCCGACCATAATTAAAATCGTGGCCGTCTGAGTGCCACGCATTGGTGCGGTTAATAGACGCACGCCGTTTGAAAGTGTTTTTAATGTATGCATATAAAGAATTTTTAATTTCAAATTTTGAATTTTGAATCAATTTTTAATTACTTAATTTTTGAAATTTAAAATTTCTCATTCATTCAAAATTGAAAATTCAAAATTATATCCTACTTAATTTCTTCATGGTCAAGTATCGCCTTTAACACCTTCGAATCCTCCTTTAGTATCTCAATATATTTAACCTGTGTTTGATAAATTGTCATTGAACCATCTGGGCCATATGACTCTTTACCTCTTTTAACCAAACGTAGACTGCCAGCCTCTTTATTATCGGTAGTAGTTGCCTTGTTGCTAGCTTGGTCATAATCATAATAAACGTTGGCAATCTCAACCGGATTTTTATCTTTATCAGCAATTAAGCCATAGTACACCTCCCCATTTACCAAGACAATAGCCGACCACATCGCTTTTTTCTCTTCACTGACCACGACTGGCTTTTTTCCCCTATGAGAAAAAACAGAAAACAAAATAATTATGACAATCAATCCCAAAATGACGGCCCCAATCCTCCACAGTAAAGCGTCATAATTTTTACCAGCGCGAATAATCTTATGTAAACTATTTTCACCATCACCCTCTCTATCCCTAAACATCCATTCAATCGCCTTTGCCTGAACGGTTTCATTGTTGCCGGTCAAGAATTTTTCTGGTCGGCGTGCCTTCCCGTTTTTTGGCAACACAAAAGCGGCCTGCTTATTAGACTGGTCTTTTAGATTAACAATCTTCTGAAACTGTTCTAGCATAAAATTTTTATTTTATTGCATTTTACCATAAACCCAAACAGCTAATAAGCCGCCAACGATTAAGAGGAAAAAAACTGGAAACAAACCCATATATTTTATTTTAATATTTAAACAAACTAATATCTTGCTTTATTGACAACATCGTCAATCTTCACGCTTAACAACTTCGACACGCCGTCATCACCCATAGTCACTCCATACAAAACACTCGCTCTCTTCATTGAAGCACGATTATGCGTAATAACAATAAACTGTGTCTTGTCTGCCAAGTCATCCAAAATTTTTGCCAAGCGTTCTGAGTTGGCCTCATCCAAGGCCGCATCCACTTCATCCAAGAAAACAAAGGGTGAGGGGTTGTTGCTGATAATCGCACTAATCAAAGCAATAGCGGTCAAAGCTTTTTCACCACCAGACAACATTGAGACAGAGCTAATCTTTTTTCCCGGTGGACAAGCATTTATTTCAATGCCAGCTAATCCGGTAGAATTATGCTTTTGTAAAAATTTAATTTTCTGCGGATCTGCAAAGCCAGCTGATACACCACTCACATTTTTAACCTTCTCTTTTTTGACGGCAACCTCAACACCATCTTCGTTAAGCTCGGTCTGTACTTCATCAACTACGCTCTTCTCCTCAAAATCTTCAATCACCTTCTCAATCTTGGCCGTGCCTCCATTAAACAATATCTTAAAATATTCCTCAAACTTTTTTGCAATCAAATTAAACTCACGATCAAACTTCTCTTTAATCGTCTTATCCAACTCGATTATAATTTTTTCCAAAGAATCAATTGCCTTATCCAAATCATCAGCCTGCTCTTTTAAATAATCATAGCGATCCTTGGTCTCTTTGTATTCATCTTCGATTTGCGGATCAATACCACCAATCGTTTCTAATTGTTTTTTAATTTGATTAATCTTTTCCTTTAAAACATTCTCACTCATTGCCTGATCCAAGTGCGTGCCATCCTTAATCTCCTTCAAGCCCTGCAGCTCATCGCGAATTTCGGCCTCCAAGCTTTCCAAGCGTGTTTCAAAACGCGCCGCTTGGATACTCGTCTCGTTCAAACGCGCTCCCAGGGAATTAATTTCCATTTGTGCTTCATGAATGTCTTTTTGCAAAGCCAAAAGTTTCTTACGCTTCTCTTCTTCTTCACGGCTAATCTTGCCAATCCGATTTTTTAAGGCCAAAACCGTCTCTTCAATTTTATCAATGTTCACTCGCAATTTATCCTGTTCTTCTTTCACGCCCTCAAAATCAAAATGTTCGGAGTTCTGTTTAATTTTAGACTCAACCATCTTTAATTCACTCTCCATTGATCCCACCTTTTCTTTCAATAATTTAACGCGCTCCGTGCGTGCTCCAATGCGTAAATTGTTTTCGTTGATACGCACAATAATCGCTTCCTTTTCGTCAATCAAGTTTTGTAAATCCAAATGTGCTGCTTGCCAATTTTCATTAACCGAAGCAGTTTCTTGAATATGGTTTTGCGATTTACCCCTTGATTCATTAAAAATCTCTTCCACTTCTTGATAAATCTCTGCCAAAATCTCGCGGATCACTGTCAACTCATTCAACTCCTTGGCTACGTTTAATTTTTTCAAAACCTCATCAAAACGCTCATTTAAGCTAATAATGTGCTTCGGCGGTGTTTGCTGATTACTGCGACCGACTTCAATGATAATTTTATTTTGTTCCTTAATTTTTTCTTCTTGTTTTTTTAATTCCAAATACAACTCCTCACCCTGTCCAGTGTCATGGCTCACACTATTGCCCAACGAAATCATTTCCTCATTTACCACTTTTAGCTCCTTCGCAATCTCTTCTTTCTTGGTCAACAAAAATGACAAATCAAATTTACCCGCCGCTTCCAATCTGACCTCCAATTGCGCATTCACGCGCGCTAGTTCGCGTTCCAAATTCCCTTTTACCGACATCTCCTTATTCAAGTCGCGCTGTAATTGCTCATACTCATTCTCTTCATTCGTTACTGCCTCAAATTTTTCCAACTCCTTGTTCAAAGAGTTTAGTTTATTATCCTTGTCCTGTTTAATATTTTCCAATTCTAAAAAGGCTTGATTATATTCTCTCAACTTATCATTATTCGCATGCCACAAATTACTGTAATGCACCAATTGTAAAGCCCGCAATTCTTTTTCCAAGTCACCGCGCTTGCGTAGTTTATTCACCTGTCGTGTTAGACTAGCCAAGCGTGGCTCAATCTCCGCCAACAACATCTGCGCCTGCACAAGATTATCATAACTCGAACGCAATTTATTCAAAGAGGCATCACGCTTAATCTGATATTGCTTCACGCCTGTTGCTTCATCAAAAAACTCCTTGCGATCAGCAAGAGAACTATTTAAAAAACCATCAACGGTTCCCTGTCCTACAACACTATAAGTCTTCTGCCCGACGTTCGCCTTCGCCAACAACATCTGCACGTCCAACAAACGAACTTTAGTATTATTCAATAAATATTCACTATTACCGTCCCGATAAATCCGGCGTGTAATCACCAGATTGGTATAATCAATCGGCGCTTTCTTCTCACTGTTATTCAAAAATAAAGAAACCTCGGCCATGCCCAGTTGTCCTTTTTTCTCAGTACCAGCAAAAATCACATCCTCCGCCTTCTTCCCGCGCAATGATTTCAAACTCTGCTCACCCAACACCCAACGCACCGCATCGGAAATATTGGACTTGCCCGAACCATTCGGCCCGACGATCCCCGTCAAACCCTGCTTCGCATCCGGCAACATCCCCGGAAACGCCAAAACCGTCTTCTGAGCAAAAGACTTAAATCCGTGAATCTCTAATTTTTCTAAATACATATAAAAAATGAAAAAACAACCATTTTTAGTTGTCTAGTTATCTAGTTTTCAGCTGTTTACATTATACAATGTTTTCCAAAAATATAAAAGCCTCAGGTTTTAATCTAAGGCTTTGAAAATTTTTATAAATATTTAACCGCGACAGTGGCCAAATCACTCCTTTCACTTTTTAACAGAGAAACATGTCCATGTATTTTATGTCCGCGCAATTTTCTAACCACATGAGAAAGTCCATTACTAGAAGCATCGAGCTCAAGACAATCAATTTGATCGGTATCTCCGGTTAAAACAAATTTTGTGCCCTCCCCAGCACGTGAAATAACTGTTTTTATTTCATGAGGTGTTAAATTTTGCGTCTCATCAACAATAATAAATTGCCTTCGGATAGACCGCCCGCGAATAAAAGATAAAACCTCAAGACTAATAACTGTTTTAAGTAGACGCTCTACTTGTGCCTCAATTGTCCCTTTTTCATAAGGGATACCTTTTTTATTTTTTTCACTAACAATGGCTTGCAGATTGTCATAAATGGGTTTCATCCATGGCAAAATTTTCTCATCCTTGCTTCCGGGCAAATAGCCAATGTCTTTGCCAACTGGCATGACTGCCCGCCAGACAATAATACCGTCATAGAGCTTATTGGGTCCGGATAATTCCAAACCAGCAATTAGCGCCAAGAACGTTTTACCAGTTCCAGCTGGACCAGCCATTGTCATTACCTGAACGGCAGGATCAGTTAGCAAGTCAAAACAATATTTCTGCTCCTGATTTCTAGGCTTTATGCCATACAAATCTCTTATTTCTGGCATTTTAACCAATGCACCATTCTTTTTTCGCATTAAAACCTTCATCTCGAGCGAACGACAGTCCATTTCTAGAAATTCATTCGCCTGAAGATTTGGCAACTTAGCCTCATTCGTCTCACCCGCCAAAACTGCACCAAAAAGATTCTCGCTCACGGTTACCCTTTCAATACCATCGTGCTGATCAACAATTTTACTTTTGTCACCTTCGAAATCTTGAGCAAGAATACCATAGCTATTCGCTTTAAGTCTCAAATTTATATCCTTAGAGACCAAAATGACTTTTTTTCCTTTTCTTCTGTTGCCCCTCTTGGTAAAAGAAAGATTATAGGCCACCGCCAAGATTCTATGCTTCGGGTCATCAAAATCAACGCCCATGGGCGCGGCATTAATAACATTTTTACGATTAACCTCAATTCTTATTGACCCACCTCCTGGAGTTTTAACACCCTTTTTAAAGCTTCCTTTTTTCGTGATTAATTTATTAAGAAACCTCATCACCTTTCTAACGTTGTAGTTTTCTTGCTCTGAGCCATCCTTGTATGCATTTAAACCTTCAATTACGGATATCGGCACAACAATGTCATTATCCTCGAAATACCCAAACACATCTGGACAATGACGTAAAACACCGCCGTCCAAAATATAAATTTTGACCATTTTGTCTCCTTTTTAATACACAAGGATTAAAAAGTTTTGGATTAATAACAACTTGATTATCACCTCTTTTGGTTAAATTTTATTTCAAAGAACGGCTATTTTAACTACCTAAAAATTAGCACAACCCTCTGAAATGTCAATCAGTCGCACCGGACTAATTTTCTTCAATTTTCTAATCAAAAACACCGCCTATAAAGAGTTCAGCGGTGTTTTTGTTTTTTATCCCCATGCTCACTCCGCCGCTTGAAGCGACAAAGTAAGAAAGAGAGCTGTGTCCGTTTTGGTTATTTTTTTTATTTGCGCCAAAAAGGACACAGCTTGTGATAGTGATAACTGATGGAAGGCTCTGATGTTTAGAGACTAAATATTAGATCTTTCGATCAGTATTTTTTGAAAAGAACGTTTGTATTAATGCTAATACATAGCATTTTTTATCTTGTAAAAATACAAGAATGAAAAATAAATTTCTTTATTTCTTATTTTTATATTCTTAAACTAAAATTAACAACTAAAAAAAGGCGAACTGCTAATACTATGCAATCCCCCTTGTAAATATTCGCTTTTTGCCTCCAATCGATAAATAGTTCTAACACCGGCATTTCTAGTCTGTTCAAATGACTTGTTTACCAAGTTCAAAATAACCGCCGTTGAAAAGACAACAAAAAAAGCAATGGACAAACTAAGTGCAAGTCCAGCCCAGCTGAACTCCTGCTCCATTGCTTTCTTTTTTATTGTGTTGTAATACTTCCAACCAACATGGTTTAAATTAAAACCACTGGTTTTCAGTGTAATTGGATGTGTCATTTTTGATTTTTTTATTTTTGTTTTTATTTTGGGGACATTTATTTTTAATGTCTATAAGTAGTATAGCAAATATTAGCAAAAGTGTCAATGTGGATAACTTCGCCATGACAATGCTGCCATCTTTTCCAATTTCAAATCTGAGGCAAATTTATTTTTATTTAAAAAAATCCCCCTATTCTTGCGCAAATAGGGGGACACATTTATTTTTCAACTTACTTCTCTCTTCGTAAAGCCTCCAGGTGAGCAGCTTTTGCCAAGTTTTCTTGGCTAAAAAAATTATCGCAAAACTTAATCAAAATCTTTTTTGCCCGCCTTTGTCTTCTTTTTCGTAAGGTTTTAACATATCCAGAAACTGCCAAAATCAACGAACCATAACCAATAAGCATTTCTTCCACCATAACTTGGACCGAGTAAACCAATATTCTGTTCTCATAAATCTTCACATCTACCCTTTCCGCTGATTTAGGCGGGTACGTTCCATTGGGAATTTGCTGAGCAACAACCATTATCTGTCTTGCCTCACTTAATAATCGAGACCACCAAGACTGTTCATCAATAAAAAAAAGTTGCAACTTGGGGATGTAATCTCGGACAGGATAAATACTTCTAGGCAAGCAATTACCCTCTTCGTTTTTTTTAGCCTCCTCAATTAAATCGGGGGCCATGTCTTCAAGAACAATCATTAAATCCTGATCACTCAAAACCAAATTCGCAGTGCTGAACTTCTTAAGCTGCAACATAATCTCCTGATATTTTCTCGCTGACACTTGACGCTCCAGTAAAAATTTTTCAACAAAATCAATAGAGGCCGGCATATGCTTTCTCCTTTTATAAAGAACTGAATTTATAAAATAATTATTATTTTAATGAGTCTATTATGTCTTAAATACTATAAAAAGTCAACAGCGTCTCCATTAAATATGAAAATAAAATTAGAATCAAAATAAAAGAGCCTCGAATATTCGAGGCTCTTTTATTTTGAGCGGGTAAGGGGAATCGAACCCCTATCTTCGGCTTGGAAGGCCAACATATTAGCCTTTATACTATACCCGCCTGTATTCTGCGGTACTCTTGTCGGGGTGCTGGGAGTCGAACCCAGCCCACATGGTCCCAAACCATGCGTACGAGCCGATATACTACACCCCGGAAAACAGCAAACTAAGTTTGCTGTTTATAGTTGCGGGAGTTGGATTTGAACCAACGACCTCCAGGTTATGGGCCTGGCGAGCTGCCAACTGCTCTATCCCGCTATGTATTTAATTCGAGTGCCGGGGGAGAGGATTGAACTCTCGACACAAGGATTTTCAATCCTTTGCTCTACCACTGAGCTACCCCGGCGCTTTGATTGCAAATTATTTTGCAATCATGATGTGGGCGATGATGGATTCGAACCATCGACCTCTTCCTTATCAGAGAAGCGCTCTAACCAACTGAGCTAATCGCCCGTATATTTCATACGACATTCTTTCAACTAACTGCCCCTCACCCCAACCCTCTCCCGCGGGGCGAGGGAGATTTATCGGTAGTTTCATTATAACAAAAAAGATTGATTCCAACAACAAGTCAGAGCCAATCTTTTTTGATAAAAATTGAAAGAACGGACCCATAAAAACCGTTTAGTCTTACAACGAAACAGTTTCGAATCTAACAGGCGCCAATTAACACCTTGCGACTTACCGATGCAAGGATTTGTTTTTTTATCCTGATCCAAAATAAATTCTGGAATCAAGCATTTCGTCTTTTACAATCTACACGTTCGTAAAAGCTAATAGAAATGTCGCTTTCTGCGTGTACTCTATCGAATTTGCAGAAAATCTCCCTAGAAAGGAGGTGATCCATCCACAGCTTCCGCTACGGATGCCTTGTTACGACTTCATCCCTATTATCAGCCCTACCTTCTATCGGCTTACACCGATATTCGGATATTGCCAACTCTCTTGATGTGACGGGCGGTGAGTACAAGACCCGAGAACGTATTCAACGCGCCATGGCTGATGCGCGTTTACTAGCGATTCCAGCTTCATGGAGTCGAGTTGCAGACTCCAATCCGAACTTGGGGAAGTTTTTTGGGATTTGCTCCACCTCGCGGTTTGGCGTCCCTTTGTACTTCCCATTGTAGTACGTGTGTCGCCCCAGATGTAAGGACCATGCTGATCTGACGTCATCCCCGCCTTCCTCCCACTTAAAGCGGGCAGTTTCCTATGACACATGAAACATAGGATAGGGGTTGCGCTCGTTTTCCGACTTAACGGTACATCTCACGACACGAGCTGACGACGACCATGCAGCGCCTGTCTAGCACCCTCGAAGGCTCCCCTGTTTCCAGGGGTCTGCAGCTAGATGTCAAATCTGGGTGAGGTTCCTCGCTTATTATCGAATTAAACCACATACTCCACCGCTTGTGCGGGTCCCCGTCTATTCCTTTGAGTTTTAGTCTTGCGACCGTACTCCCCAGGCGGGATGCTTAAGGCGTTAGCTTAAGTAGACAACACTGGCAGGGTCGATACTGCCAATGTTTAGCATCCAGTGTTTACGGCGTGGACTACTGGGGTATCTAATCCCATTCGCTCCCCACGCTTTCGTCCCTCAGTGTCAGAATCGTTCTAGTAAGCTGCCTACGCATTTGGTGTTCCTGCTGATATTAACGGATTTAACCCCTACACCAGCAATTCCGCTTACCTCTCCCGACCTCTAGTTTGTCCATATCTTCCACGGTTCCAAGGTTGAGCCTTGGGATTTAACAGAAGATGTTACAAACCACCTACGGACCCTTTACGCCCAATAAATCCGGATAACGCTTGGGGCCCTCGTATTACCGCTGCTGCTGGCACGAGGTTAGCAGCCCCTTATTCATTAGGTACCGTCATTGTTTCGTCCCTAATAAAAGATTTTTACACCCCGAAGGGCTTCATCAACCACGCGGTATTGCTCCTTCAGCCTTTCGGCCATTGAGGAAGATTCGTGACTGCAGCCTCCCGTAGGAGTCTGGGCAGTTCTCAGTCCCAGTGAGACGGGCCATGCTCTCACACCCGCTACCTGTCAAAGCCTTGGTGAGCTTTTACCTCACCAACAAGCTGATAGGACATAGACTCCTCCTGAAGCGTTGGAACTTTAGTACAATAGAATTAATCAACTGTACACTATCGAGTATTATTCCCAATTTCTCGGGGTTATCCTCGTCTTCAGGGTAGATTATCAATGTGTTACTCTCCCGTTTGCCAAGGTCTACCGAAGTAAACCTTTAGACTTGCATGCCTTAGCCATACCGCCAGCGTTCATCCTGAGCCAGGATCAAACTCTCAAAAAGTTTTTTACTTGGTTTGCTATCCAAGTGCAATATATCTTGGCGACATATTACAGATTTGACGTATATTTGAAGATAATTAAATCTTTATTTTTTGGTCGTTAATTGACGCCTGTTAGCGTCAAAACTTATATTCAATTGTTAAGGTTCCGATTAAACGAATAAAAAACAGACCTATCAGTTCAGATATAAATGAGTCTGTATTAAAACTCTATTTAGAATTTACCGCATTCAAGATGCTTGTTTTTTAAAACGTATTCATAATATATATTATTTGCTGTTTCCTGTCAAGAAGCTATTATCACCATTTTTTCAACATCTCTACACTCCGTTTTTTTGGCTTTGATTAAACAAAAAAATAATGATTAACTAATCAATTAACACGTCCCAAAATTAGCACTTTTTTTGAAAAAATATTTTATGTGGATAAAAAATTTTAAATTACACCAATTAAAATAAAAAGGGAGAGGTATTCATTCAAATACATCTCCCATTAACAACTACGGTTCGAGTTCGTAGTCAATCTGACAGCTACCCGTTATTAAAAAATGGTTATACGGATTTACGGGAAGTGTCCACGAAACCTCTAACTCCCCATCCTCATCAAGCACGCCTTCAATTAATACCTGGCCCGTGCCATCACGAAGGACGATCCTTCTATCACAACAAATCATTTCTTGGAAAAACGGTGCTTGCTGATTTAATTTTAAGATCATTTGATACCCGCCATCATCCAACAAAAACACCAAGGACCAAAATCTTCTATCCGCACTTATCATAGACGGATGACGCAAGTACAACTCCTCACTATTTACCTTCATAACAAACCTCTTTATTTATTATTAGTCTGATAAATTTTGCCTCATTATATAGCTACGAACGATATTAACATAAAAATTAGAAAATGTCAATAATTACACCTCCGCAATCATAAGCTGATACTAAAAACCGATAAAGTATTTTTTTTTACTAACGAATAAGTGGTATTGAACTCAACTCAACTTATATGATCTTATTTACAAACCATACATGCTCTTGACTTTTCTTTAAAAAAATTCTATTATCTTAATATTAAATAAATAAAAAATAAAAGATAAAACAGGTGACAAAACACCGTCACATGCTCAAAACTGTTTTATTTTTTAACTAAAGTATGCTGACTATCAAGCTATCAAGAATTGGAAAGAAGAAAAAGCCAATGTATCGTTTTATTATTTCTGAAAAATCTAAGGATCCCTATGGCGATTCATTGGAAATTTTGGGATCATATAATCCTTATTCAAAGGAAATGACTACCAATGGTGAACGTATTAACTACTGGATTAGTAAGGGTGCGCAGATGACTGCGACTGTGAACAATCTATTGGTTGGTGCCAAAATTGTTGAAGGTAAAAAAGTAACAGCTTCAAAACCAGGCAAAAAAAAGGACGAAGCGGCTAAAAAATAAAAGTTGACAAATTTTTATTTTGTGTCATAATTAAGTATATCCTATTTTAGGTATTTATAATTAAAAGCTCTTTCAAAAATGATTAATAGGTATTATACATTATCATTATTGAGAGGAAAAAAGTATGAACGAAGTTACAGACAAAGATTTTTTGGAGTTTATCGTAAAGTCCATTGTTGCAAATCCTGACAAGGTAGCTGTTGAAAGAACAGTTGACGAAAGAGGTGTGCTTTTGACTTTAAACATCGATCCAGCAGACATGGGTTATGTAATCGGACGAAGAGGACAAACAGCTCAAGCAATTAGAACTTTGTTAAAGATTGTAGGCGCTAAGAACAATTCAAGAGTTAATTTGAAAATTAACGAACCAGAAGGCTCAACAAGAGGACCAAGATTTGAAAGAGAGTCAAATGACGCTCCAAGAAGATCTTCAGAAGAGATTGATACTTCAAGCGTAGACGATTTCAAGATTTAATTATCAACAAAATCACATATCCAAAAAGCCACAACTTACAAGTCGTGGCTTTTTGTTTATTAACTTAATTAAAGCATTAATTTACTGTCATTCTGGAACGAAACGAAGTGTAGTGATAGAATCTTCCGCTTTGTACGTTTTTTACGTAGTCGAAGATCCTATCGCTTCGCTCCAGGATAACAAGAAATTATTTACTACCTAAAATATATATATGAACTACAATATAATCACAATTTTCCCAGGCATGTTCGATTCCTATTTCAACGAATCAATTATTAAACGCGCACAAGACAAGGGTATAATCAACATTAAAACACACGCCTTGCGTGATTACACCACCGACAAGCACAAAACTGTCGATGACACACCATACAGTGGCGGCGCCGGTATGGTTATGATGATTGAGCCACTTTACAAGGCGTTAGAGTCCGTTAAATCAGAAATTAAAACACCTAAATCAAGAACTATTCTCCTCTCTGCCAAGGGGCGACGCTGGACTCAACAAGTCGCTCAAGAATTTGCGGAATTAGAAAATATCACCATGATTTGCGGTCGCTATGAAGGTGTTGATCAACGCATCCTAGAGTTTATCGATGAAGAAATCTCTATTGGCGATTTTGTACTAACCGGCGGTGAAATTGGAGCCATGACCATCGTTGATTCTGTTACTCGACTCTTGCCTGGCGTACTCGGTAATGAATTTAGCGCCATTGATGAGTCCCATTCCATTCCTGGCGTCCTTGAATACCCCCAATATACCAAGCCAGAAATCTTTAAGGTCGGCAATAAGGAATATACCGTTCCAGAGATATTATTGTCAGGAAATCACAAAAAAATCCAAGAATGGCGCGAAAACATGAAAAAAAAGAAGCCTTCAAATAACTAATATTAGCCAATAAGCCCTATTTGCCCCTTGACAACTTTTTAATTACCTGCTACAATGCAATGTTAATCTTTATTTTTATTAAATAGAGATTTTTATTAAGGCAGAACAAAAACTCCTCGCTATACGCGGTCTAGTCTTTGCTCTTGCACAAACATTGCATTTAATGAAATCAGAATTTCCTATTTTTAGAAAAAAATCTATAATCCCCTCTTTTTTAGCAGACAAAATTATTCTGTCACTTATTTTCATCACCTTCTTTGACTTTGCGTTATTTCCAGTGCCAATTTTGGCCGCTGAAATTAACCCCAAGACACAAGAAAGTGGTCTATTAGAAGAAATTAATAATTCACTTGATCTAATTAAAGATGTTTTAGTTGATGATACTAGCAATTTTACTGGCAAATTGCCAAATAATAAAGACGTAGCAAAAGCCAAAACAGAGTTTCATGAAATGACCGCCTACACCTCCGAGGTAGCCCAATGTGATGCTTCGCCCTGTATTACCGCCAATGGCTTCAATGTTTGCAAACACAACGTTGAAGATACGATTGCGGCTAACTTTCTTAAGTTTGGCACAAAAGTAAAAATTCCGGAATTATACGGCGATCGTGTTTTTATCGTTCGTGATCGTATGAATAGAAGATATCCAGACCGAGTAGATATTTGGATGAAAGACAAAAAACAGGCTATCAAGTTTGGTTTTAAGGTCGCTAAAATTGAAATATTGGAGTAAAAACCTAATATTGACTTATTTCTTGAAATATATTAATATCAAATTATAACAGTTGGAAAACGATTGTTATTTTTTGTTATAAGAAGTATTTTTGGCGGAGCGGTAGCTCAGCTGGTTAGAGCGCTGCCCTGTCACGGCAGAGGTCGCGGGTTCGAGTCCCGTCCGCTCCGCTAAGAATATTTAAGCTCAAAAAAAAGAAGCATTAGTGCTTCTTTTTTTTATTTTATATAATTTTCTAATTTACATCGGCAATATTTTTTTATCGTAAACCTCATTAAGAATTTCCGCGGAAGCTAAATAGATAGCCGAAAAACCACAAACAATTCCTTCGTAGCCAGCAATTCTAGTAATCAAAGTAATTCCAGTAATATCACCCAAGGCCAACAACATAAACAAAATTGTTAAAAGTGCAAAAACGATTTGCAACCCTTTGCCCAGTTTTAAAGTCGCGACATACATCACCGCCGTAAAAAGACCCCACATAAACAAATAAGCAGCCATAGCGCTTGGCTCAGGCTTAGAAGCTAGGCCAGCGGCTGGCAAGACAATAATTCCCACTAAAGACAACCAGAACAAACCATAAGAAGTAAACGCCGTCATACCAAAAGTATTTTGCTTACGCCATTCCAAAATACCAGCAATAATTTGCGCGATGCCACCATAAAAGACACCCATCGCGAGGATCATGCCGTCCATCGAAAAGAAGGCCGCGTTATGCATGTTTAACAAAACTGTTGTCATGCCGAATCCTAACAAGCCCAAAGGCGCTGGATTAGCGGCATTAATTAAACCTTTTGGAAGAGTCATAAAAAAATATTCCGCTATCCTCAGCTTGTGATCGTAGAATTTAATTTCTCGACCATACAAAAAGCCTTAGGCTTTTATAACTGGGACACAGGAGTTAAATTATTAAAATTACAAATTAGATATTTTTATTTTACTATATTTTTGAAATTTTTAAAAGAGAAATTTATTATTCTGCCAAAGCTTCGCCAGCTGCATGGCCTGTACTCCAACAGATTTGTAAATTATAACCACCAGTCGGACCATCAAGATCCAGAATTTCACCGGCAAAATAAAGATTTTCAATTATCTTTGACTGCATTGTCTTCGGATTAACTTCGCGCGTATCTACACCGCCGGCAGTAATCATGGCTTTATCAAAACCTTTCACATCCTTTATTTCCAAGCTAAAACTCTTGAGCAAACGAACAATACCCCTACGCTCGTCTTTAGTCATTACACTTAATTGTTTTTCCGGGTCAATGTTTAAGAGCCACAAAAGCAACACTCCCAAACGCGACGGCGCCAAGGGCGTTAAGCTATTTTTGATCATTTTATTGCCATCACGCTGAAATTCTTTTTGCAGCTGCAAATCCAAGTCCGCTTCATTAACATGCGGCAATAAATCCAAACTCAAAGAAAACTTGCCAGACACTGATAAATCAACCTCGCGACTCATATCGATAATCGCCGGCCCACTCACGCCGTCAGCGGTAAAAATAATTGAACCACTTTTAGTGTTCATTTTTTTATTATCTTTTTTAAGAGTAATGCCAATATTTTGCAGACTCACACCTTCAACGGCTTTAACAAAAGTGTCGTTCAAGATTAATGAAGTCAGGGCCGGTCGCGGTTTAACAATATTATGTCCTAGTTTTTCTAGCCACGCATAAGCATCACCAGTTGAACCAGTGCCCGGATAAGATTGACCACCGACACAAATCACAAATTTGTCCGCCATTAACTCCTCGCCGCTTTCTAAAATAATTTTTTCAATTTTATCGTCTTTTTTAATTATCTTTTTTACTATCGCACCATATTTTATCTGCACCTTATTCTCATCTAAATAATTCGTCAACACCTGCAAAACATCCCGCGCCTTGTCGCTTTTCGGAAACACACGACCATTGTCCTCAACTTTCGTCACCACGCCTCGCGTTTTAAAAAAATCCAAAGTCTCCTTAACGCCAAATCGATGAAAAGCCGACATCAAAAACTTGCTATTTTTACCATAGCAATCAATTAATTCTTTTTTATCTGCAAACATATTGGTTAAATTACAACGCCCATGTCCGGTCGCTAATAATTTAATGCCCAGGCTCTGGTTTTTTTCCAACAACAAAACCTGCTGCCCAAGTTCACCTGCTCGCCCCGCCGTCATCATACCAGCTGGTCCGCCACCAATTATAATTATATTGTAGTTCATATAAATAGTATATTCTTTTTAACAGATTTTGTCGACACTGCCCGTTATCTTAAATTACCAAAAAAAGACGTCCTTAATTAAGGACGTCTTTTTTTGGATTTAAATACTGAGTTGTAATAAAAATTTAATAATTACTATTTTGAACAATCTTGACGTTTTGAATAACTTCCTCCATGGCTTTTTTATATTTTTCAACCTGATCAACGTCTATCCAGCCACTTAATACTAAGACATCTTTATCTGAAAGCCTTATTACTTGTCCAATATTCCAGGTATCCATCACTGGATCGATATCCTTGAGATTATTTTTAATATAATCATTGTAATATTTATTGCTATACTCTATTACATAACCCTGATAGCCGCCAATAATATTTTTTTCCTTTCTTATTTCTTTAAACTCAATTAAATCAGGATTTATTATTTTGTCGCCAGTGCTTTCGATCAGTTCAGTAATCAACTTCTCATAATCCAATTCATTGCGTCCCTCAAATATTTGCACATCTAGCCAACCACTACCATCACTCATTGATACCGCCTTTTTCGCATCTTGTTCTACGTTCGGCAATCTCATATAAGCATAGCTATTTGCCGTAAAATTAGTAGATGACCCAATATTAACTGACTCTTGATTTAAGCGACTAATCCAATTTTCTGGCAAATTAAACTCAATTGAATAATTCTTATATTGAATAGTGGAAGTGCTCTTTATAATTTGATTTTCAACATTCTCCTCAACATTAATTCTTTTGTAGTTTATGCCAATGATTAGAATTATCAATATAGAGATAATTATTGTAATTAATAGGGCAATCTTATTTTTTGTCATAGAAATATCTTATCCTCTTTTTAAAAACCAACCTCTCTCCAATTTGGCAATATCCCATCGGCGCTACATGAAGATTCTACTCCACCAAGCTCGCCAGCACATGTCCAATACCATGGTCCTCTTCCCGTTAATGCTGAGGGTATGCCAACATTACAGAGATCAGTTGTTGGGGCGATAAAAAATGACTGTCCATCTGCCGGTCCACACTGACCATTTACGGCACATGTCGCATCTGACGGCGTAACCGCACTACACGCTCCAAGGCAGTCTATTATCCCGCTAGTTGTCTGTCCGCAAGTATTCGCAGTCGAGGTGCAGCTGATTAAAGGTCGTTCAGCTGGTTTGACGGCGCTACACGGAAGCCCACAGCTCATAAGACCAGTGTTTGTATCGCCACAGGAATTTGCAGCAGAGGTACAAGGAATTGATGTAACGGGTGGTGCCACGGTAACACTACACACTCCAACGCAATTATATACACCAGGCGTTGTCATCCCACAAGCATTAGCCGGAGAAACGCAGGGAGTGCCATAGATGGCCGGATTAGGTGGCACGGTAGCACTACACGCCCCCGTACAAGTTATCGTTCCGGAATTTCTTTGATTACAACTATTAAATGCAGAAAAACAAGCATTTCCATAAGGTGGCTTATATACCGTTGTACTTGTATACGTCCTTGGCAATGGCGCCGGCGCACTACACAAACCCGTATTGCACTGGATTACGCCAGTATTATATTCTCCACAAACATTAGTATAAGATTGACAATAAGTCAGGGCATTAAGCGGATAAAGAGGAGGCACTGGATTAGGCGGTACACTGCATGTCCCAGAACAGCCTATAAACCCAGAATATTTTTGATTACAAGCATTGGGGTTTGAGTAACAAACTGAGCTATATCCAGGTGGAGTGGGCGGCGCAGCAACGCTGCAAGATGTCGCTCCCCACAACCCATAAACTATCGTACCAACGGCGCACACCTTGCAGGGGTTACAAACGACACAGGCACTACTAGCGCAAATAGTATTTGCTGGCGTGACAGCACTACAAGCACCGTAACAATCTATTGTCCCGCTACTAGTTTTCCCGCAAGCGTTCGGAGCAGAGGTGCAAGCTTTGCCGTAATTTGCCGGATTAGCAGGAACTGGGGCAGAACAAGCAACCCCACCACCCCAAAGATTATAGTATGTACCGGAATTACAAGTACCACAAAAATTACAAGACTTACAAGCAGTTCCCACGGCTTGTGCCTTGGCCTCATTTTTAAAAAAAACAAACGAACTAAAAATAAAAAAACAAACAACAATTAAAAACTTTATCCATTTTGTCATATTATTGTTAAACATAAATATATGTTAAAAGTATAATTATTAAAAAGTGATAAATATATTAGCCTTAAAAATAGTTATGAGTGCCCCAAGAATAATCCACACAGAAAAAGGCAGGGATTTTACAATATTGATTTCCTGATGATTATTAGAAAAATAATAAATTTTAATTTTTTCCACCTGTTCAATCGTTAGACCCTCGGCCATAAATCTTCCCAATGACGCTAAAAATTCTTTTTTTTCTATAATCTTATTCCTTTCCACTTCGCTCAAATTCATACCCGGCTTAAGTTCTTCAACTCTTATTTTCATCTCACTCTTATTATAATAATACCCCAAAATTCGATTAAGCGCAAGAAAAAATATAAAATAATAAATTATTTTAGAAATATTTAATTGTATTTGAAAAGACCTATGTAAAATAAAAAAATATAGCAAATACTTCAAGGTAATCTTAGAGATATTAATCAGATAATACTTAGGATTTTTTAAATTAACTAATAGCTTTAAAAACTGCTTTTTAGTATCGTTCCAAAATTTAATTAAAACAACGTTCATTGAACTTTTTTTTATCTCGAAAATTAAATCGCTCAAAAATAAAAAAGCGGCCTTAATAAAAATAAAAAATAGAAACGGAATAAAAATATTAACTAATAAAACGACAGATGGAAAAATGGGAACGTAACTTTTATTGTAATATTCAAGCGGCAACAAGAAGGCAAACAGGGCAAAAAATTTTGCATCACCCGCTGGCCACACTTGCGCATACCACATCAAAAACCCAAGCAATAAAGCCAAGGCGGAGTTGAGCCAAACAGTTGTAATATATTCATTGCTTATTTGTCCAATAACTAAAAAAGAAAAAAATAAAATCTCGCCAAAAATCAAACCAAACAAAATCCATTTATTTCTAATTTTTCTTGTAACAAGATCATCATCCAAAATCAACTTTCCAATCACAAACATGATAACCAATGAAATAATTTTAAACATTTTTTAAAATTTTATTAATTATCTTTTTTTTGTCGACAAAAACCGGGTATGCCTCATCCATTTTGTAATAATTACCTTCATTATACAATCCAATACAAATATTATTCAAAGAGCACGTCACACAGTCCTTCTTCTTCTTATAAAATCCATCAATATGCCCGCTTTCCTGCAAAAACTCTCCTTTGTCATCAAGAAAGTAAGTAACCCGTTTTTCTTTTTTAACTATTTTTCGAGTCTCCGTAGACAAGTGTTCATAGCCAGTCATATAACACAAAGGCACACGTTCAACCCTGGCCGTCTTATGATTTTTTTGAATAATTTCAAGCGCCTTAAAAAGTTCGAGTTGAAAATCATTCATCCGCGGAATCACTTCCGAGTGACTTCGAATTCTTTCCGAAGTTGGATCAAGATTATTGAAGACAAAATGATCAACAAATGGATAGTTAGTAACTAACATTTTAATCAATTCCGACAAATTATCCGCATTCCACTTGCCTATTACCACATTCATATTAACCTTAACATTTCCCAAGCGCTGCAAATTTACCAAAGCTTTTTTTATATTAGGCAGAGATTCTTTGTTTTTCGATATTTTTCCCTGAACCTCCTTCTTGTGTGAATAAATTGATAGGTGCAATTGTCTCAAACCAGCCTTTTTCAGCATCTCCAAATATTCATAATCTGCGATTTTTTGTCCATTACTGATCATATTCACAAACAACCCGCTTTGACTAGAATAGGTCATAATCTCTTTTAGCTCGGGATGCAACGTCGGCTCCCCTCCTGTTAAAATAATTCCTTCAAAGCCCCTTTTTTTAAAATCGTCAATCTTGGTTCTTATTTCAGGCAAGCTCAAAACTAACCCGTTGTCGGGATTGGAACAAATTATGCATTGCTGATTGCACTGCCTGATTATCTGAAGATAGGCAAAATTGGCCATATTATTTTAAAACGGTTTTATTATTTTAAAACTTTTATTTCTTATTTCATTTATATGAACACCGTCACAGTCCTTGTCCATGACGCATTTCTGACATCTTATGCTTTTTACAAAATATCTATTTTTTATATAAAATTCCGTAAATTCATTTATATCAAGACTCGGACTGAACTTAGCAACCCCTGTTTGCATGGTTGTCGCTCTTTGACATTTTGCCCTTGCCTTAGGCCCAAGCACCCCTATAGTTCTTAGCTTAATTAAATCCTTGCAAAAATCATTCATATAACAAATGTCGCATCTTTCTCCATGACAGCTCATCAGTCGGCCAACCTTAATATATTCTAAAAATTGTTGTCTCATGCCCAGCACATCATCATTTAGCTTATGCGGACTTTGTATCAACCACTCATAGTTCTCCAAGTTGCGCGCCGGCCATCTATTGGTCCACAAATGCACGCCTTCTATTTTTGAGAATTCCCAGGCCTTGTCGAGATATTTCTTTGCCCCTCCATAATTAAAAAAAAGTTTTTTTCGATTGTGCCAAGCCTGACCGAATGGAACAAGATAAAGAATATCAAACTCATACACCCCCAACTTTATAAAAAAATTCAAAGTTTGGGATAAAGTTTTATAATTCAATTTTGTTACCACGATATCAATACTAACAATCAGATTATGTGCGATAACATTCAATAATCCTTTCATGGTCTGCTCATAAACACCTTTTACGCCAATAATCTCTTCAAGGATCTGCTTGTTGTGACTATGCAGAGAAACAGTCACCTCATCTAGTCCGGCTTTTTTTAACTTCTCGGCAAAATCGTCATAAGCAAACATTCTCCCATTACTAATCATTTGTACATGGGTATAACCGATTTTTTTTGCCTGACTAATTATTTTAACCACATCCGGATGCAAGGTTGGTTCTCCCCCAGAAATTATCACCCGCTTAGCACCACCAAGAAATCCAGATTTCAATTCTTTTACAATCTCCTCATAAGCAATTGATGTTCCATCTTGGTTGCCTGTATCATGACAAAAAAGACAATTGTTATTACAAACTTTTGTCACCCTAACCCAGTGTCTTTTTTCTTCCGCCACCAAGTCTCTTAAAATAAGATCTTCTTGTCTACTCATTTTTTTATCGGTTTAAATTCTTTCCAGCCAAATTTTTCTGGATATTCTCGCCAAGTTCCTTCACAATATTTATAATGCTTACATTTATTACAGTTCGGCCCTTTTAATTTGCCCTCAGTAATTCGATATTTCTTATAATCTTCAATTTCCATCTGGTAATCATAAACCATCGAATCAAACTGAATATTTTCCGCCACATATTCCTCATAACCTGTCATAAAACAAAATGGAATCGCCTCTGTCATTGCGGCAACTTTGAAATGTTTAGCAATATCTAATCCCTTTTTTACATAAGGCATTACCAAGCTCATTCTTGGCACAACCATATCAAAATTTCGCTCCGCCGACCCCACGGCATGCACAAAGGCAAATTGAAACTGAGCAACACCAAGACTAACTAGTAATTTAGCTATTTCCGGCAAGTGGCGGTAGTTGGACTTAACCACAACCACATTAATCATAACCTTCTGTTTCAGCTGTACTAAATTTCTAATACCAGCCACAGTCTGATGAAAACTATCACTCCCGGTCAACCAATTATGCAACTCCGGTGTATGTCCATGCAAAGCAAGGGCGAATTCATTAACACCAAGCGCTATCATTTTCTCACAAAATTCTGTATAGGCAAACATCCGACCATTAGTCTGCATCTGAATGATCTTATAACCACTCTTTACAGCCAAGGCCACTAGGCCCTCGATTCCTTTTTTTATTGTCGGTTCGCCACCAGTAAAGACAACGCCATCACAGTCCTTGCTACCAGCTACAATATTCTTTTCAATCACCTCTAAAGAAATGTCGCCAAATTGTTTTTTATGTCCCTGGACACAAAAAACACAATTATTATTGCACAAAAATCCTATTTTGATATCCGCTTTTTTCATAATTCAATCTATTTAAAAAATATCTATAAATTGTACCTCTTTTATTTTAAAAATACCAACTTTTTCCAAATATTTTTTGGGCATTTTTTCTACTTCAATATTTAAAAAATCTTTATCCCTGGCTGCCACGATGGCCTCCAATAACAAATCGGCATAAGCCGAAAAATCAACAACAAGCCAAGAGTTGTCCAATATTCGCCCCTCTGGAACTAATCCGGAAAATTTAATACCCCTTACATTGTTTTGATGCAATAACTCAACTATGTCCAACAAGTATTCGTGGTTTAATGATGTAATAACAATGTTTACGGCCAAATAATGAGTATGCTTTAAAATATTTTGAATACCTCGCATGGTCATACCATGGCTACCAATGACACCCGTAATTAAATCATGTTTCTCTGCTCGAAAATCATGAAAACTTGTTCTCATCATAAAGCGATTCAAATCAATGTTTTTAAAAAAATCTTGCGCATAATTAGAGTCAGAAAATTTAACACAGTTTGTCGCCATTGTACACGAAAAACCCTCCTTCTGGGCATAAATAACAGCCTCTTTTAAATACGGAAAAACTGTTGGCTCTCCGCCAAAAAAATCAATCTTCTGATAGCCACGCGTCTTGGCAAAACTAATTTGCTCTTTTACCTCCTTATAAGAAAACAACTCCCCTTTTGCCAAATTTTCTTTTTCCATGCAAAATAAGCAATTCAAATTACACTTATTCAAACGGATAATATAGGCCATCTCTTTTTCTTTAATAGTCTTCATTTTTTTACTCTTCGAGCCTTTATGATATTTAATTCATAGCCCTGTCTTGATGTCACCACCTCGCTCTTATTAATAACAATTTTTTCCTTAAAAAAGGGAGCATCAACAACCAAGGTATGATACTCGCCCTTGTCGCCACAATAATCAATACCGTTTGTCTTACTTAAATATTCAAAAAAAACATTATCAACTTCCCTGCCAAGCCACTCTCGACCAATATATATTGGTTTAACCGCAGTAATAATAATTTTTAATCCTGAATCAATGATTGCGCGTAAAACATTTTTGGAATTTTTTTTATAATTTGGCAAAATTAATTCCATATTTAATTTCTTTGTAACATCTACCAGAAGCTTATCCTGATAATCGCCAGACAGAATATAACCAAAAACAACGCCATCAATGCCTTTCTTTTTTAAAGATGAAAAAATGGCAAAAATTTGTTTTTCAAATAACTCTTTATCAACTCTCTGATGAGCTACGCTTTTTTGCATAATTGGCAGGCCAATTGAACGCGCCTGTAATTTCACTAACTCCTTGCCATAAGCATGAAAGCTCACTCTGCCCTCATTGTTAATTAAGTTTAAAAAACCTACAACTTCAAAATTGTCATTAAGACAAGACTGATAAGCAAACAAACCATCCTTGCCGCCACTAATAACGCTTATTAATTTTTTAACAGGTTTTACTCCCTTTATGTTTTTGACATTTTTTATCATCTAACTTGTTCTTATTTTTTATTATTTTGCTTGACCCGATCATAACATCTGCTATTTTACAAAAGTTTTTAAAATATTCGAGAAAGTTTTTTCCATTATAAACTGACCAAAGGTACAGGGGTAAGGGATTAGCGCAAATATATCCGTATTCACATGTTTGACACTTATCATCAACAGCTTTAGTTAATTTCAAAAATAACAAATCAAATAATTTTTTTCTTTTTTCTAAATCAATTTTTCCGGCATCGCCAATAATAAACCCCTTACGGTCCTCTTCTTTTAGCGGAAGCACCCATTCAAAAAAATAAAAATTTCCATCTGCTCCCAATAATATTTTTGCATAATGAGATGAGCCCCAGAGACGATTAAGTAATCGAAAGTTAATTTTATCATTATCGTTATATTTTTTAATGACAACTCCTAGTCTTTTCTTTAATTTTCTTACATCGACCTCACTCCACAACGTAAGCATTTGCGGAAACAAGTCAATATAAGGAAAATTATTGCTCGTCATGAAGTTGACATTCTCTTCCAAGTGACCAACTTCAGACGGAGAAATTGTTGAAATAACCCTCATTGAACATTTCCTTTTTTTATTCAAGGAAAAATTTTTAAAATTCTTCCAGGCTAAATCAAAAGAATTTACTCCATCCCCGCCCCTAGTTTTCCGATGAGCGCCGTGGCTCTTAGCACCACCATCCAAGCTAAAATTAATTGTAAATCGTTCGTCCATTTTGCTGACGAAATCTTGCATTTTTTTGTCAAAGGCAACTCCATTGGTAGTTGCAACAACTGAAATATTTATCCCCTTCTCCGCTGCTCGCTTAAAGATGTAATTGACTGAACTCACAAAAAGATCTGGATAAATAAAAGGCTCGCTCGTCGTAAAAGTTATTGTCTTATCATTACCTGATAATTCATAAAAAGTATCAATAGCCTTTTCAATTGTTTTATAGTCTAATACTGATTCGCTTGTTTTGTTCACGAAACAATAATCACAATCCAAATTACATTTTTCACTAAAACAAATATCCATCTGCGAGGGATGGGAAATTTCATTATTAAAAACATTTTCTTTTTTTAAATTATTCATATTTTTCTTAAAAACACCGCGCCTTAATAGCCGCCTGAATAGCGCTCTTGTCGTACTTATTTTTCTCTATCTTTTTTCTAAAATACTTCACCGCCTCAATGGTGGCTAAATAATAGTATCGCCTAACTATATGCGCGTGATCATTATTAATAACTCCACCATAATATTCCCTCTCACATTTTTGACATTCTTCCCTGGTTATATCAAACGAACATTTCTCATATTTTAAAAATTTTTTCTCCTTCAGGTTAGCAATAACAAACTTTTTTTTATCATCGCGATTAAGCAAAAAGGGTGAGAAGGCCACCTCCCCACTTGGATAAACCTCTAGCGTATGCTGGAATGGACACGCAACGCCTTGTAAGCCGCCTATAAACTGTCGATCAAACTCCCAGTTAACAGGATTGATATAAAATTTTGGCATACCGTTTGTACCAATATTCTTCAAAAATTCTTTTAACACTTTCTCATATCCCCTAATAAAATTATCCTGATATTCCTTTGTCCAGTCCTCAAATTCTTGCACTATTTCAAAGTTAATATTATCACTAACCCCAAGTGCAAGCAAGTCTGTGAAATAGTCGTATATTTTTTTACTTTGCGAAGGAATTATAACAAATGAGATACCTATATTCTGAAGAGGAATTTTTTTTCTCAATTTTAATAAATTAGCCAAGACAACGTCATAAGTACCACTACCCCCTTTGAAAAAACGATACTGATTATGATTTTTTTTGTCACCAGCTAGGCTAACCGAAATTTTAATATCATAAGTTTTTATAAAAGCGATCAAGTCATCATCTAAAATCGTTAGGCTGGTAGCCACGGAAATAACTAGTTTTTTCTTATTCTCTATGGCTAAATCAAAGGCATATTGCACAATATTTTTAAAAAGCGCTATTTCCAAAAAAGGCTCTCCTCCATAAATAGACAATAGCTTTTCTTCGCCCTGAGACTCAATAAGTAAATCAACCGCCGCCCTAGCCACCGACAACGGCATAACTTCATTTGTTTTTTTAACAAAACAATAATTACAGTCAGCATTACAGCTCGTTGTTAAAGCTAATTTAATTTTACGAACATTTTTATTATTAAATTTCATAAATCTACAACCGTATATAAAAAGTCACTACGCCATCATCTTCAATGGCCAAGATTACCAGGCGAGCATTAATGCCTCGAAAGACATCCCTAAACGTTTCCTTATTATACTCACATCTCATTATAGTCAAAATTTCTTCAATTAAATCCAAGGTTTCTTTCTTGTTTAAATATAGGTCATCTAAAAATTCCAAATATAATTTTTTTCTACCTACGCCTAGTCCTCCTTTTTTGTATCGCTCGCTGGCAAAAAACCAATACTTATGCTCGCTTTTAAGCAATCCTATTAATTCACCAACAATTCGCCTTTCCTCGCTATTCATCTGATGATAATTATCTTTATTTAAAAAATAATAAATCTTGTAATAGAGATCATTATTGTCAATATCAAATCCAATATTTAAAATATTTTGAGTAATTTCAAAACTGGGATTAAACCCTAGTCGTTTAAAAAGTTTATCGATTATCTCAACAGAGTTCTTTTTTAAATTTATTTTGCCACTTCTCAAAGCTCCACCCAAGATAAGCCAAATTGCAAACTGATAATCTTCATTTTCAATATCTGCCCCAATATAAACATCCATGGGGTCATCAGAAACGGACTTCAAGGCCTCGTGGAGTGTGTCGAGCTGAAGATTAATATTATTTTTTTGAAAAATATCAAAATAACTATCTAGTCTTTTTAAATAGGCGCCTTTATTGCGATAAGAATACGCTTTACTATCCAAATTTAAAAGACGCATTTTACTATCATCTTTTATAGCCTTGTTAAACTTAAAAGACAGTTCAAACTGAGTCAAGCCTAAACTGTCTATCGCAAAAATATCTCCAACAAAAGAGTTAAGATTGGATTTTGTTGTCTTGGAAAGTTTTAAACTTTGACAAAACAAATTTATATTTTCTACTATCTCCCTTTGATGATCATCCAACATCGTTTAAAATATTATCAATCCTTAGAAAAAATCGCCAAACACTCTTCGTGCATAATTTTATTATCTGAGTCTCTTTGTGGAATTTTTTCACATAACTGCTGGTCTTTTTTTTCTTTGACGGCGTCAAGGGCATATTTTTCATAACAAAAATTGTCGTGAAAAAAATTATTTACCTCAGTCTTCAAATTATAATCATCATCCATGTTTAAGACAATACAATATTCACGCATAAATCTATCGTTAATCATGTCACAAATCCCCTTGTCAGAGGTCTTGGAGGCTTTTGATAAATAAACAGTCGACTGGCAACGCTTTTCCGCCCTCTCGGCCTCTAATTTACAGCCGATAGTACCGCCGTCGTCTTGCTTGCTCTTAATACAATCATTTGCGGCAATGCTTCTGTCAAAGACGCACATATCAGGATTTCCCGCCGCCATCGCAAAACACAATTTCTTGTCATATTGATCGTTAACAAGATTGCAATGATCTGCCGAGCCGTCAACAAGCGCCAACACTATTAATTTAGCATCATCTGTCAAATTGCTAATAACTTTATCACTATAATCTTTCAAAGACACCAACTTATAGTAAAATGAGTTGCAATTTTCCATTAATTCTTTTGAAAAAGAATTGCAATTATTATTATCCCTAGCAACCAACATGCGAATCATGGCATAATTATAGTACTCATCACCACTAAAATAGTCAGGTGTATTTTGAGAAAAAAAATCGGCAGCTAAGCAGATATTCAAATCGTTAAATTTCGACGACGGTTCCTTTTCTAATGTAGCCGGGTTTAAGCCATTGCCCAGGACTGATGGTTTTACAAATTTTAGAAAATCTGCATCAGTTGGATTTGGGGAAATTACATCATCAGAAGCTGGCGCTTGGCAAGCAGCACCATTATTATTACTATCACTGCTCGGGCTCCACGGTAAGGATAAAATTAACCCAGAAAGCGCCACACCTGGACTAATATGATTCTTCCAGGCGTAACTAAAGACTAAAATTATAACGGAAAGATAGGTCAATGACACGACCAATAATAAATAAAAAAGAATTTTTTTGAGCATATTTATAATTTGTAAAAAATAACAACCTACTAGCACCAACCACCTTCACTGTGTGAGCCATGAGAGGCGTGAGAGGCGTGAGAGGCGTGAGAAGCGTGAGAACAGTGCTGTGAATGAATACATAATTGTGCATTTGCGTCATGAACCTGCGCAACACCGCCGAGCATGGCGGCGACACCAATCAGGGCCAATCCCATCTTCGCGCCATTTTTCTCCACCATTTTTCCCTCCTCGCTAAGAAGGAAGGTTTTTAACTCTTTTTTAATTTTTGGTAATTTTTGAGACTTATTTTTCATATGTATATTTTAACACATTAAAAACTTTTAATCAACTTACTAGAATCTATATGTTTTAATAAATTTAGCGTTCAATTCCAATTCTTTTTTTATAGACAGGAATGTCTTAATGTAAATTTTTGAGATAAAACAATAATTCTCCCAGTGACTGTCGCCATCATTGTGTTGATAATAAATATAATGGCCGACGGGACAAAAACAATATTTGGCGTAATGACAGCGAGCACAGCCTAGTCCGCTATTTTTTAAAAAACCATTTCTAAGCTCTAATAACAAATCCGCTCTTTTCTCGTCATCCAGTCCAGCCTCTGCACTGCCAACGATATATGTTGAGCGTTCAGCCTTTTTTAAAGAAAGCACCTTGTCGCATACATAAAAATCTCCATCGATATTAAGATTTATTTTATTACATTGCCTTGCCTTATCAAGATTTACTTCATTAACAAAGCTGTCTAATAAATTGTTCTTAAAAACATCTCCCCCAACGTCAAATAAGCCAATATAATACTTTTTAAATTCCTTAAAAAAATTGACCAAGTGCCCTAAATCATCACTACTCCACGTGGCGTACAAATCCGGTAAAAAATTAATGACAGAAAACTTCTTGGCGTGTAAAAATTTTATATTCTGCATCAAAGTCTTTATGTCACGCGGTGCAAAAACCAAGGAAGAGGTTATGCCTGACTGGTAAACGTCTATACTGTTTATATTTTTAAAAATCAACTCAAAACTAGAATTAGCAGATTCTTTTAAAGGGCGATTAGCGTCGTGACAATTCTTATCTCCGTCAATGCTTACCTGGATGTTAATTTTATTTTTTTTAAAAAACTCAATTTTATCTATATCCAAAAGCGTTCCATTGGTTGCCAATTTATAGCTAAGAGAAATTTTTTTCTCCTTAGCTTTATTTGTGGCATACTGATAGACTCTTTTTATTAATGAAAATTCTACAAGGGGCTCGCCACCCAAAAAATTAATCATTTTTTTCTGCCCCGGACCGTCCAATAAAATATCCACCGCTTTTCTAATCAGTTCCTCATTAAGGGTAGAATCTCCGTCGTCGGATCGGTCAACAAAACAATATTTGCAATTCAAATTGCACTTGCCGGTAAAGAACAGATTTAATACTGATGGGTTATTATTTAACATCCTCCTCATGTCTTTCAAACCATTTTTCAAATATTTTACGATATTTTTTATTTTTAAGTTTCAAAAATAAATAATCAAACATAGCCTTATTCATCTTGCAACGATCAGTGTTTGATAATTGTGGAAACAATGTCCCATATTCCATGAAATTAATTAAAGGACAAGTGCCACAATACGGCTTATAAGCACAATTCATGCAACTCACATGACCATCAAGAACCGACGACAAACAAGTAGTCTTTGTCACATCATTGTCTATCAGGTCATTATATCGACTCTCGTTTACGTTACCAATCTGAAAATTATCATATCCCATTTTCTTTGCCATTCTGCCTTCATCGCAAGTATAGACTCTTCCATCATAATCAAAGGCCATCTGGCCTATGCCGGCGCCACATGGGGAACGCATCTCCAAATAACCGGAGTCCGTACCTTGTAATACTTTTTTAAGTGCCAAAAATGACATTCTTTCTACAAACAATAGTCCCTCCGAATTTAATTTTAAAATATAGTCCATCGCCTCCTTATAAAAATCAATAAAATCCTCGATTTTATAGCCTATCACATCAATGTGTTGCTTTGCCAAACCGATTGGACTCAAGGGCCGCAAAAAAATATTCGTAAAATCACATTTTATATATTCATCAATTATTTCCTTGGCATGTGGCAAAGAAAAGCGACTTACGGTTAAAATGGCATTCAACCTATCAATATGTTTTTCCTCGGACTTTTTTCTATTCAGCTTTATAACCCCCTGAATGTATTTAATTTTTTTAACAACCGCATCATAGCTATTACCATCTTCTAAATATACCCTATTTTTATTATGAATATTTTTTGGTCCATCAAAAGAACAACTAATATTCACTCTATTCTCCTCTAAAAATTTCATCTTCTCTTCATCAATCAGTGTTAAATTAGAGACCAGGCTGATTTTTAAATCCTTTTTAACTTCCTTGTTTAGCTCCCGTGCGTATTTAACGATAAACTTTAAAACTGGCCAATTCAAAAGAGGCTCCCCTCCCTGCAACTCAATGCCAATTCCTTGCGATGGGGTATTAAACAGCACGTCAATAGTTTTCTTGGCCGTAATCTGTGTCATGTTATAACCGTTAGATTGATGACTCTCAGGCGTCGCCTGACAGTAAAGACAGCGATGATTACACCTGGCGGTCAGCACGAGAATAAACAAGCTCGGCCCGCTCATGGCAGACTGATTCATTCTGAGATATTCACCAGCCAAATCTAATATTTTCTTATCGTCTGTTTTGTAAAATCCCTTTACGACTAATTCATTTTTGACTTCTTTTTTAGCGATATCTTTTCCACCCACAAAATCATCAAAATCACTTTGACCTAAAATCATCCAACCGCCACTGGCGCTTGTCAACAGAACATCTTTGCCAATATTTCTAAATCTAAAAAATGCCAAATTATTGTTTTTCGTCATACATATTATTTTACGCTTAAAAAAAGAGCGTAATTTTTAAACTCATTACTTATACCCGCTACATCATCAACAACGGGTAATTCAACCTCATAATACTTTGGGGTATTTTTCAATAAAATCTTCTCCTTACTGATCCATGAAAATTCGCTCATTGTCGTTTTGATAGCGCCTTCACTATAAATAGCCTTATTAAATTTTAATAAATTTTTTTCTTTCATCTTATTAAAAACTAAATAATTTTTTTAATATTCAAAGAGTCTGACTCATAATCACCGCCATCGATTTTTTCTAGTTCCTTTTTTAAAGCCTCGATTTCTTTTTCAACATCCATAACTTCATTGTCATTGTTAATGGGCTCCTTTTTTTCCAGTGCTGCCGAAATTGCTCCACCAACAATGTATTCAATAACTTTCTTGTTTTGCTTTACCAAGTCTTCTCTTAATATTGTATTAAGTAATTCATTGCTAAACTCGCCTTTAATTTTTTCCAAATCTTTTTTACTTAAAATATCTTTCCCCTTCAAAACAACTAAGATTTCATCCTTGCTTGGCTTATCTAAATAAACATACACTCTATCAATAAAAACATAGCAGGTTTTCATTATTATGGCCTGCGAATAAACACTGGTTTTTACATTAAAGCTGATTTCATTATTCTCTATTTTCATTTTAATCTTCATAGTTTTGATTATTAATTCTAAAGTTAATTTAGCACAGCATTGCTATTTTGTAAACGACAACGAATTAAATTGCAACGGAGGTTTCTTCATCAATTAAGAAGAAAATATATACGAAAAAATAAATGCAAGCCAGGAACTTAAATATAATACGAATATCTGTTTTTCCTTATACACTTTTTTATTAACCAAATAAAATTGCCACAAACCAGCCAAAATAGACAGTACTAAGAAATAAATATTATTAACAACAAAATTAAATAATAAATAATTAATAAGAAAAAAAAGCCCAATTATTATTTTTGAATTTTTTAATCCGAAAAAGACCGGCAAGGTTATAATACCCTCTTTTTTATCCCCCTCATAATCTTTAATATCAATAAATTGAATAGCGGCCGTAAAACCAATTAAAAATATCAAAATTATTAACCTTGGAAATGTTTTTAAGTCTGGTAAAAAATAAGAATACCCCATGAATATCAAAACCAAAGAATTTAAAGAAATTAATAATTTTGAAAAAAAGAAAACCCGCTTCAATCGTAATGGCGGCATTGAATATAGGAAATAATTTCCGATGAACAAAACTTGATAAAACAAACTCTTATACCCGTTCAAGCTGGCAAAAAATAAAGATAGGGCAAGGGCAACCCAGGCTAATTTCTTATAAAAATCTAAACTGATTTTTCCTTGCACCAACGGCCTGTCCGTGTTTGATATTTTGTCAATATTATAATCAATTATATCGTTTGTAATCCCAGAGAACAACAGACCAAAAATAATGCCCATGGCGGAAACAAAGATCATGTCAGGACGCAACACGGCAAGGGCATCATTAACGCCAATTTGCATCGCACCAATGATAATGCCGAAAAAAAACATTAAAAAATAATGCACCTGTCTTGAAAATCTGGAATCTCCAATAATTATTTTAAACTTTTCTTTTTCAAAAAGGAAAAATAAAATTACCAACAACAAAATACTGAACACGGAAAAATAATTAATAAGAACATTGGTCATTACAACAAAACAATCATAAATTCTACAATACGGCAACACGATAAACGGTGTAGCGGCAAAAAGAAAAAATATATTATAGGCAAAAAACAGACCCATCATTGATCTCAAAACACTCTTTGTTTTTAAAATAAAATAAAAAAAGATTAACAATAAAAAAATACCAGCCTCGACTTTCAAACCAGGCGTAATCCCATTTTCAAAAAACTTACCGACTGGAAAAAAATATCGATAAATTAAATTAGTATCGACTCCTGGTATTAAATAATCCATATTTAAACCTGCCCCTCTACTGACAACTAAATCAATTAAAGGCGGGAGCAAGATTAAGCCGAATGAATGCAAGGCGATATTAATAATTTTCTTAAACGACTCCCTGGTAATAATTCTAATTAAAAAAATGAAAGACAAGGCTATGGCTGGAAAAAACATAACAAAATGCAAGTGCATTTCTCGGGAAAAAAGATTGTCAGTGTCAGCAAATGATTCCAAAAAAACCCTCAACAAGATAATAAAAAGAAAAGATAAAAAATGATAAATAGAAATATTTATATTTTCTATATGATCCACCACTCTTTTGAAGAGCTGCCACGCACTATGCATAATTTTATATTTATTTATAAAAACTAAAAATGAGTTTTCTAAGATTAATTTCAAATTTTTTAGCGCAAGCATCGCCACAAGGTTTATCACACCAGGAAATGAGTGGATTTTTCACCGGTCTTTCTATCATAAACCGATAACACCCTTTAGCGCTAGCGAAATAATCCCTTGCCTCATTTATTTTTTGAGCTTTTATCAAAAAGCCTAATTTTTTGTAAAATTCAGAATTATCGGGATAAAAAGCGCCTAACAATTTCAACACTATTTTTAGTTTATCATATTTACCCAGAATAAAAAACAAAGATGCTAACAGCTCATATAGATTAATCGAACGACCATAAAGACCGTTCGTCTTAATGTAAATATCACTGGGCCTAGACTTGATGTGGCTTTCAATTTCAGCCATGAAGCGAGCTACCTCCACCTCAACAGATAACCATTTATTTGAAACGCGAAAATCATAAAACTCCTTGGGCCAATATTTTTCTATGGGCAAAATTACCCTATCAATGTTAAAGCCTTTCTCATATTCGGTATTTATCTCATCTGAGATACCTGGTATAACAATCCGCACGGCTGGAAATTTCAGAATAGGGTGAGTTTGATCAATCACTATTAATTCCGTGTTCATTGATCGACAAATTAATTTTATTTGATCGACGTTTTTGGCAAAATCAAAATCAGACTCTTCACTCCAAATATCCTTCATATTAATTAAAGGCCCTTTTTCCAAGAAACCTAAATCTCCGGTGTAAATATTTTTTTTCGATAAATCTCTATAAGTATCCTCTGGTTCATAATCAACTCCACCTTTTTTAAACCACTCTTTCCAAATAATATCTTGCTTGGAAAATTCTTTTAATTCATCAACGCCATCCACGCCCTGAATGTACGATGTAAAACATCTCATAAGTGCCTCCCTATAATCAAATGCCACTTCAACGAACCAACGATAACCATTCTCTCTTTTACTAATAGGGTTCCTCTTATGGCTCAAGTTATCATTAATAAACAAAACACCTAAACAAGGAAATTGTCCCTTGAAAGAGCAATCTTTTATAATCACTCTTATTTTGTTTTTGTAGAAAAATTTAATCAATCTCAGTATATAAAGATCATTAATAGATCCGACATTAATAGATGGTAAATTCTTTTTTTCTTTTACCGTTTTGTGCAAAATATATCTTTCAAAAATTTCATTTGCTCCATGCACAATGGCTTCCTCAATTGTATTGCCGGAAGCCAATCCATTTGTTCCCGAAATTCGGTGCACCAATCTCAGGGGCACTTTTATTTTTTTATTTCTCGTTACAGAATAACCATCAACCCAATGTTGTGACACTTCACTATCCTTGATTAAGCTTATTTCTTTTTCTGTTAATTTCTGTTTCTGGAAGATACTTTCTATAGCAAGAATCTCCCCCTCAGCCATCAGGGCCTGCTCTGTGTTTACATAACCTTTTAAATGAGAAAAATAATAAAACTTAAAATAATCAGCACTTTTAAGCTGCTCATGATTATCCTGGCTTAGGATGGGGAAAAAATTAAAAAACCCGCAAGAAATTCGTTCGGCAAGTTCAGCATAAGCACTAGCCTTGGCCAGTTCACTAGTAATACCCTTTCCGTTCACGGCATAATTCAAGGCTGGCACAACAAGGGCGCCTGAATACAGATTATCCTCATAAAACGTCATGGGGGTATATAGCACGTCTAGCCCTATTTTTTTTAAGCCTTCTTCTATTTTTTTAATTGTGGTTAAGGGATTTTCAGACTTAAAAGTAGTTCCATCCTTAAGACACTTTTTAATTTTCATTCCATTTAAATATTATAGCTTTTTTAAATATAGATAATATATACCTTCTACTCCCTGATCTTTATTAAAAATAATTTTTTCTATCAAAAACTTATTAGAATCAAAAAGATTAATAACTTGCTCCTTGGTATACCCATAAACTGGCAACATGTCTACATAAAAAAGCGGCTTCATGTCGCGATTATTATCATTCTTAAAAATCCGAATAAACATATATCCACCCTTCTTCAACGATGTATAATAATTTTCTATAATTTTTTTATGTTTACCCGGGTGAGTAGAGTGCAAGCACCCAGCATCACAAATAACATCAAAAAAATCTCTCTTATACAAAATCGACACGTCGTGCACGCTAAATTCCCCAACGGGATTATTCTCCTTGCTATACTTAATTGCTTGCGGTGATATATCAATACCATGAACAACTAAATCATTAGCAATAAAATATTTAGAATTTTTTCCATGTCCACATCCGGAATCTAATATCTTGGCTCCTTTTTTAAAAAAATTATAATATTTTACAAAATCAACAACATGATTGTCTGCATTCACCGCCCCCCATGCCGCATTATCGGAATGTTTTTTGTAATATTCATTCCACAAAATATCCTCATTAATATAAAAGGGTAATTCGGGCGAATACACGAGCCGATCCGCGCTTAATTCTTCTATATTTTTATTAACTTCTTCATTTTTATAAAATATTGAATTTCCCTTAAAAATTAATTTTGTCTCTCCGTCGGCAAGACTGGCGCGAAAAACATATTTTGTACATTCAAAATTACATCCTGACAGAGGAAGACAATCAGTTTGAAGTGGGTCTGCACAATAGGCTGTTATGCATTTTCTCGAAGTGGAGACATACACAAAAGGATAATGAAGTGATATTTTTATTTTTTTATGCAATTTAAACTTATATCCCTGAACAACATTATCCAGCTCAACTCTAAAAATATCATTTTTAATTAAAAAATTTTGAAAGTCCTTACTTTCTAAATTACATGTTTTAAAATAATCTAAGTTTTTTAGGTCCGTCGTTTTAATTCGCACATCTCTTTTTATTGAAATCATCAATCGCCCTAAAATCGGCACCAAATTATATTTTTTAATAAGCTCAAGCACCCCCCAATCACTAAAAACAACTTCCGTTCTTACGGGCAAGAGCGGTAATATTTCGCGCAACTTTTCAATGCCATGGTCAGTACAATATGGTGTTAACAAAGTGAGTGTTAGACCATTCTTATGCACATATTTTAACAATGCTAAAACCTCCCCCTTGTCAGGAATAAGATTTTCACAAAACTCATTTCCAAAATAAAGATTTTGCACCTTGGACAAATCTGTTCTTTTTGCAATATTAAAATCTCTAATATAAATAGCATTTTTCATATTTTCTCAACCCTTAAATAGGCACCTACGACCACAATGACCTCCAAAAATCTCCTTGTAAAAAATCCTCACCAAATCTTCATATTTATCTTTGGGCAGATGCACATATGAAAGGGCTTTTTTTATAAAAAACACATAGCGCAACCTCTGCTTAAACGGAGTTTCTCTGTCAATTATTTTAACAGTTCTTATATTCATGCGAGATAACTCCCATAGGGCACATGCACCGCAATTATTAAACATTATTTTATTATAATTATTCAACCTTGTCGCTATCTCACTTTCACTTGCACAAGAGGAATCTAAATCTGGTATCTCAGTGCCACTAACGACAAAATTATACATGGAGCTGCAGGCATTTTTAGATTTATCACAATCAAAAACACCATGCGTAAACCTACACAACCCGTCCACATTCGCACAATCGCCACCAAAGATAAAACACTCGAAATCGAGATCGCTACGCTCATCAGTCATTTTTTTAATTTCACTTATACTGAAATGCCTAGGAATAACAATTTTTTGTAAACCAATTTTTTTAAAGAAATTTATCGCATTTGCGTTTTGAACATGTGCTCCAGTACTGGCAACGATGTCTACATCAGAAAATTCTTTTTTAAGTGCGAGCATTAATCCTAAATCAGCAACAATATAGCCATCAATTATTCCCTGATTAGCTCTAATAAAATCGATAATTTTCGCTATCTGCTCATCTGTATAAAAATGTTCATTAATAGCCAACGAAATTTTCTTGCCATGCTCATGCACCAAAAAACAAGCTTTTTTAAAATCTTCCAGTAGATTAAAATTTGCTGCTTTCCAGGGCCGTCTATTAAGCAACCCGGAAGATGGACCAAAAATAATTTCACTATCGAGACCGGCATAAAACATATCCGCTCCTATTTTTATCAGACTACTGACTTCGTTTAAACCTGCCAACGGGCAATTGATTTGCATCATTTTACCAATAGTAAATAATTTAAATTATTTAATAATTTTATTACATTTTTTATTATTAATGATAAAAAATGAAGTTAAGTATTGTTTTAAATTATTTGCTCACTTTTAAAATTTTTCCTAGAAAAAAACAATATCAAATTAATTACCACCACTGGAATCATTGCAAAAAAACCAACTAGCATAAGATTATACATTTTTAATGTTGCTGCATCAGAAAGAAATGATAAACATAATATTCCATAATACAGAACGGGAATTAACATAACAGAATCGCTTATTTTATAAATTGAGCGTGGAATAAAATATTCAAACACTCTAAAAATGCCGGTTGTAATTATTGCCACAGTAAACCAGCCAATAAAATTAACGAATGGGACACCAAAATACTGTCCCTTACTCAACCATGTCCAGACACCAAATTTTACCAATATAGGCTCCATAAAAATATCTATTGCGGTTACAAGCAAACCGTCAAAAATTATTAATAATGGCAAGATTATAAAATCATTTTTATCTTTGGTCGGCCTACTTTTTCCTATCCAATTTAAAAATGAGTTTGAAATTGAATACCCAATGTAAATGAAAACAGCCCAATAGAGTGGGACGAATAATGGAACATTAAATAATATAAAAGAAAAGTTTTGACCCTGATAAACATAGTCAGCACCAAAAAATGTGCCATAATTTATTCCAATTACTTCAAAAACGAAACTCGTTAATGCTGCCAATAAAATCAAAAAAAATCCCCTAGAATAAGTCAACGTCCAGCTACTGTGAAAAAATAAAAGAATAATCGGAAGATATATTTTAAGTATTTCAAAAAAATAAATAGAACTTCCGCCTAATACTTTATTTATAATATCAACTATGTGCAGTCCTGTTATTATAATAAAGAACAACCACAATATATTAGTTTTGTTTATAAAATCAATCTTATTCATAGTTTTATTATTTTATTGATAAATTTTAAATCCACGTAATGGTCTTTATTATACTAAGAATTACTATTTTTTACCAGAACTAGTTTCAGTGTCACACAATATGAGCCTAATGCTCTCACAAAATTCACATCCAAGACAAACCTTAAGGTTAAAAAATTGCCAACTCGGCAAAATTGACTTAATACTATAAGATGAGGTGAAATAATTATTTACATCAAAAATTATAACTAACAATTCAACGGAAATTGAAAACTTTTCGGCGAGAAAAAGCTATTATCGACCGTGGCGAAGCTATGGGGACGATGTTAATAACGGGAGTTGTTTTTATAATTTGAAAAAAAACAGCTAACACTAAAAGTTATGTCAAATATACCAAAATATATGAGAAAAAAAGTTTAAAGATGCTTAAAATTATACACTTTAATACTAATTAATCACAACTATCATAATTCGCCTTTCGGGCTTATTTTTGAATAAAAAAAACTGAATAGATGCTATTCTATCATATCCACTAATGCATATTGTTCAGTATTTAGACAAAAAGTTATATCTATAGTAAAATATTAAAATCACATACTATTAATCTACATTATCCTATGAATAATACTTACATCATCTCACTCGGAGGCTCACTAATTGTACCTGGTTGTGGCATCGATTATACTTTTTTGAAAAAATTCAAAAACCTCATCAATGCCGAAATTAAAAAAGGAAAAAAGTTTTATTTAATTGCTGGCGGTGGTCATACGGCTCGACAATATATTGAATCAGCAAATAAAATAACCAAAATCTCTGACGAAGACAAGGATTGGCTTGGCATACACTCCACTCGGCTTAACGCTCACTTAATCAGGACTGTCTTTTGGGATACCGCTCATCCGGAAATTATCAAAAATCCAACCATCCACCTTCATTCAACAAAAAATATAATCGTCGGTGGTGGCTGGAAACCAGGTTGGTCCACAGATTATGTCGCTACCATGATTGCCCAGGAATATGAAGTTGGCACCATTATTAATCTTTCTAATATTGAATATGCCTACGATAAGGACCCGAAAAAATTCAAAGACGCAGTAAAAATAGAAACTAGTAACTGGCCCGATTTCCGTAAAATTGTTGGCGACAAATGGATTCCTGGCCTTAATATGCCTTTCGACCCCATCGCCTCCAAGAAGGCGCAACAACTTAATTTGAAGGTCATTATTGCCGATGGGAAAAATTTAAACAATTTAAAAAGTATTTTAAATAATAAGAAATACAAAGGCACAACTATTGCCTAAATTTAAATTTATGTCTTCAAACATTTTATCCGCGGCCGTTATTGGTCTTGATGCGGAAATTGTTGAGGTTGAAGCGGATAAAGGTGGGGGTGAATTAGGCTCATTTACAGTCGTTGGCCTGCCAGATGCATCAGTATCAGAATCACGCGAACGTGTCCGCAGTGCTATCAAAAATTCCGGCTTTCATTTTCAAAAAGCGAAGATGACTGTCAATCTGGCGCCGGCTGATCTCAAAAAGCACGGTCCGAGCTATGACTTGCCGATTGCCATCAGTGTTTTGATTTCTCATGACAGCATTGAAACGCCCGTTGATATTGATAAGATGCTTTTTATCGGTGAACTCGCTCTTAGTGGTGACCTTAGACCGGTTAACGGCGTTCTCTCCATCGCCTTGAAGGCACAAAAGATTGGCCTTAAAACGATTTTTTTACCAGAACAAAACGCTCGCGAAGCAAAGTTGGTTAAAGATATTGAAGTTATTCCCGTTAAAAATCTCAAAGAACTTATTCGCCATTTATCAGGTAAAGCCAAAATTACACCCGCCCCCGAAACAAGCATCAATTTTTCAAATAACAAAATCATGCATGACATGTCACACATTCGCGGTCAAGAACATGTCAAAAGAGCGATGGAAATCGCAGCCGCCGGCGCCCATAATATGGCGATGAGTGGCCCACCCGGATCGGGTAAGACTCTAATCGCGCGCACGATGCCTTCTATTCTTCCCGATCTCACCATGAGCGAAGCTTTAGAAGTAACTAAAATTTATTCCGTCGCGGGCATGCTTTCCGCCAACGATTCATTGGTTACCAGTCGCCCCTTTCGCTCGCCCCATCATACTGCCTCAGCAGTCGCCCTTGTCGGTGGTGGTGCTTGGCCGCGACCAGGTGAAATTTCCCTCTCGCATCGCGGTGTCCTTTTTCTTGATGAATTCCCTGAGTTTACTCGCCAATCACTAGAAAATCTACGACAACCTCTTGAGGATGGTATTATCCATATCAGTCGCGCAGCTGGCAATCTTCAATTTCCGGCAAAATTCATTCTTATCTCCGCGATGAATCCTTGCCCCTGTGGTTTCTCTTCTGACCCGGAAAAAAATTGCTCTTGCTCACCAATGCAAATTAGTAATTACAAAAAGAAAATCTCCGGACCGATTATCGACCGTATCGATTTGCACATCGAAGTGCCCAGGGTTGCCTTTGAAAAACTAGCTGGTGAAGCTAACGGCGAAACGTCGGCTGATATTAAAAGACGCATTGAAAAAGCGCGTGTTATTCAAAAGAAACGTTTTGAAGGTACACATTATATTACCAATTCCGAAATGAGCAGTGAAGCCGTCAAAAAATTCTGCCCCCTTGACGACACCTCTACCCATCTCATGAAAAATGCCGTTGACCGCATGCATCTTTCTGCCCGTGCTTATTTCCGCATTCTCAAATTGGCGCGCACCATTGCCGACTTAGCTGAGATCGAAACAATCTCCTCTACCCATATTGCTGAAGCCTTACAATATCGACCAAAGATTGATGAAAATTAACAAAAATCCCCATTGCGAAGTGGGGATTTTTTATTTTGAAAATAAAATAAACTGTGTTATAATATTCACATATGAAAAAAAACTTTCTCTCACTATTAATCTTATTAATATTACTCCCAGGCTTTGGCTTTGCCTGTACCCCAGCCGCCGTCCAAGAACAAACTCAACCGATTGAGCTAAACTATTGGCGCGTCTGGGATGGACCAGATGCTTTTGAGGGCACTATTGCCAAATATAATGCCCTTCATCCTTTTATAAAGATAAACTACAAGAAATTTCGCTATGAAGAATTTGAGCAAAAATTATTAGAAGGTTTTGCTACTGACCGCGGACCAGACATCTTCTCGATTCATAATACCTGGCTACGAAAATACCAAAAGAACGGCTTAATCTTGCCAATGCCGGCAACAATCAGCATGGTTTATCCAATTGAACAAGGCACCATCAAAAAAGAAACAATTCTTACAGTCAAGGAAACCAAAAGCATTACCCTCAAAGAAATAAAAAATAATTTTGCGGACGTTGTTTATAATGACATAGTTATTAATGTAAATGAAAACAATAAAATTACTTCTCAGGTCTATGGCCTGCCTTTGTCAGTAGACACCTTGGTCATGTTTTACAATAAAGATCTTTACAACAATGCTGGCATCACAGCCCCATCTGCATATTGGGACGCTAAATTTCAAAGTGACGTCAAAAAATTAAACAAACAAAACGCCAAAGGAGAATTAATCCAATCCGGTGCCGCTCTTGGTGGCAGCAAAAACATTGATCGTTCTATGGATATTTTAGCCGCCCTCATGATGCAGAGTGGCGCCGAAATGCTTAATGACTCAGGACAAGTTAAATTCAATCAAAGTCCTGTTAACATGAAACAGACCAATTATGTTCCCGGCCTAGACGCAATTAGATTTTATACCGATTTTGCTAATCCTGGAAAAGAAATTTACAGCTGGAATAAAGACCTTGATAGCGCTCTCAATCTTTTTGCTGATGGCAAGCTAGCCACCATGTTTGGCTACTCCTATCACACGCCACAAATAAAAGCCTTATCACCAAAATTAAACTTCGCCATTGCTAAATTACCGCAGATTGAAGGCAATACACCGGTGAATTATGCTAACTATTGGGCTGAGGTTGTTTCCAGTAAGATTCTTACCAATCCAGAAAACCTTAAGAAGGGCGCCAAATACGCCAAGAATAAAGCCGACGCCGCGTGGGATTTTATCCAATTTGAAACCAAGGAAGAACAAGCCAAGCTCTATTTAGAAAAAACCAAAAAACCAACTGCCTTAAAATCACTTATCAATTCCCAAACTGAGGATATGGAAATCGGCGTTTCCGCGGAACAAATATTAACCGCTAAAAGCTGGTATAAGGGCAATGACGCTAACGCCATGGAAACTATTTTTCAAGAAATGATTGAAGAAGGCAATGTGAATCCAGAAAAAATTAAAAACGCCCTTGATATCGGAGCGCAAAAAGTACAACAAACGATTGAATAATTTTAAATTTACAACCTTATGAAAAAACTTCTAGCGAGCTATTTACTCGTCTCTTCTTTGATTATTATTGGCATAATGCTTTTTAATGGTCGGCAAATTTTAGCGGCCGACACAGTCATGACTGACACAACTGGGTTTACTACCGAAGACTGTAAAAGAGGTTGCGGAGACAAAATTGACGATCCTAAAGTACAAGCATGTAAACAATACTGTGGCGAATACGGACTCAATGACTTTGTACTTCTTGGTATTAAACTTACAAAAATAATGCTCGGCCTAGTTGGCACTCTAGCCTTTGGCGCCTTTGTTTATGGCGGGGTAATGTTTCTTATTTCTGCTGGCGACGCCGATAAAGTTAAAAAGGGCAAGCACGCCATGACTAGTGCTGTCGTTGGTTTAGTAATCGTCTTTTCTAGTTATTTAATTATTCAATTCACCCTACAAACACTTGGATATTTAAAACCGACAGCAAATTCAACAGAACCAGTAGATACCAAAAATTTTGGGAATAGTTGGAATGAAGTACCAGCACCACCAAAAAAATAAATAACGCAGTATTGTAGTACAATATATTGCCGTCGACTTTAAAATCACATTCCGCTAAACAACAAATATCAGTATTTATGTCTGAAAATTTTACCCTCAATAAAATAACTCCAACAAACGAGCAAATTGCCGAAGAGTTAAAAGCTACTCGCCTACACAATGGCATTAATTTAGAAAAAGTTTCTGAAAAACTCAAAATCAACATCAAATATCTCAAAGCCCTTGAAGCTGGCGAACTAAAAAAACTCCCCGCGGGAATTTATGGTCGTAATTTTCTCAAAGAATACGCTCAATTTCTTCGGCTTGATATTAATCACCTCTTAGAACTTTTTGACAATGAAATCGGTGAAAAAAATAATCAAAAACCTAAAAATATCTTTATCAAAAAAACCGGCAACGCCTACCACTTCATTACCATTCCAAGAATCATCAAAAACTTAATTATTCTTGGCGTTGTCGGCATCATCATTGCCTATCTTGGCTTTTCAGTTAATAATATTATTTCGGCCCCTGAAATGACGATTCTTTATCCTGACAAAGACACTATCACTGAAGAGCGCTCAATCACCATCAAGGGAAAATCAGAATCAGAGGCCAAAATTACCATCAATGAGGAAACCGTCCTAATGAACGCTGATCTCATTTTTGAAAAAACTATTAATCTTAAACAGGGCTTAAATGATATCGAAATCATCGCTCAAAAAAAATATAGCAAACAAAACATAGTCACCCGAAAAATACTCGTAAAATAAGGTAAAATTGCTTTATTCCCTGGAAAATTATATAATAACAGACGGAGGGGAAAAAAGACCTCTTTTTATTTACTTAAAAATATTTAACTTATAATTTATGAAACCTATGTCTACTGACAAAAAAGTAAAAACGACTGATGCGGACGGCAAATTTCAAGCTGCCCAATCAGCTATCGAACAAATCCAAACTCGTTTTGGTGACGGTGCTATTATGAAATTCGGCGAAGCGCGTAAAGTAAACGTCGACGCTATTTCTACCGGCTGTCTTTCTCTTGATTTATCCCTAGGAATCGGTGGTGTGCCCCGCGGTCGCATCATTGAAATCTACGGTCCTGAGTCCTCTGGAAAAACTACCCTAGCCCAGCACATTGTCGCTGAGGTACAAAAATTAGGTGGCATCGCGGCCTTTATCGACGCCGAGCACGCGCTTGACCCTGACTATGCCGAAAAAATCGGCATCAACATCAAGGAGATGCTTATCTCCCAACCTGACACAGGTGAACAAGCTTTAGAGATTGTTGAAACCCTGGTTCGCTCTAACGCCGTCGATGTTATCGTTATTGACTCTGTGGCTGCCCTGGTTCCACAAAAAGAAATCGAAGGTGACATGGGTGACCAGCACATGGGCTTGCAAGCTCGTTTAATGAGTCAAGCTTTAAGAAAACTAACTGGTGTTGTTTCTAAAACAAAAACTGTCGTTATCTTCATTAACCAAATCAGAAATAAAATCGGCGTCTTTTTTGGCAGTCCGGAAACCACTTCCGGTGGTAATGCCTTGAAGTTTTACGCTTCGATTCGTATCGAAGTTCGTAAAGCCGCTCAAATCAAGCAAGGTGAAAAAGTTATCGGCAACCGTGTCAAAGCCAAGGTAGTGAAAAACAAAGTCGCTGCCCCTTTCCGTACTTGTGAATTCGACATTATGTACAATGAAGGCATTTCCGTTTCCGGTGATATCCTAGATATCGGCGTCGCCAACGGTGTGATTGCCAAAAATGGCAACTCTTATTCTTTTGGCGAAATAAAATTCGGCGTCGGCCGTGAAACAGCCAAGCGATTTATTGGCGCTGACAAGAAATTACTAGCTGAACTGAGAAAGAAAATTATTGCCACAATCGAGGCCAAGGATTTAGACGAACAAAATAAGAAATAAAGAATTATCACATAAAAAAAGACTTCGAAATTTCGAAGTCTTTTTTTTTATTATCTTGAAGTTTTATTCTCTCTCAGAATACTCACCCGTATCAGTATTAATCCGAATCACATCGCCCTCGTTGATAAACATCGGCGCATTGATAGTCGCTCCTGTTTCGAGTTCGATTTGCTTAGTCACACTCCCAGCGGAGTTACCTTTTACTCCAGGAGGAGCCATGGTTACTTTTAGAGAAACCTTGATTGGCAATTCAACGCCAACTGGTTTGCTCGAAAAATAAAACACATCCACATCGATTCCTTCTTTCAAGAATTTAATCTTGTCACCAATTTGCTCCAAAGGAATTTCAAATTGTTCAAAACTCGCGTTATCCATGAAAAAAGCGTTGGTCTCATCTTTGTACATGTAGTTAGCTTTTTTCTTTTCCGTATCCGCCGGCTCAGCCTTGTCATTACCCTGAAAAGTCTTGTCCAACATGTTGCCGGAAATAAGATTTTTCATCTTTACTTTCAAAACAGCACCGCCGCGACCAGTTTTATGATGATCTGTTTTGGTAATAGAGTACGGCTCATTATTAATAACAATAATTTTACCTACTTTGATTTCGTTTATGCTTAGCATATTTTTTAATTATTATTAATAAGCTATTTCACAAAAGGCAATAAAGCCATGATTCTTGAGCGCTTGATCGCATTCGCCAAATCTCTTTGGTGCTTTGAGCAAGTACCAGTCTTTTTACGAGGCTGGATTTTTTTATAAATGTTAATAAATTTCTGCAAAGTTCGAGTATCCTTATAGTCAACTTCCGCGATCTTGTTTGCACAAAAATAACATTCTTTTCTTGTTGTTGTTTTGTCCATATTATTTATTAGTTTAATTTAATTTAGTTTAGAAAGGGATATTCTCCACTTTTATTTCATCTTCAAAGTTCTCGTCTGGCATTGAGCTTGATGGTGATTGACCTTTTGGCTCAAATGAACCACCGCCTGAACCCTTAGAGTCAAGCATAATCATGTTATCAACAATGACTTCTGTTCGATATTTCTTCACGCCGTCTTGTCCAGCCCATTCACGAGTTTGTAATTTGCCTTCAAGATAGACCTTTGATCCTTTTTTTAAATACTGTCCGATTACTTCCGCCAATTTTCTCCACGCCACTACGTTGTGAAATTCAGTCTTCTCTTGCTTTTGTCCGGATTGATCAACCCAGGTAGTTCCAGTTGCCACTGAAAAGGAAACAACTGATTGTCCGCTTGGAGTAGTTTTTAATTCAGGATCACGAGTCAAACGACCGATAATCATTACTTTATTTAAATCCATATTTTTGTATTTTTAAACCATCTATTAATATAAACAATTTAAAATGATAATAAATATTTAGTTAAACTCTCTTTTGGTCACTTGATGAAGATTATAGCAAATCATCAGTTTCCAAAATCTTGTCCAATTTATCGTCCAAGTCTTGTAAGTTGATATCTTTTTTCTTGCTCACTGCCTCTTCTTGAGCAACTGCCTCTGATTTAGCTGGCGCTGCCACTTCGTCACGTTCCTCTTTGATCACTGCTCTCTTTTCACCAAAAGCATCTTTAAAGATTTTCTCAGCTTTGATCTTCTCGGCTTTAATTTCTTCAACAGTTTTTTTCTTGATAGACACAATTACATGTCGTAATAATTCACTCGACAATCTCAACTCATTATTAAGACCATTAACGTCTTTTCCGGCCATATCAAATTCAACTAAGAAATAATAACCATGACCAAAATGTTGGATTGGATAAGCTAATTTTTTCTTACCCCAATCTTCAGAGTAAGTTACAGTACCGCCGTACTTTGCAATGAGCGCGTCTACGTTGCCACAAATAGGCTTGATTTCCTCTTCTGTATATTTATTACTAACAATATACAAAAGCTCATAATGAGGAATCTCAGATGATTTCACTTTTGACATTTTTATATTTACAAATTCTAATGCGGGTCAAATAACCAGAATATAAAATTTGTTTTAATTAAGTTAAATTTAAATTTATAATAAAAAATCCCAAAAAGTATTCTTTTCGGGATCTTTGTGAGACCTGTAGAGAGAATACCTTTAATCACGAATTAACCGTGATTATACTACCTAAATTTGGCAATATGCGGGAAAGGTTTATATTGATTTATAGAAGTAATCTAACACTATTTCCAAAAAAAAGCAAGTCATGCTACAATAAAAAAGTATTTTGTTTTATATTAGCTAATAATAACTAAAATTATGCTTTTCTTGTACATCTTAATCTTTCTAATTTTAATTTCTGTAGCCTATACCACCTATTCTTTAGCTCCCTGGGTACCTTCTTTTAAGAAAGATTTTCCCAGAATATGTAATTTGGCTAATTTTAAAGAAAATGATAAATTCTACGATTTAGGTTGCGGCAATGGTAGTTTAGTGCTTTACGCTGGCAAGTATTACCCAATTAAAGCGATTGGCCTAGAGTTATCGATTCCCCTATATTTATTTTGCAAAATAAAACAAATAGCTGCCAAAAATGCCACTTTTAAGTTTCAGAATATTCTCTACGCCAATTTTAGTGACGCCGATGTCGTTTACCTTTTTCCCCTTTGGAAGAACACAATTAAAAAGCTAAAAACTAAAATGGAAACAGAACTAAAACGAGGTACTCGCGTAATCACCTACACCTTTCCAATAGAAGGCTGGATTCCGGAAAAGATTGATAAGCCAACAGATAAGGATTTAAGTGTTTATCTATATATTATAGAGTAACAGTTTGACAAATCGTTCAATACCTGCGAGCATATAGAAATTAAATAGCTCTTTCTAATTAAATAAATTTCAACATACAACCAGCTTGGAGGAAGTGCAATGAGTAGATTTGGCGCATTAAAGATTTTTTCCGGAACTGCTAATCCAAAATTAGCAACAGATATTTGTAGACATCTTAATATAGATCTTTCTCCAATATCCATAAATTTTTTTTCTGACGGTGAGCTTGATATTGAAATTGGCGAATGCGCTGACGGCAGAGGTGTAAGAGGTGATGACATATTCTTTATTCAACCAACATGCGGTCCAGTGAACGACAACCTGGTGGAATTAGTCTTGGCAATTGATGCATTTAAACGTGCATCTGCCGGGAGAATTACAGCTGTTATTCCTTATTATGGATATGCGCGTCAGGATAGAAAAGTACGAGCCGGTGTACCAATTAGCTCCAAGGCTATAGCGATAATGATTATGGGCGCAGGAGCAAACCGAGTTATTTTCATGGATTTGCATGCCCCACAAATTGGGGCCTTTTTTGAAATTCCCGTTGATCATCTTTATGCCTCACCTATTATCATCGATTATCTTCGTGCGAATCTTAAAGACTTCATTATGGTGTCACCAGACGCTGGAGGAGTAGAAAGAACCCGCGCCTACGCTAAACGACTTAACGCCGACCTTGCCATTATTGACAAACGACGTGAAAGAGCCAACGTTGCCGAAGCAATGAATGTCATCGGTGATGTTCGTGGTAAAAGAGCCGTCCTCGTTGACGACATGGTGGACACTGCAGGAACTCTGTGTGAGGCCGCCGCAATTCTTATCAAAAATGGCGCCACAGAAATTTACGCAGCTTGCGGACATGGCGTTTTGTCAGGCCCGGCAATAAAGAGAATCAATGATTCTCAGATTAAACAGTTGATAGTTGTTGACACAATTTCACAAGAGGAAAATGTTAAAAAATGCAACAAGATTAAGGTGTTATCAATAGCACCAATACTTGCTAAAACAATTACTGAGGTACATAAAGAAGGGACTGTTAAGGCTCTTTTTAAATGACAAAAACTCCAAAAGCGTTCCAAATAATCGGAACGCTTTTTTCTTTACAATTTGCAATTTTTTAAATAATCATTATAATAAGCATATGAAATATTTCTTCGCCCTGGGCAACAATCCAACTCTTTCCGTCGCTGAACTCAGCGCTGTTTTGCATTTCAAAAATATGATTTTGAGTAAGAATATTTTAATAGCGGACACGGACGAAATTAACGCATCTGAGCTAATCAAGCGATTCGGTGGCACGATTAAGATTGGTGAAGTAATTGAAGAAAATACCGATCGTAATAAATTACTTGAAAGTATTTTGAAAATCATTACTCCCGCCACCGAAGGTAAATACAAATTCGGCTTGTCTTATTATGGCGATAAGAAATTCAACGACAAACCGATTGGCATGGAAATCAAAAAATTTCTCAAAGAACAAGGCATCAGCTGTCGTTGGGTTATTAGCAAAGAAAAAGTTTTATCAAGCGTCGTGGTAGAGCAAAATAAATTAACCGGCAAGGGTGATGAGATTGTCTTAATTGAAAATGGCAAAAATATTTTTATCGGCAAAACTTTGGCCGTGCAACCATTCAAGGAGTTATCATTCCGCGACTACGGCCGTCCAGGGCGCGATGACGAGTCTGGCATGTTGCCACCAAAGCTGGCGCAGATCATGATTAACCTCACTAAGACTCGCGACTCGATTAAAGATATTACCTTGCTCGATCCATTTTGTGGCTCTGGCACTGTTCTCACTGAATCAATTTTAGTTGGCTACCAAAACTTAATCGGCTCTGATTTATCCGCCAAGGCAGTTAATGACACCAAAACCAATATTGAATGGATTAAAGATACTTACCGCTTCACTATTCCGCCCTACGAATTAATCAACGAATCAGCGACGACAATTTCAAAAAAAATTAAATCTAATTCAATTGATGCGATTGTGACTGAACCCTTCCTTGGTCCGCAACGTGGGCATTTAGATATTCGTAAGGTAACGCAAGACCTAGAATTACTTTATAACCAAGCCCTTCAAGAATTTAAAAAAATATTAAAGAAAGATGGCGTGATCGTTATGCTTTGGCCAGTCTTCATGACCGGACGCCAACCGCAGCCGATTAATCCCGATATTTCTGACTTCAAAATTATCAACCCAATCCCTGGCATTTTAATGAATAATCAAGTTATAAATCTAACTGACCGCGACACGATTATCTACGGCCGCGAAGGCCAACGCGTCTGGCGCGAAATTGTTGTTCTGAAAATTGCTAAATAAAAAACAGCCCTGGCTACAACCGGGGCTGTTTTTTTATACTCCACCTATCTTTATTTATTATGCAAGAAATGCACAACGTCGCCATCTTGCATGACATATTCTTTCCCTTCAATCCGCATTAAACCTTTTTCTTTGGCTGCAGCTTCCCCGCCAGCCTCAACATATTTTTCCCAATTAATAACCTCTGCTCGCACAAAACCTTTTTCAATATCTGTGTGAATCTCACCGGCCGCTTGCGGCGCTTTCGAGCCAACCTTCACTGTCCAAGCGCGTGTTTCCTCTTTTCCAGTTGTCAAAAAAGTCATCAAGCCCAATAATTTATATGAGGTTTTAATTAATTTATCCAAACCACTCTCGTCCAAGCCTAGTTCTTGTACATACTCTGCTTGTTCTTCCTCTGGCAAGCTCGCAATCTCGTCTTCTAGTTTAATATTCAAACTTAAAACTTCACCATCCCATTTCGTTGTATCTAGCGGTCTTGAAACATCAGATGTATTTACTACGTACAGAATTGGTTTCACTGATAACAAGTTCAAAGACTTCACAATTTTTTGTTCTTCCTCATCGAAAGTCATTGCCCGCACCGCCTTACCTGCCTCTAGTTGCGTTTTTATTTTTTCGACAATATCTCTAGTTTTAACCGTCAACTTATCACCACTCTTTGAATCCTTCACCAAGCGATCATATTTCTTTTCAACTGATTGCAAGTCCGCCAAAATTAATTCCAGATTAATTGTTTCCCGATCATCTTCAGGGTCGATTTTATTATTAACATGAATAATATTACTGTCTTCAAAATTACGCACCACCTCACAAATTGCATCACACTCACGGATGTTGGCCAAAAATTGATTACCCAAACCTTCGCCCTTGCTCGCACCCTTAACTAAGCCGGCAATATCAATAAAATCAATCGTAGTGGGGATTAATTTTTTTGATTGAGAAATAGCTGACAACTTTTCCAAACGTTCATCAGGTACTTTCACGACACCAACATTGGGATCGATGGTACAAAAAGGATAATTCGCCGCTTCGGCTTTCTTTTTTGTTAAAGTATTAAATAAAGTAGATTTTCCCACATTTGGCAACCCAACAATTCCGATAGATAATGACATGAAATTAAATATTAGTAAATTAACTATTTTTGTGGCGGAATAAGAATTCCTGACCATACAAAAATCTTGTAGCTTTTATATATCCTAGCAAATTTATTCTAGCTTTACAAGATTTAAACATAGGTATAAAATATAGAATGATTTTAATCTAAATTTAATCTTTTTGTAATATAGTAAGAATAGATTTATAACTTACGATTAATTTACTCATTTGCGTTATATATTGTCCTAAAAAGCAATAAGATTGGCGTAAAATAACCAAACATATGACAATACTCGTCGTCGAAGATGAAATCAAAATCTCTAAATTCATTCGAAAGGGCCTAGAAATGGAACACTACACTGTTGACTTCGCCTATGACGGCGAAGAAGCACTTGAAAAAGTCCAGATCAATAATTATGATATTATTATTTTGGATATTATGATTCCAAAAATTAATGGCATTGAAGTATGTCGTCAGATTAGAGAAAATAAAATTGACACACCGGTAATTATGCTCACGGCCAAGGATACGGTCGATGACCGCGTCAAAGGGCTTGACGTTGGCGCCGACGACTACTTAACAAAACCATTTGCTTTTGGCGAATTGGTTGCTCGTATCCGTGCCCTATTACGCCGGGAAAAAATGGTTAAACCAACCAGATTAGAAATCAGCGACCTTATTCTTGACCCACAAACACACGAAGTTCACCGTGGCGGTAAAGAAATTGCACTATCTAGTAAAGAATACAAGCTACTCGACTATATGATGCGACGACCAGGTCACGTTTGCACACGCACAATGATTGGTGAGCATATTTGGGGATACAACTTTACTGACGACTCCAATGTCATTGATGTCTACATTAGCTACTTGCGCAAAAAAATCGACAGTGGTTTCAAAAGTAGGCTCCTGCATACAGTTCGCGATGTCGGCTACAAAATTCAAGACAAAAGTCTAAAGAAAGTATAATATGACTGAACCAAAAAAATTGAATCATGAAGAGGATAATGCTGCTATTGCATCCCTAATGAAAACAATTGAAAAATCCAAGAAACAATATGAACAAGCAATCGATGCTATCCAAGATAGTATTTGTGTTGTCAATCGAAATTTTGAAATAACGAGCTGTAATAAAGCCTTCGCCAACAACGTCAATCTTCCCATCCAAAAAATTAAAGGCTTGATCTGTCGCAATGTCATTCCCTGTTTCAAAAACAATCTCTTCTCCACTCATTGTATACTGAATAATGACTGCAATACTTGTCCGACTCAGAAGGTTTTTCTAGATCAAGAATCCACTACGCTCGTTCAAGAATTCGTGGACAAATCTGGTAAAATTAATTACTATAAATTCAACCTATTTCCTATTAAAAATGAGAATAACACTATTGACCAAGTTGTTTTTGTGATTAAAGACATAACAGAAAATAAAATAACCGAAAAGAAAATTGAAGAGTTGAATAAAAACTTAGAAATAAAAGTAAAAAAAAGAACTGAAGAACTTAATCAAGCTAATAAAGAACTCAAAAGAGAAATTAAATTAAAATCAAATTTTATCTCAGATGCTTCCCATGAATTACGAACACCCCTAACCATTATTCAAGGAAACATCGATTTAGAGGTCCATGAATTAAAAAGCAAGAATAAAAAAATCCCTGAGCTATATGAAATAATCCAAAAAGAATTAACTAGGATGACCGGTATTTTAAATGATCTTACAGACCTTACCAACTCCGACGCCAAGACAGAAAAAATCGAGCAGGAAATAGTCAGTCTAAATATTATTACCAAAACTGCTGTACGCTCATTAGACATTCTGGCTAAACAAAAAAATATCAAACTAGAACTTGCCAAAAACAATCCTAATATCAATATTATTGGCGATGAACAAAAATTAGAAAAATTATTATTAAACATTATCAGAAACGCCACTAAATATACCGACGTTGGTGGTTGGATAAAAGTTCACCTTGAAGAAAAAAATAAAATTGCCAAAATCATAGTCGAAGACAATGGCATTGGTGTTCCCCCGGAAGATTTGCCTTATATTTTTGAAAGATTTTATCGCGTTGATAAAGCTCGCTCTCGTCAAGAAGGCGGGACCGGCCTTGGTCTCTCAATCTGTAAATGGATTGCCGAAGCTCATGGCGGCAATATCCAAGTAGAAAGCCAAGAAGGGGTAGGAACAAAGTTTATTTTAGAATTACCAATAACTATATAAATAAAAAGCTCTGACCAACATCGTCAGAGCTTTTTATTTATATTTGACACAAAACATAATAAGGATTATGATATAGATATACCTCCACCCCAGGTATAGGTAATAAATTATTAAACACACTTATGGACTACAATAAAACAATTGCGATTAACTTTAAAAAGGCCAAAAGCTTAATTGCCAAACTTGAAACAATGTTAGAGCAAAAAGAATACTGCATTGACATTATGCAACAAAATCTTGCCGCGATTGGAATTTTGAAATCTGCCAATCAACAACTTCTGGAAAAGCATCTAAATTCCTGCTTCAAAAATGCGATGGCTGCCAAAAATGAAGCTTTAAAACAAAAAATGATTGATGAAATAATTAAAGTTAACAAACTAGCTAAATAAATTATATGACGCAAATTAATTTTAAAATTAATGGCCTTCATTGTAAAAGCTGCAAAGCTCTAATTGAAAGCGAGGTTAAAGCCACCAATAAAATTGAAAACATTAACGTTGACCACATTAGCGGTGACACTTCTTTGGATTTTGACGGCAACATTGAAGAGATTTACAAAACCATCGAAGATCTGGGCTATGGCATTGTCAGAGAACCCAGCGCCGCTGATTCAAAAAAAAAAGATGTTGTAGCCGGTGTCATAACTAAAGAACAGAATCAATTTCTAGTCCCTGGTATTTCCCTGGCTTTGTTTATACTAGCTTATTTTCTGATTCAAAAATTTGATCTATTCAGGATCATGTCACAACTAAACGAAGCAAGTATTAGCTATGGTGTTATTTTTGCCATCGGTCTCTTAGCAAGCTTTCATTGCATTGGCATGTGTGGCGGACTTATTATAACTTATACAGCCTCAGGCAAACTCGATGAAAATCAAGAAACTAAAGACTCAAAAATAAAAAATCTACTGCCGCATATTCAATATAATCTTGGGCGCTTAATCTCCTACACCGTCATCGGTGGCGTCTTGGGCGGATTTGGCTCTTTCTTCGGAGTCAATCCAGTCTTTGCCGGCATTATGACAATTTTTGTCGCAATTTTCATGCTCTTAATGGGAATTTCACTATACTCTGAACACAGATTTTTAAACAAGATTAAATTAAGCACACCAGCATTTATTGCTAAGTTCATTTTTAGCAATAAACACAATCAAAAACCAAAAGGACCATTTATCATTGGCATTCTTACTGGCTTTATGCCTTGCGGACCATTACAGGCGATGCAATTATTCGCCCTTGCCTCTGGCAGCGTTTTTAATGGCGCGATGGCGATGTTTCTTTATTCCCTTGGCACTATTCCGCTCATGCTAGGCTTTGGCACTCTAATTAGCTCCATTAGCCATATTAAAATTAGACAACTCATGAGATTTTCCGGCGTATTGGTTGTGCTCTTGGGTTTATTGATGGTCAATCGCGGTTTGGTAAATTTTGGTTATGGATTTAACCCATCGATGCAAAAAAATACGCCGGTGCAAACATCAAACACCGACAAAAATTCCAAAGAAGTTCAAGTAGTTGAAATGGCTGTCACTTACAACGGTTATTCACCCAATGTTTTACATATCAAAAAGGATATACCAGTTAAATGGATTATTAAGGATAAAGGTATTACTGGTTGCACCAGTGCTATCAAATTATATTTACCAGAAGGCACAATTAATAAAAACTTAGTTCAAAAAAGTGATACCATTATCGAATTTATACCGACGCGGGCCGGCGAATTAAAATTCAGCTGCTGGATGAGTATGGTTTGGGGTAAGTTTATAGTTGAATAATTAAACTCCCGCCGTCGCTAATGCTATGGCGTGGCAAAGTAAAAATATGAAAAAAATAATTATTAAAATCACCGGCATGACCTGTGCAAGCTGTGCACTCAATAATGAAAAAACTTTAGGGAGCACCAAGGGCATTATCAGCGCGAATGTTAATTTTGCCAACAAGAAAGCAACAATTATATATGACGATAATATTCTAAACCAAACTCAGGTAAAAAAAATCATCATTAATAATGGCTACAATGTTGAGGAAGAAATAAAAAATAATGAAGATCATGGGCAACACATCCATGAAAATGGCGAAATTATTAAAGTACGCCGCACTTTTATCGGTGCCAGCATTTTCAGCCTTCCGTTATTACTTGAAATGTTTTATAAATGGCGACTAGGCATCATGTTCCTTCATCTCGACCTGGTGATGTATTTTCATTTTGTATTAGCAACTGTTGTTGTTTTTTACTACGGCTGGCGCTTTCATAAGATGGCCTTCAAACAAGCTTCTCATTTCCAAGCTAACATGGACACACTTGTCTCCATGGGCACCTTGTCGGCTTACTTTTATAGCTTCTGGTTACTAATTCAGGTCATTTTTTTCAACATTGAAAAGATGGGCTACTTTGAAACTGCAGCCATTATTATCACCCTAATCTTACTCGGTAAATACTTCGAAGCCCGCGCTGCCGGTCAAGCAGGTCAAGCAATGAAAAAACTCATGGAACTAGGAGTTAAAAAAGCCCGTCTACTTATCAATGGCGAAGAACGAGAAATTGATATTGAAAATATTAAGATTAATGACATTGTCATAGTTCGACCAAGTGAAAAAATCCCGCTTGATGGTATCATCGAAGATGGCGAGTCCAGTATTGACGAATCCATGTTGACTGGCGAATCTTTACCGTTAGAAAAAAAACCAGGTGACACTGTTTATGGTGCGACAATTAATCAGACTGGCGTCTTGAGAATTAAAGTTACCCAAATTGGCGAAGGCACAATACTGGCCAAGATTATCAAAACTGTCGAAGAAGCTCAAGGGTCAAAAGCACCGATTCAAAAATTAGCCGACAAAATATCTGGCATTTTTGCACCAGTCGTAATCATCATCGCCCTATTAACTTTTATCACCTTATATTTCAGCTCCGGTAATTTTGCCACCTCCCTAATCAATGCTATCACTGTTCTAGTTATTGCCTGTCCTTGCGCTCTTGGTTTGGCAACACCAACAGCCATTATGGCCGGTACTGGCCGTGGGGCTAAGAATGGAATACTATTTAAAAATAGTGAGAGCTTTGAAAGAGCCAAAAATATTACCATGATTGTCTTTGACAAAACCGGTACTCTCACCGAAGGCGCACCGCAGGTAAAAAAAATTATTACTAATCCAGAATTCAAATTCGAAGAGGCTCATATCATAAAAATCGGCGCCTCCGTTGCCCAAAATTCCAACCATCCTCTTTCGATGGCTGTCAGCCAATACGCCGAACAAAAGAACACGCAACTTGCCGAATTAGAAAACTTCCAGGAGTTAAGCGGTCGTGGCGTTAGTGGCACATGTAAAGCTCACAAAACTTCTCTAACACTTGGTAATAAAAAATTACTAACAGAAAACAATATCGACACTACGTGGGCTAATGAACTTCTAAGGGCCGAAAATCTGGAATCAGGTACAAGACTATTTGTCACACATGGTCAAAACTTAATTGGCGCCTTTATTATCGCTGATAAAATTCGAGCTGAGTCTGCTCAAGTTATCGCCGATCTTAAATCTATGGGCCTGAAGATTACAATGCTATCGGGCGACAATATTCAAACCGCTCAAGAAGTGGCCCGGGAATTGCAAATTGATAATGTAATCGCCGAAGTCTTGCCAAACGAAAAATCACAAAAAATTAAAGATCTACAGGCTAGTGGCGAAAAAATTATTTTCGTTGGTGACGGTATCAATGACGCTCCTAGTCTCGTGCAAGCCAACCTCGGCATTGCCATGGGCAACGCGACTGATATTGCCAAAGAAGCCGGGCAAATAATTTTAATGCAAAATAATTTGAATAAAGTTGTCGAAGCAATCAAATTGTCCAAAACAACTTTCCGCACTATCAAACAAAATATTTTCTGGGCCTTCTTCTATAACACCATTGCCATTCCATTAGCCATCCTTGGCGTTCTAAATCCAATCATCGCCTCGGCGGCCATGGGCTTTAGTTCCGTTTCGGTGGTCTTGAATAGTTTGCGGATATATAAGAAGTAAGAGTATCGTATAACTCCCTCTCCTGGATAGGAGAGGGCAGGGTGAGGTAGATTTTCGGTGACGGCTCCCCCACCCCGACCCTCTCCCGGCGGGGCGAGGGAGAATTACAGTCGTCTTCGCAGATAATAAAAAATGAGTGATTATATATCACTCATTTTTTATTATCCTATATTCGTAATTCGCAAATTTTTAATTGATAATTAATTATATCTTCCCTAATTCCAGAAACTGATTAAATTTAATCTGATCCGTAAATTCCTTCATATGACTCACCATGATCAATGTCCCTTCAAATTTATTCACCGCCTCAGCGATGATTGGGATATGACGGAAGTTAATATGATTGGTCGGCTCATCCATAATCAATAGTCCCGGTTTCATCAATACAATACTTGCCATCGATAACAAACCCTTCTGACCTTCGGATAAAGCGGATATTTTTCGGCCCATCAATTCGCCAGAGATTAAGAAACGCGCCGCAATACCACGTAGGTGCTCAACGCTTAAACCATCAGCCATTACCTTTTGCAAAAAATCCATCACCGTACTATCATAATCTAAATTCGCAAAATCCTGACTGTAATAACCAACTGTTACACCCTCAAGGATTTTCACACCCTCGGCTTTATTCTCAACCATTTTTTTCAATAATGTACTTTTACCAATTCCGTTTGGTCCAGTAATAATCATATGATCACCGCGACGCAAAATAATGTTTTGGGGCACGACAATTATTTCATAATTTTTCATCACGCTCACCGATTCAATCTCCACAATCTTACCAACAATCTCTTGTGCTGGAATATCAAAATCACGAATGCTCACATCTTCCTTGCGCACATCGACCATATTTTCCTCGGCTTCCTCAACTTCGTTTCTCATCTTCTGTGCTAGTTTTCTCATTTTACCACCCTTATGTGAAAAGAAATTGGCTTTTTCTTTACGATCTTGAATTTGTTTTTCCAAGCGTGCATTTTGCATCTTCTCTTTTTCCACACGTGCGGAAATATTTTCTACCACGGTGTAATAATCACCAGTATATTGTTCAACTTTGTGCGTGTGAATATCTAGATAAATCACGCCTTCAGTAAAGCAGTTTAAAAAATCCGCATCATGTGAAATGACAATTACCGTTTTGTCATACATGATTAAAAACTGAATCAAATGATCAATGCCCGCATCATCAAGATTATTAGTAGGCTCATCCAAGAGTAAAATATCGGGATTCTGAATCAAGGCGTATGCCAAAAGCAAGCGCGCCTGCTGACCACCAGACAAATCACGCACTTTCTTATCAATCGGTACATCTAAATTAACCGCACTCATCACGCCCGCGATGCGTCCTTTAATATTACCAGGTGTTTCATGAAAGGCTTGGGAAAAATATTCTTCCAAAGTAAAGTCTAAATCCTTTTTCTCAATTACCTGTTTCGCGGTGCCAATCACCACGCCATCGCCAAAATGAACCTTCCCCTCTTTAGGTTTATTTTCACCAGTTATTAATTTAAAAATTGTGCTCTTTCCAGCCCCATTCTGCCCCATTAAGGTTATTTTTGAACCATTACGGATACTAAAAGATGCCTCATCTAAGACTTTCTTCTTGTCCACGTATTCAAATGTCACTTCATCAAAGCGCAAAACGACTTTATTATCTGCCATAGTTTATAAATGATTATTTAATTACTAAAATATAATAACAAAAAAGACAACTTTTGTAAAGGTGTCTTTTTGATAACTTTTAAAATCTTAAAATCTAACTAACCGATGCTTCAAGTAATTTATTTATTTCCTGAGTTAATATTTCTGGAGTAATTCTCGATTTCACCAAATAAGCATTCACACCTTGCATATAAACCATCTGCTTATCTCGTTCACTGTCTAAATTAGTCAAAACAATTAAGGGAATATTATTAACCTTAGAATTTCCTTTTACTTTTTCAATCAAATAAAAACCGTCCTTTTTCGGCATCACCAGATCGGTGATAATTATGTCTGGTCTTTCATCTAAAACCACGTCGTATCCCTCCTTGCCATTTCGCGCGATATAAACAATAAAATTTTCCATTTCCAATTTTGCACAATACATATCCATTAGCACTTCATCATCCTCCACTAAAACAATTTTCTTTTTATTATCTGTTGTTTCCATAATTTTAACTCACAGTTTATTAATAACTATATTATAGCAAATTTTCAAAATAAGAAAATACCGGCAATATTAATTAATAAACATCCCGTCGCCATAACTATAAAAACGATAATTTTCTTTAATCGCCTCAGTATAAGCTTTTTTAATATTTTCCGTTCCAGCTAGGGCGGAAATTAGCATCAACAAGGTTGATTTGGGCAAATGAAAATTAGTGATCATCGCATCAACTATTTTAAACTCATAGCCGGGATAAATAAATATATTCACCAAGCCAGAATGAACGTTATTCAATAATTTAAAATTCTTCTGATTGTATGCATAAGCTTCCAGGGCGCGCGCTGAAGTGGTGCCAACACTAATAATCCGTCGCTCCTCCACTTTTGCCTCGACAATACGGCGCAAAACCTCTTTGCGAATCTCCACAAACTCAGAGTGCATTTTATGACCCTTAATATCATCAACTTTTACCGGTGCAAAAGTACCTAGACCAACGTGCAGGGTCACATATTCAATCTGTACGCCTTTGCCTTTTATTTTTTGCAACAACTCCGGCGTGAAATGCAGGCCTGCTGTCGGCGCCGCCACTGAGCCCTTTTTGTCATCATCAGCATAAACGGTTTGATAATTATGCTCATCATTTTTCTGCACATCATTCAAATTTAAAAATTCACGCTGCTTCTTGATATAGGGAGGAATCGGCACTTCACCTAAAATCTCAACCGCTTTCCAAAAATTTTTTCCATGCTTGTCAAATGAAATTTCAAAAGTTCCGTCATTATTGTCTCCCTCTACCTTGCCCGTCAATTCTTTTTTATTACCAAATTCAATCAGCATCCCCGCTTTCATACCCTTGCCACCGATTAAACATTGCCAATTATCACCTTGCAGTTGATGTAAAAAAACTTCCACCTTGCCACCCGTCACCTTCTTTCCAACTAAACGTGCTGGTACCACTTTAGAATTGTTCAACACTAAGACATCGCCCTTTTGCAAATATTCAACAAAATCGTAAAAATGCCTATGCTCAATCGCGCCACTATGCTTATTTAAAACCAAAAGCCGCGAATGATCCCGCGGACTAACTGGATGGGTTGCTATTAAATTTTCTGGCAAATTATAATCAAAATCTGATAATCGCATATGTTTCTCCCGTAAATTTTAAACTGTTTTATTTTCCTCTTTCTTATGATTCTCGGTCAACTTAATTATTATATCTCTCAGGCCGTCCGGGTCTGGCACATCTTCAAAAATAAACCTTTCTTTGGCGGCAGCTGTCTGAATATATAAATAACCGAATTTTAATAAGGTTGGTATTACGCCTTTTATTTCACTGGTAATATCCTGAATATTGGCAATTTTTTGTTCGGAAATTGTTCTCGAAAAAAAACCACGCTGTTCAATGTCTATAATTCTCTCAGTTGTTATAATCCAAAGATCTAAATAATAATCAACAAAATTAAAAAACAAAAACAACCAGACAAAAAGATAGTAAGCGCTCGCGCCAAGAGTTGCTAGCGGTAAAAAAATTTCATTATCCATTATTCCCGCCTTTCCCAAAATAAGCGCCGCCACAATAAGCAGTGGCAAAATCATTAATAATATAGACAATAAAACAGATTTAAACAAGATAAAAAAATCACGATGAATAACCTTAATCACTTTTTCCCCTGGCATTTGATTTGGTAATTTATAAACTGAAAACATAATTTAAAATTTAAATTGATTATTTGGATTAAAATCGATATTAAAAAAAGAAACTGGCGTTGTCCAATTAACTTGCTCTATATAATAAAATGACGATGACAGCATCAATCCAGATACACCAACAAAAACAACAGTGGCAAATACCGTTGCTAAATCACGAACTCCATAGGATAAAATATGAAAAAGAGAAATCACTGCTATCAATGCCCAGATAGCTAAAAAAATATAATAAGCGTAGAGAAATATTATTAAAGACATAGCTTAAATTTATTAAATTATTATTTTTGAATTTTATTTAAATGTTTGCGCGCAATGTCCGTAACAATTCGTCCTCGTGGTGAACGATCCAAAAATCCCAATTGCATTAAATATGGTTCATACACGTCCTCTATTGTAGACATATCCTCACCAGTCGCTGCCGCAATCGTATTCAAGCCAACAGGCCCTCCTTTATATTTATCAATAATCGTTTCCAAAATACGGCGATCAATCCAATCAAGACCAAGATCATCAACCTCTAACATGCCAAAAGCGCCGTGACACATTTCTTCATTAATAATACCGGCCCCCTTAACATCTGCATAGTCGCGCACACGCTTCAAGAGTCGATTGGCCACACGTGGCGTACGACGAGCGCGCTGCGCAATCGCTTGTGAAGAAATGTCATCAGTCGCCATATTCAAAATTCGTGAACTGCGACTAATAATCTTTTTTATGTCGTCATTGTTATAAAAATCCAAATGGTGAATCATGCCGAAGCGATCACGCAAAGGCGCAGACAACATGCTCGCTTTCGTCGTCGCGCCAATAATTGTAATCCGTGGCAAATCAATGCGTAAAGTCCGCGCCGATGGCCCCTTGCCAATAATAATATCCAGGGCATAATCCTCCATCGCCGGATACAAAATCTCTTCAATCGTCTTGTTCAAGCGGTGAATCTCGTCAATAAACAAAATATCTCCTTCACTTAAATTCGTCAGAATCGCCGCCAAGTCGCCACTCTTCTCAATCGCCGGCCCGGAAGTAATCTTAATATTCGCCCCCATCTCATTCGCAATAATATGCGCCAATGTTGTTTTGCCTAGTCCTGGCGCCCCATACAACAACACATGTTCAATTGTCTCATTTCGATTCTTTGCCGCTTGAATTGCAATCTTAATATTTTCTTTAATCTTATCTTGCCCCACATACTCCTCAAAGTTTTTTGGACGCAAAGAAAAATCCAGCGCCTTATCAACGCCAGTTTCCACCGGACTAATCACCCGCCCTTCTTCATCTTCACTAAAAGTAGAGAAATTCATAAATATATTATATAATTTTGGCAGTAATTTAGCAAACTATTTCTTCCTCATCCAAAAAACCCAAAACTTCAACGGATAGTCTCCTTTTTGCATTTCTTCTTTTTTCAAAATTTCAAAATCCTTCTGAAACAACTTTTCAACTTCCCAATCGTAAAAAATGTGATTATAGTGGCCATTTTTAAGAGACCAGTTTTTTACCTTGATTCCGCGGGTAAATTTCTTGATATTACGGTCGGAATTAATACTGAAACAAATTAAAAAGAAATAACCGCCTGGTTTTAAAACAAAATTCAAATTTCGCAAATATTCCCGCCATTGATATTTGCGAATGTGGTGAAGACAACCAGAGTCGAGCACTACTTCAAATTCTTCTTTAATATAAGGCAAATTTAAGACGTCGCCAACTTGAAAATCAACTGAAACTTTGGATATTTCAGCATTTTTTTTGGCTAATTTTACTGCCTCTTCTGAAAAATCAATTCCGCTGCTTTTTAAACCTATTTGCGCAAAAGGAATCGCTTGACGCCCATTGCCACAGCCAAAATCCAAGAATTTACCATTAATTTTCTCTTTCTTGATAAATTCGACAAATTTAAAAATCACCGGATACGGTGTTTGTGAGGAAAAGTGCCAATTATCACCCGAATAACCCCCTTTTAAATTTAGCCAAAATTTATCGTAAAATATTTTCTCTTTTTTAATAACTTTATCCATAACCTCATTTTACCTGCAAAATTCAATCTTTACAAATACCCAAAAACGTTGTAGGATATGCGTATAATTAATCGATTATTTTGACTCTATGATCATTCTCGGAATTGAAACCAGTTGTGACGAAACCGCCGCCTCAATTATCAAAGGCGAGGAAAACAAAATTGAAGTCTTATCAAATATAATTTCTTCTCAAATAGATATTCATCGCCAATATGGCGGTGTAGTTCCCGAGGTTGCCGCTCGTGAACATGTTTTGAATATTATGCCCGTCATCGACGAAGCCTTAAAAATTGCCAATCTAAAACACGGCGCTATAGACGCAATTGCTGTCACTGTCGGCCCTGGGCTAGTCACCTCATTACAAACTGGCGTTGAAACAGCTAAGGTCTTGTCTTATGCTTGGAATATTCCCGTTATCGGCATTAATCACATCGAGGGGCACATTGCGGCGAATTTCATTGGCGAATTTTCAGTTTTAAATTTTGAATTTCCAATGATTGTGCTTACAGTTTCTGGTGGACACACAATGCTTATTTTATCCAAGCAATTAGGTCAATTTGAAACCGTCGGCGAAACCGTTGATGATGCGGCTGGCGAGGCTTTTGATAAAGCAGCCAAACTAATGGACATTGGCTACCCCGGCGGTCCGATTATTTCCACTGAAGCCGATAAATTCAACGAAATTAATAACACTCAACCCGCCATCAAACTCCCGCGCCCGATGCTCACCTCTAAAAATTTTAATTTCTCTTTCTCTGGTTTAAAAACTGCTCTTCGCTATGCCCTAGAAAAAGATTCTACATGGCAAAATCGGATTTCAGAATATTGTTTTCATTTTCAACAAGCCATTATCGATGTTTTAATTCACAAAACAATCAAAGCTGCAGAAAAATACAATGCCAAGACAGTAATGTTGGCCGGTGGCGTTTCAGCTAATAAAGAATTGCGCTTACAATTGGAAACAGCTGTTAAAGAGCGGTTAATTGGTACTAAGTTTAATTTACCAGATTTGAAATACACCACCGACAACGCGGCGATGATTGCCGCGGCTGGCTATTTCAAAGCCCAACAACAAGAATTTACCAAATGGTCAGATTTAAAAGTTGATAGCAATTTAGAATTATAAAAAGAGTCCCGAGAATAAACCTCGGGACTCTTTTTCTTTTGTCTTGAATTTTATTTTATTTCTTCTTTTTCTTAGCCATTTCTTCTTCCTTTTTTAATACCGCTAATGTTGTCTTCACGACTGTATCTGGAATCAAGGAAATGCTATCAATGCCCTCCTCTACCAAGAAAGTCGCAAACTCAGGAAAGTCACTCGGCGCTTGTCCGCAAATACCAACCTTAGTCTTGGTATCTTTACCAACCTGAATTAAATACTTAATTAAAGTCTTCACAGCCGGATTCTTTTCATTGGAAGGACCAGCGACATCAATCATGCCAGCGGCATCGCGATCAATACCCAGTGTCAATTGTGTTAAATCATTAGAACCGATAGAGAAACCATCAAACTCTTTAGCAAAATCAGTTGCTAAAATGATATTCGCTGGAATCTCGGCCATTACGTAAACCTCTAAACCATTTTTTCCTTGTACCAAGCCATTTTCGGCCATAATCTTTTTCACCGCCTTACCTTCTTCTACGGTTCGACAAAATGGAATCATGATTTTTAAATTTGTTAAGCCCATGTCATCACGCACCTTTTTCAAAGCTGCACATTCCAATTTGAAAGCTGGTAAAAATTTCTCAGAATAATAACGACTAGCGCCACGATAACCAATCATGGGATTTGATTCTACTGGTTCATACTCCGCTCCACCAATCAAGTTCGCATATTCATTTGATTTAAAATCAGACAAACGCACAATTACATCCTTGGGATAAAAAGCGGCCGCAATCATAGCCACACCAGAGGCTAATTTTTCCACAAAGAAATCGGTTTTGTTTTTATAACCGAAGGTAATCTCGTCAATTTTTCTTTTAACTTCCTTATCTTTTATCTTAGTATAATTTATCAAAGCCAGAGGATGAATCTTAATATAGTTATTGATAATAAACTCTAAGCGCGCCAAACCGACACCATCATTCGGAACAAATGAAGTTAAGAAGGCCTGATCGGGCTCACCGACGTTCATCATGATCTTGGTCTTTGGTTTTTTCAAATTCTTCACGTCAGTTCTATTGATCTTATACGGCAATTCACCTTCATAAACAAAACCTTCTTCACCCTCCGCACAACTCACGGTAACTTTTGTGCCTGTTTTTATAGTTGATGATGCGGTGTTAGTACCAACCACACAAGGAATGCCCAGCTCACGAGAAATAATCGCCGCGTGACAAGTTCGTCCGCCTTTATCAGTCACAATCGCTGACGCAATCTTCATAATCGGCTCCCAATCAGGATCAGTCATATCAGTCAAAAGCACATCGCCTTTTTTAAAACTCTCAATCTGCTTAATATCCATGATTTTGTTCACGGTACCGGCACCAATACGACTACCAACACTTTGTCCGCTAATCAACAATTTACCTTTTGCTTGCAAACGATAATCTTCCAAAACATTCACATCGCGAGTGCTATGCACTGTCTCTGGACGCGCTTGAATGATATATAACTTGTTATCGTTGCCATCCAATGCCCATTCCATATCCATTGGTCGGCCATAATGCTTTTCAATAATCATCGCCCATTTCGCTAACTGCTTAATTTGCGCATCATTAATAGAATACTTAGCTTGCTCAGCCGGAGGCACATTGATATCCTTCACTGGATTTTTTGGATCAGAGCTGTAAATCATTCGTAAATTTTTCTTACCCATTTTCTTAGTAATAATTGCACCCGTTGGCTTAAATACATAGAATTCATCAGGATTTACTTTGCCCTGCACGATGTTTTCGCCCAAGCCATAAATAGAATTAATCATGACCACATTTTGAAAACCAGACTCAGTGTCGATTGAGAACATAACACCGGAAGAACCCTTATCAGAGCGCGCCATTTTTTGCACACCAGCTGACAAAGCAATTTGAAAATGATCAAAGCCTTTGTCCGTTCTGTATGAAATCGCGCGATTAGTAAACAAAGATGCAATACATCTCTTTACTGCATCAATTACATATTCCGCGCCTTGAATGTTTAAGTAAGTATCCTGTTGTCCTGCAAAAGAAGCATCAGGCAAGTCTTCTGCTGTCGCTGATGAGCGCACTGCCACATCAACATTCTTCATTTTATGACTCTTGGACAACTTGGCATAAGCAGTTCGAATTTCCGCCTCTAATTCTTTTGGCAGTCTTGCAGCTAAAATAGTCTTACGAACTTTAGCTCCCCTCCTCACAAGATCACCAACATTCTTGGTGTCCAAACCTTTTAAAATTTTCTCAATCTCTTTCTTTAAACCACCTTTTTCCATGAAGAAATTGTAGGCTTCGGCCGTTGTGGCAAAACCATTTGGAACAGTAATTCCTTGTTTTGTTAACTTTTGATACATCTCACCTAGAGACGCATTCTTTCCACCAACCATCGGCACATCTTTGATGCCAAGTTCGTCGAAAAATTTAATAAATTTTGACATAGTTTTCTCCCTGTCCGCCCCTGCAGAAGCCCTGACGGATATAGTATTAATAAATAATTTAAAACTTAAAGTTTAATTTTTTTACTCAAATCATAAACAAAAGGAATTTTCCACCATTCTCCATTATATGCCTTTACCGCCGCTGTCGCTGAAACAACAATTAAGGCTAAAAGTAAAATCTGTCCAAAAAAAGGCACGATAGTGGCAAAGCTTAAACCAAATAAAACTAATCCTTGCTTCGCATGAAACTGCGCATACTTAGATTTCTGCTTAGTCAGCAAGGGAATAAGACATAAGATCCATAAATACCCGCCCGCCGCGATGGTTTTATTCTTTTCAATGTCTGGATTTAACGATTGGTTGTTTTGTTCTTCGGTCATATTTTTAAATTTAATAATAGTTAATAACACCTCCCATTATACAAAATATTATACCATAAAAATTAAAAATTATAAAATATTTGACTTTTCCTAAAATACCGTGTAATAATATAGATATAGAAAAAACGTAAAAAATTGCTTTTTGCGTATTTTTTTTCTGCGGACGTGGCGAAATTGGTAGACGCACTTGCCTTAGGAGCAAGCACCGCAAGGTATGAGAGTTCGAGTCTCTCCGTCCGCACCAAAAAAATAAAAGCTGACATTTTTGTCAGCTTTTATTTTACAAAGATTATTACATAGTTCCCTCTCCTGGATAGGAGAGGGGCAGGGTGAGGTAGATATTCGGTGACGGCTCCCTCACTCCGACCTTCTCCCGGCGGGGCGAGGGAGAAATCTTGAATACAATTTATATCTTCTCCATCTCCCCCCAACTCTGCCCTACTTTCGCATCCACCACAATCGGCACAGTCAAAGTAATCGCATTTTCCATAATCGCTTTGATCTGAGGCACATATTTTACGACCAAGTCTTCGCGCATCTCAAAGATTAATTCGTCGTGTACTTGCAATAAAACTCTTGCATCGCTGTCAGTTATCTTTGCCAACACCTCAATCATCGCTTTTTTAATTAAATCCGCCGCCGTGCCTTGAATTGGAGTATTGACCGCCATCCGCTCGGCCGCTTTGCGAATTTGCATGTTCGATGAGTTAATGTCAGCCAAGAAACGACGACGACCGAACATGGTTTCAACAAAACCCTCCTCTTTTGCCTTAGCAATAGTGTTATCAATAAAATTTTTCACACCGGGGAATTTTTTGAAATATTCTTCAATAAATAAGCGAGCTTTTTCAAAAGAAATATCCGTCGCCTGCGCAAGTCCGTGCGGCCCTTGGCCATAGAGAATACCAAAATTGATTGCCTTGGCTTCACGACGCATTGTACTCGTTACTTCCGACAAATCCACTTCATTAATCTTGGCCGCCGTTAAAGAATGAATGTCAACATTATTTTTAAAAGATTCTAGCATTGTCTCATCACCAGACATATGTGCTGCAACCCTTAACTCAATTTGCGAATAATCAAAAGCAACTAACATATAACCAGCCTTAGCAACAAATGCCTTGCGAATCTCACGACCCATCTCGGTACGCACAGGAATATTTTGTAAATTTGGCTCAGTCGATGACAAACGACCCGTCGCAGCTACAGCCTGGTTGTAGCTCGTGTGGATTCTTTTTGTTTTCGGATTAATTAATTGCGGTAGGGCTTCGATATAAGTACTAATCAACTTCGCCAACTCGCGATATTCCTGAATATATTTAATAATCTCATGACGATCTTTCATTTTTTCCAATTCATCAAAAGCCGTGGAAAAACCAGTTTTCGTCTTTGTAATTCCCTCGGCTGAAATCTGCAACTTATCAAACAAAACTTCTTTCAACTGTTTGGTCGAGTTAATATTAAAATCACCGCCCGCCAAAGTCCAAATTTCTTTCTTAATTTTATCAATTTTCTTGGTTAATTCTTTATTTAATTTTTGTAAAAAACCACCATCCAAAGAAATTCCGTTCTCCTCCATTTCTACTAAAACAGAGATCAACGGCATTTCCATTTCATTAAATAAAGTTTCTAATTTTTGTTCTTGCAACTGCTTACGCAAAACCTCAACCAAACGAAAGGTAAAATCCGCATCTTCGCACGCATATAAGGATAATTTTTCCGCCTCTACGTTAGCGTATTCAATTTTATCTTTACCCTTACCAAGCAAATCTTCTTTATTGATTTTTACAAAACCCAACTCCGCAAACACAACAGCGTCTAAATTATGTTGTCGATTATCTGGATTCAAAAGATAAGAAGCAATCATGGTGTCAAAGTTAATTCCCTCGACATTGACGCCCTGATTCTTTAAAACCCGCACATCATACTTCATATTGTGTCCATATTTTTGGATACTTACGTCTTCTAAAATTGGTTTTAATTGCTTTAACCAATTATTATCAACTTGCGCCTCTTCTTTAATATCAGACATGCTACCATAATTAAACAAGTTAGTTTCCTGTTCTCCCTGCTTCTTTTTTGCGGCTTGTAATTTCAAATAATAAGCTTCACCTGCTTTCCAAGAAAAACTCACTCCTAAAATCTCACATGTAATCGGATCCAATGAAGTCGTTTCAGTGTCCACCGCAAATGCCTTTTGTTTTTTCAATTCAGTAAAGAATTTTGCAAACTTTTTTTCATCATCCACTAAAACATATTTAAACTCCGTTCGATTACGTTCAAATTTATCAATTACTTCCTGAGCACTTTCTGCCTTGGTTTGATTAGCTCCGGATAAATCCGCCACGCGGGGCAATAATGATTTAAAACCTAGGTCGCTAAACACGTCCACTAAACCATCTTTATCATAAACACCAAACTTAGCTGCCTCCAAATTAAAATCCATCGGCACATCAAGTTTTATAGTTGCCAATTCTTTAGACATATATGCATCTTCCTTGTGAGTCTTCAATAATTCCGCAATCCGCGGTTTCACTTTGTCTAGATTTTTATACAACTCGTCCAAATTTCCAAATTCCTTCAATAACTCCGTCGCTGTTTTTTCACCGATCCCCTTCACACCCGGAATATTATCCGAGGTATCACCACGCAGGGCCTTGTAATCAATTAACTGCGCCACCTTCAATCCATATTTCTCTTCCACTAATTTTTCATCATACAAAACACTATCCAAAATCCCTCGACTCATCGTGTAAACTTTTGTATCCGCCCGCACCAATTGAAAAGCATCCGCATCACCTGTCACAATAATCTTATCAACTTCCGGCTCGTGCCTCGTAATCGTCCCAATCAAATCATCCGCCTCAAAACCATCCATCTCAAAAATCGGAATCCCAAACGCCCGCACCACTTTCTTCACCATCGGAATCTGCGCATACAGCTCATCCGGCGCCTTCTCGCGATGCGCCTTATACTCCGTATATTGAATATGCCGAAAAGTTGGCGCCTTCCGATCCAAAGTCACCACCACATACTCCGGCTTAAACTCTTTAATTGCCTTCAACAACACAGTCGTAAATCCATACACCGCATTTGTCATTTCCCCCGCGCTATTTTTCATAGTCGGCGGTAAAGCGTGAAAACTACGATGAATCAAAGCGTTCCCATCAATGATAATAATCTTTTCTTTTTTTATAATCATATTTCAGTAATTATTTACAATACTTCCATTATACCACAGAAAACAAAAAAAAATAGCTCAAAATAAAAAAAATAATAACTTATTCTCTTAAAGATAATCAATATTTTGATTATTTTATTAGAGAGCGAAATTTTTACCTCTCCGAGAACCAACTATTTATTCTATAGCTAGACTGATTGCCCGCTTACCAAAATATATTTTACAAGCCAGGTAACTGCTTACTTTATTATTACTGAGATATTAAAGAAATTCCTCATCCTTGCCTTTGTCCTAAATTGAAGCAAGGTGTTCCCGTTTATTTTTCGTCGGCCTGGCGGGAGTCCGACTATATCGAAGAGATCAAACTCTTTGATATAAAAACCGCTTTAGATTGACAAATCTACTCATCACAGCACCTCAAATGAACGAGGTTTATTACTTTACTACATTATTAAGCTGCGTTTTTTATAAATTAACCAATATTTTTTATTGCCGTTCTCATCTCCTAAATCTCACAAAGATTTAACTACAAAAAAACTTCGCTTAAAATTGTAGACGATATTTCCATAAGATTAATGAATTATTTTTTATAGATCCATTTATCATTATTTCAATATCCCAATCTTTGCGAAGTTTTAGGAGATGAGTATTTTCATATACCGATGTTAACGTTCAAGGCACGACCCGCCGAGGCGGATCATAATGAATTAAGTTTCATTATGACAAGCATGAAATTTAATTTACTTTGTTTGCTGCCGACTCGTGAATTAAACGAAGTCAGAAGCGCTTTGGTCTTAAGCAATCTTTCAGCTTAATAAATCAGTATAGCAAACATTTTGAAACTTGTCAATAGTCTTTGACGGAAATTATCATTATTAATTATTTATTGCTAACTTTAAATATAATTATAATCAATATCTTGTTATTTATATAAAACAAAAGTAGGCTAATAATGTAATATAAATAATATACATTTATTTTCGCATTATAGACAATACATGATGCTTTCTTAACACAATGAGATTATGCATTATGATTTAAGAAAATAAGTGCTGCCTCCCTCTCCTTTGTAGGAGAGGGTTAGCGTAATCCTCGTCCGATTAATTATAAAGGGGACGGGGTGAGGTAGAACGGGCGAGGGAGAATACAATGGCAAACTTCTCGATATATTTATTCAAAATCATAAATTGCATATAAAACTAAAAAAGACCAATTTTTTAGATTGATCTTTTTTATTACTTATATTTTTATCTTCCCAGACATCGCAAGATTAATACAATAAAACTTCGCTTAAAATTGCATCAATCAATACGAAGTTTTGGGAGATAATATAATGTACAGGCTTGAAAAAGCCATTGGGACAAATCTAAATGTATTTAGCACAACGTTTTTTGGAATAAATTCTTTACTCGTTGTAAATAACTTTGAAGAAAAGATAATCATTCCATATTTATAACCACATCAGATAAACCACTTTAGTCGCAACAACGAAATAAAATAGTTCATGTAGAATATTAATTCTAGGTAGATGTAACAAGTGTGGAAAATTTTAGATTTGTTTCAATGTGCTTTTTAAGTTAATTTGTCAGTTTAGCAAACATTTTTAAAAATGTCAATAATAAACAACAATTTTACAATATTAATTAATTAATAGCTATTATTAAATAAAATAAAACAATAATATATGTCACATGCATACAACTTTAATAAAATTATCTGCCAAAATAACTATATCCGTCAATAAGTATTGACAAATATTTTTAAGTATGCTAGACTAATATATTAACTCAGAACATTCAAAACTAAAAAGGAAATTACCCCCTGTAAAGCCTTCAACAAATTATGGTGACGGCCTTACAGAGGAAGAATTATAAAAAATATCTGCGCAAAGCAGAATCCCCTCTCTAAATCATAAAGATAAATATATGATGAGATCAATTTCCGGAACCTTGTCGTTGATGCTATCAATGGCAGTCCTACGAACAACACTACCTGAAGCCGCAGATCTTCTAGGTCAAATCCTAGTAACGTCATTAACCATGGTTAACGGCTTACTACACCACGCCGGATCATTGCAGATATAGAAACCCAAAAGGGATTCGAAGAATCCCTTCTTTTTCCGGAAGAGGAATTACAAAGCGATTTAGCGAGCAACATCACTCATGGAATTACTTTGTCATTTCTGACAAACAGCACATTAAAAACACAAAGACTACTGTTTGTATCGCAATCAACTAATTTTGTCTCTTCTTACTAAGAGAGATAATATATTTTTTTCACTACAATAATGGAGGTGTTATATGGGTGGATGAAATTGCATAAGCAAAATCGTCTGTGGTTCTAGTAACTGGACTAGAACCATAAAACCTACGTGACATTTTAAAATCCATAAGGAGAAAAATGAACGGTTAATCAGCTTTCAAATCATCGGTAAGGGAAAAATAACTAATTTATTTTCTACTTTTCTGGAGAAAAAAATGAACGGCTAAATTCCAACTAGGCATCTCTAATATTGATGAAGTTGATTGTTTTGACACAAAATAGAAAAAATCTATAAGCTGGTATAATCACTACCACTTAAAACAAAACCCCCTTCGAATAAATTCGAAGGGGGGTCTTTTTTTATAAACTATTTTTTGGATTTTAAATACTTTAGAGCTAAATCATATAAAATTTTAAAAGTATTCGCTATTTCCTTATTTTCAATAATTACACCGCTCGACGGACCACTTTGGGATATAATCCTGATTTTATTTCCAAAAATGGCAATATCACTATTAATTTTATAATCCTTTGACGATATTCGTACCACATCAGCGTCTGTTTTTAATCTTTTTTTATCATCATTGGTTATAATTTCAGCATTTATTTTTTTATTCTGTCTTTTTTTCCTCATTTCCAAAACTTCTTCTTCGGTAAACATTTTCAACAAAAGATCATAAGAATATATCATTCTAAGTTTTTCATCACCATTCTTAAAATCAAATATCTCTTCTGCGATTGCCCTCATGCCTTCCTTGCCTTCAAAATACCTAACAGTTGGGCCCTCTTTGTCTCTAGATTTTAATGCTTTTAAATTCGGTAATATCCTATCTAAATACTCTTGCTTTTTTTGTATCTCCATTGCCTGCTCTCGAAACAATAAATTTAATTTCTCCGGTGATTCCGCATAAAAATATTGCTTTTTATTCTCATAGGCGCTACTCATTAACCCCTTTTGAATTAAAGATTCAATAACTACATAAGTAGTAGCTCTATTCACTTTTGCCTTTTCAGAAATCTTCTGCACGGTGCTTTGTCCCAGCTCTAAAGTAGCTAAATAAACCTTAGCCTCTTTCTCGGCTAAACCGAGATTTTTCAATTCTTTATAATCCATATATAATATTTATTATTAATATCTAATTACAGTATAGCAAAAAAAACAAAAAATGTCAACGAGCGTTGACATTTTTTTTCTATTTATATAATCTTCTCAATAATCGCCGCTAACTTCTCCTCATCATGTCGGACAATTCCTCCCTGGGTACTAACAATATCCTCCCTAATTACCGTCCGTCCATTCCACTTTTTCTCGCGGTGCATTTTAACCGGCTCTGCTTTTTGTTTCTTATATTGTTGTAAAATCTTTTTATCCAGAATCTTCGAATTAAAAATCACAAAATCGACTTTTCGCCCCATCGCTTTTTCCAAATCATAAACAAAATCCTCGCCTTTAAAATTATCTGTTTCACCAAACTTGGTCATCACATTGACTACGTAAATTATTTTCGCTTGGGTTTTTTTAATCTCCTCTTTCACCTCGGCTATTAAAAAGTTCGGGATAATACTAGTAAACAAATCACCAGGTCCAACAACGATATATTTCGCCTGCTTAATTGCCTTTAACACCGGTGGATAGACCTTGATACAATTAGCATGATGTGGCACAAGATAGGTTTTTTTAATTTTTTCTCTTTGATTCCCGCGGGGAACATCAATCGCCGCTTCGCCATAAAGACGACTACCGTCTGTTAGTTCAGCCACCAAAGTAGCTTTGTCGGTGGTAACCGGCAAAACCTGACCCTTAATATCCAAAACTTCGCCCAAGGCCTTAATGCCGTCTGGAAAAGAACCAGCATATTGCGACAAAATCGACAGTAACATATTGCCAGCATTGTGTCCGCTCAAACGATTATCGGAATTAAATCTTTTTTGCAAAATTTTACGTGCATAGTCACGATCTGGAGACAAAGCCAGGACACATTTCAAGACATCTCCAGGCGGCAAAACCCCCAACTCATCACGAAGGCGACCAGTGCTGCCACCACTATCCACCATGGAGACCACAGCCTTAATATTTATATTTTTAACATCGCGCAAACCGGAAAGGAGGACAAATTGTCCAGAGCCGCCACCGATAGTTACAATATTTTTCATAGATCTTATTTTTTAACTAGCACATCCTCCATTTTCAAAATTTTCTTCACAACAATATATAATATTGTCATGACAATCAAGAAAGTCAAAGCGCTATTAATTACAATTCCAATATTAAATTCCACTCCATTAACAAGGTAAACCAGTTGACTAACACCTTCACCTGGAATCATTAAATTAATCGAGGGCATTAAGATACCTTTAACCAAGGAGTCAACCAAGTCTTTCACGATTTGGGCGACCACCACACCAATAGCCATACCGATTATGGCATTGTTTTTTAAAAACTCAAACAAGCCTACCCAAAGTGATTTATGCTTATCTCTTATTGCTCCAATCATAGATTTAAAAATTAATTAATTATTTCTTTTCATTCGCTTCTTTATCACATAAACAAAGAACATCGCGATGTAGCCATAATAAAGAAGCTGGATTTTGAGTAGAAATTTTCTTCTCTTTAAATTTAGCAAATATTTCTTGTTTGCTTTTACCGCTAACTAAAAATAACACTTTCTTCGCTTCAAAAATACTGCGCATTCCTAATGTTAAACCATAAGAAATATGACCATCGCTTTTCTCTGTCATGGTGTGATGTAAAGTCTGCTCACTTAGATTGTGCGCCACGTGCGCTTCTAATTCCAAAGTTTCAGCTGGATCGTTAAGCCCAATATGCCCGTTCTTACCAAGACCCAAGATACACAAATCAATCCCGCCCAAAGCGTCAATCTTGACTTGATAATCAACCAAGCTTTGTTCCATTTTTTCTGGAGTGTTGTCGAAAGTAATATAACGATCACTAGAAACATTTAGTGGAACAATAATTTTTTCATTAATCTCGGTTTCACAAGTGGCTGGATCATTCAACGGCACGCCACCCCATTCATCTAGTTTTATAATATAAATTTGTGCAAATAGCTCTGGTGATTTAACACGCTCTGCGGCCAACAATTCATAAGTCCGACTAGGCGTCGCCCCGGTCGCAATACTTATTACCGTTCGTTGCTTCTTTTTTAAAGCCTTAATAATTTCTTCAGCTGCTTTCTGGCTCATTGCCTCGTAGTTTTTGACCACTTTGATTTTAAATTTATTCTTCATATTTTTGCGCCACGCCATATTTTTTTTAGCGATAACTGGATTAAAAATTTAATCAATATCTTAATTTTATCATCTATAACACTTTTAAGCAAACAAAAACTGTTCGCAATAGAGAACAGTTTTTTTATATAAAGCTATATTATTTTTTCTTTTTCTTATCTTTCCCGGAATAGTCCTTGGCAATTTCAACTACTTTTTTTATACCCTCACTGATCAACAATAAATAAGATGTACTATGTTCGATTTTTTCCTTCACGCTCTGAATCACATCGTCAATTTTGTTAAGTCGTTCTCGCGTTTCGCGGACTATTTTAAAAAGATCGCGTACGATTTGAACCAAATAATAAAGCAGTATAAAGGTAATCGCCGATAAACTAATTACGGCTGCTGTTTTTGCAATATTTAAGATGTCTTGTGAAGTTTCAAACATATTTTAAAAATTTCTTACCTTCGCCTCAAACCTTTCTTCGATTTTTTTGATCAAATCATTTTGCCATTGATCAACCTCCTCGGAAGTCAGGGTCTTTTCAGCTTGGTAGATAATATGAAAAGCTAAGTTTTTGTTATCTTTGCCAATTTTCTCACCTTGATAAATATCAAAAAGTTCAACCTCCTTGATGTATTTATTAAAATTTTTAATCTCGGCTACAATATCATTATACAATATTTTTTCATTTACCACAAAGGCTAAGTCGCGAGTTAAGGCTGGATATTTTTCAGATGGCACATACATCTTAGCAAAAGACTCATCGATAGTTTGCAAAAGTGACTTTAAAATAATTTCCACAAACACCACCTTCTTTTTAAGGCCGTTTTTCTTGGCGATTTCGTCATCCATTTTACAAATATTGCCCAATTCAGTCTTACCGCAACAAATAGTAGCCGACATTTCAGGATTAGCCCAGTTGGGAATAGATTCTATAAAATCAAATTTCACTTTCAAGTCCAAGTTCGCCAGTAAGTGCTCAACCACTCCCTTGGCTTCACCAAACAACTCCACGTCATTTTTGCCTGCCAATATAATACCTAGTCTTTTTTCTTGATATGGGATGCTTTCCTTGGAATCGGTGCTTTTCTTCACACTGCTTTCAGTATCAACAAAAACTGAACCGATTTCAAAAAATTTCAAATCATCATATCGCGCTTGATTAGCGCGAATGTTGTTGAACATATTTGTCGCCAAAGTTTGACGTAACATTGTTTGATGGGAAGCAATTGGATTTGCCAAGCGGATATGTTTGGAGAAATCTACTCCCAGTTTTTTAAGCTGCTCCTCACCTACAAATGAATAATTATAAATTTCAGTCAATGCTGGTGCGCCTGATAGTATTTTTCTAATTTTTCTTTCCAAGGCTTTATCTCTTTTCAACTCCACTGACTCAATCATAATTTCCGGCATCACTGCCTCAATGTTATTAAAACCGTAAATACGCGCAATCTCCTCAACGATATCTTCTTTTAGTTCAACATCCTTTGTTGCCCGCCAAGTGGGAATAGTCACGGCTAAAACGTCTTCTTTTTTATCGACACCAAAGCCAAGACTGGTTAAAATTCGTATAATCTCTTTTTCTTCAATTTTCTGCCCAATAGTCTGAGCAATCCAATTAGCTGTTAGTTCCACTGGTCCAGTTGTTAAATGAAATTCTTTTTGATCAGTAACCTCGCTAATCACTTTCGCGCCCGGCACGATTTTCTTAATCAATTCCACCGCGCGCATCAATGCCACGTCACACAGACTCGGGTCCAAGCCTTTTTCATAACGCATTGACGCTTCACTGCGTAAAGCCAGCTTGCCTGATGTTTTCCTAATAGAGGTATAATTAAAATTTGCTGATTCTAAAATAATCTTTTTAGTCTTATCATCAACTTCGCTACTCTCACCACCCATTACACCAGCAATTGCCAAAACTTCTTCATCATTGGCAATTACCAACATCTCACTGTCTAATTTTCTTGTCTCGCCATCAAGGGTTACTACCACCTCATCCTTCTTGGCATTCCGTACAGTAATTTTTACTTTCTGATTCTTTTTCATTTTTTTAATTTCTATTTTTGAAAAATCAAAAGCATGCATTGGTTGTCCCAATTCAAACATTACATAATTCACCGCGTCCACAATATTGTTAATCGGCTTCACATTAATCGCTGTTAATCGTTCTTGCATCCATTTCGGAGAAGACTTCACGGTAATACCATCCATTGCCACTGCCATATAGCGCGGACATAATTTAAAATCATCATTTCTTACCTCTATCTCAATTTCCTCATTAGCTTCTTTTTTCAAAACGTCTACATTAGGCTTATACTCATTAAACTTCTCATCCAAAATTACTGCCAACTCCCTGGCAATACCCATGTGTCCCCAAAGATCCGGTCGATTGGATAAAGATTTATTATCAACTTCTAGAATTGTGTCCTTAAAATCTAAATAATCCGCAAAATCCTGACCAACTTTGGCTTTTTCCAATATCATAATCCCCTCATGATTCTCACCCAATCCCAATTCATCTTCGGCGCATAACATACCAAAAGATTTCTCCCCACGGACTTCCGCCTCCCTAATTTCAATATTACCAGGCAAAACTGTGCCTACGGTTGCAACTGGCACCAATTGTCCAACCTCAATATTCGGCGCACCACAAACAATATCTAATTTTTCGCTTCCCGTGTCCACTTTGGCCAATTGCAAACGATTCGCATTTGGGTGTTTGCTAATTTCCAAAATCTTACCAACCACTACTCCCTTAAATTTCTCCGATTGTTCTTTAATACCTTCAACTTCAACTGTATGCATCGTCAAAACCTCACCAATCTTTTCCGCCGTTGTCGACTTTGGTAAATTTACATATTCTTTTAACCAATTTAAACTTAAATACATATATTATAAAAATTAATTTTAAAATTGTTCCAAAAATCTCATATCACCGCTATTAAAAGTTCGAATATCCTCGATACCATATTTCAACATTGTTAAACGATTCAAGCCGAAGCCAAAGGCAAAGCCAGTATATTCATTTGGATCAATACCACCTGCCTTCAAAACATTCGGATGAATCAAGCCACAGCCACCAACCTCTAACCAGCCCGTCTTCTTACACAAATTACAACCCTGCCCATTGCAAAGAAAACAAGTATATTCAATGTTGGCACCTGGTTCTACAAATGGATAAAACTTCGGACGCATCCGCACCTGTGTTTCCGCACCGTATAAACGCTTGCCAATCTCGGCTAAAATGCCTTTTAAATGTGAGAAATTAATTTTCTTATCAACCATCAAACCCTCAAATTGATAAAAAGTATGTTCATGGCGCACATCAGTTGCCTCACAACGAAATGTTCGTCCTGGCACCACCGCGCGCAGGGGCGCACCATGTTCCTGCATCGCTCGCACCTGCACTGGTGAAGTGTGCGTGCGCATCACCAAATCCATATCTCCATCTTTATTTTTTTTATCAATATAAAAGGTATCCTGCATATCGCGTGCAGGATGAGTCGAAGGAATATTCAAAGCTTCAAAATTATAAAAATCACTTTCTAGTTCCGGCCCCTCCAAAATCATAAAACCCATCGACATAAACAAATCTTCCAGCTCATCTTGCACAAGAGAAATCGGATGAATATGACCACGGGCGATTTTCTTACCGGGTAAGGTTACATCCATAAAACCAATTTTATCTTCAGCTGTTAATTCTTTTCTAATATCCAAAAAAGCTTGTTGTATATCGTTTTTAATTTCATTAGCCAGTTTGCCAATTTTTTTGCGTTCGTCCGCTCCCAAATCAGACAAGCTGCGCAACAGTGTCGTCAATTCACCCTTGCGTCCCATATATTTAGTCTCTAACTCGCTCAAAAACTCCGAGTCTTTCACCTCTTTTAACTTCGTCAAAATTTCTTCTTTAATTTTTTGTAATTCTTTTTGCATATACGTATATTATAAAAGCCTAGGGCTTTTTGTCTAGTCGGAATACTAAAACTCAACGACTGTAAAATAAATTTAAAAACTAGTTAACCGGCTTCTCATATCCCAACAAGAAAAATTCTAAAATTGACAACCCACCAATCAGATAAAACAAATTCAACCACGTAAATAAATCCTTTGCTAATAAATACAGGCCAATCACCACTAACAATGAAAACAAGAACGATTGTCGAAAAGCCTCTTTTACTGATTTAAACGCCAAGGCCCTTTTCAAACCAACAAAACGCACCAAAAAGCCAACTATCGCCGCCGTGCCCACTAAAGAAATAAACAAGGTTGAATAGAACATCGTAAAGCCCACAAAATTAGTCTGCGTTGGATCAATTGTAAGCACCACATAACCAAACATTACCCAACAAACAAGGGTTAAGGCAATCATTGTTGCTAAATATTTTTTCAAATTCATACCTTACAACCTTATCACCTTTTTTGATATTTTTCAAGATAAAAAAACTGGAAACTGAAAATGTTTATCTATTTTGCGACTTTTCCCAACACTACCATTGATTTTACATTTTTATAATTAATTTTACCCAATAATAGCAAAAAAACAGAGCTAGTTAAATTATCTTAACTAGCTCCAAAAATAAATAAAAAATTACTTTTATTTTTCTTTTTTTAAAAGAAGATTTTTACAACTAAAGTCTTTGGGGAAAGGATTTAGAAAAAAAAATCCTTTACACGTTTTAAATTGACAATATCGAAGACATTGCTCCTTGTCTTTGCAATTCATTTTTGTGCCGCGTTGCATTATTTCACCCTCCTTTTTTAATCTATTCCTTTGGAAAAGGAATAATTACCTTTTTCTAGGTCCGCGGGTAACGACAACACCTTTGCATTAGAGCCACAGATTGGGCACCCTGGTTGATAAGCCAAAAAATTATTGCCACATTTTTGACATTGATGCGTGTGTCTTAGTTCGCGCTCAAAGTTCGTAATACCATCATCTTCGGGATTTTCACACATGTATTATCTCCTTTGCAATTATTTATATAAAGAACAACATTTATTTTACCTTTTCAATAAATATTAAAACGAGATCATTTATTTTCTATCTAAAATTTTACCTGCAATATAACCATTAACTAACGAAAATATTAACACATAAATCGAGACGACCACTGTAAAAGCTAGACCGAAATAATGAATCATAACTGGGATAAATACGGGTTGAACATTACGGTTACTAAAAAAAGCAACAATCAAGGAGTTTTTCATGCCATTTTTTTTCAACTCTCCAAAAATCGGAAACAGCACATATGGTGGGCCCACAATAATAACCGAGCCTATAACTACATAAAGCCACTTCCTCCATCCAACATCCGCCCCTAAGTGCTTCTTAATCATTTCCGGTTTAACGAAAAGATTAACTAAAAATATAATAATAAAAACTAAAACTAAAAAAGGCAAAACCCCTTGAAGCGCCGTCCAGGACTCCTCAAAAGCTTTTTTGGTTATTTCCTGCCTAAAATATCCAACTACAAAATAAACCAAAACAACTCCAAGTAGAAATTTTTGACCATTGGGTATTTTTTTAATAAAATTAAACATATATTATTTCAAGATATTCATAGTCAGCACGGTTAAAATAGCAATAATAATTGAAGATAGAAAATTTAAAGAATTTCTAACAAAGGCAAAACGCTTACCAAAAATCGAAATCTCCAGTGGCAGCATAACCATCCCAACTGTTGCCCAGGTTAAAATAAACGCAGTCACTGCCAAAAGACTAACCCCAGTTCTTAAAAGCTCTCCACCTGCCACGTAGCTTGCAATCGGAATACCAAAGGAGATACTACCGGCAATTGCCCCAATTAAGGGATCAATAAAATAATCTCCTGTAAAAATCTTTAAATAAAGCCCCTCTAGAAGCGGATTCAATAAACTAAACAACATCAAAACTCCCACCACAATCGGTAAAGCCGTCTTGATGTTTTTGACAGTTTTTTGCAAAGCTTCCTTCATTGTTTTATTTTGATAAACGAGTTAATATTTTTAAAATCTTATCTAATTTTTCATTTGCAATTTCAAACTGATTAACACTTGTCTTGCTACTAAAACGTTCAATCTTATTATCATCGCCATCACTACTCTTAGCAAAACAAAAACTACAAAGTATCGGTTTTTTACCATTCGGTTTAAACGGCACTTCACAGTCATTGCCACATTCACTACAAGTGGCTTTATATTTTGTCGACTTCTCATCTTTCTTCATGCCAAAACTTCTGCTAACCGGTATTTCCTCTCTTTTGCCACCAAAACTTCTTCCGCTGGGCTTGTCTCCCCTTCGACTACCATCAAAACTTCGACCACTTGGTCTCTTGCTATCGCGCACATTATTATCTTTTTTAAAAGTTTTCATATTTTTAAAGTATTTATTAATTAGATAAACTAAGAATAGCCTTGAAATGGGAAAATAGCAAGAGTAAAAATACTTATTTGACAAACACCATTACACATACTAATATACTTAATTAAGTATAAATTTGTAAAATCGTTCTTTAATAATAAAAATGGAGACACTGCTATGCCGTCATTTAACCATAAAACAAAAATATTGATTATTGAAAATGAAAACACGGCACGCACCATGGCCAGGGGTATGTTAAATCGTATGGGCTATTTACAGGTTGACGAGGCAGAAGATGGCGAAATCGCTTGGAATAAAATCTTAACGAACGAACATCTTAAAAGTGTTCGTCCAATGTACGAATTAATTTTGTGCGATTTAGACATGCCAAATATGTCTGGCCTCGACCTCTTAAATAAAGTCCGACTAGACATACGTTTTAAAAACATTCCCTTCATTATGATAACGGGACATACCGCCCAAAGACATGTTGTCGCCGCAGCCGCCGTTGGCGTAGACGATTATCTCATCAAGCCACTAACGGAAAACCTCCTCCAGGCAAGCTTAAAGAAGGCTTATGAAAAATTCATCAAACGTCAAAAAAAACTAGAAAGCGTTAATGAAAAAATTTTCAAACGGCCATAACAACAAAAGGGATCATATTTTGATCCCTTTTTTATTTGTTAATAAATTTGGATTTATTTTTTAATTTCCATAATAAATTTGAAACCATTTTTTTCCCACCAAATAAGCAAAAGCTCTAAACAACATTAATTGCATAAATGGCAACAATATAAATAATTTCAATAATCGCTCTTGCCGACTCTTAAGCACTAAAACTTTATTTAACTTAATCATCTGATATTTTTGATTTAGTATTTTTTTAGCAACTTCTTCTCCGCTTATTAATGCGAAAGAAATACCTTCTCCAGTTGACTTAGATGCCAAACCAGCAGCATCGCCAACAAGAAAAATATTTTCAAAAACACAGCCTTTATACAAATAACTAATGGGAGCAGCCTCAAACTTACTATCAGAATAATCATATTTATTCAAATTTAAAAACTCTTCCAAAAACGCTCTTGCTTTTACCGAAGAAACATTATTGGGGTCAAAATAAACCCCGACATTCGTATAATTAATATGAGGAAAAACCCAGACGTAACCAGCTTTTAATTGTCGATGATTTAAATGCCAAGAAAATCTGCTTACCCCTTTATTAATATTATAATACATGCCTATGTTGATTTTTGTTTCAAGACCAAGATGCCTTCTAACAATTGAACTTGAACCATCTGCGCCAACTAAATATTTGTAATAAAAGTCTCCAATAGATGTTTTTATTATGTCTTTTTTTATTTCTTCAACCGAAACATCGGTCACAATTTTTATATTTCCACAATTGTTTATTTTACTCAATTGATACTGTCCTAAATCTAATCTAGAAATAGTTTTTAAAGGATTTACAAGTTTTATGAGACGTGGTGTATTTTCAAGAAAAAAATCATACTCTTGAAAACTCCTTATTTTATCCTTTGGGATATCAAAATCAGAAACCAAGGTGGTTAACCCGCCAGCACATACCTTGGGACCTATTATTTTGTTTTTTTCTATTAGAAGAACTGATAAGCCAGTATTTTTTAGTTGTTTCGCGCATTCTAATCCGCCTGGTCCAGCACCAATAATAATAACGTCGTATATTTTTTCCATAAAAAATTATTATTAACAAATCCCCAAAGCGCCTCCTCCAGCGTTTAATATTATTTTAAAATAATATTAAACGAATCTAGTAAGGTCGAAGCTTCGGGATAAGAAAATTTTGCGCCCTTAATTTTATTCTGCATCAGGTCAATATAGTAATTTTTCGCCCCGGATAAATCTGCTTTTTCCAAAATTGTATTTTGAAATTTACTGCCTTGCAAATCAGAGCCGGAAAAATCAACTCCCGTTAAATTAGTTTTAGAGAAATCCGTTTCTTTTATAGTACAGTCAATAAATTTCGTCAATCGAATTTCTAAGCTTTGAAAATCACAAAGATCGATAACACAATTATGAAACGACCATTCTATTAATAAAGTCTTTACACTCGAAAAAGCGACACCGACTATTTTACAATTTTTAAAAACAACATTTTGAAAACTACAATTATCAATCTTAATGTTGGCAAGATTTGAGTCTGTAAAAGCACAATCGACAAACGACGCGCCGGAGAATTTACTATAACTAAAGTCACATTTTACAAATAAACAGCGAACAAATTCTTTATCCTGTAAGTCTTGTCCGGTACACTGAATCTTATTAAACGTTTCTTTTTCAAAACTTTGCTCTTCAAATTCCATAAGATTATTTTTAATTCAGCTCAATGTCAATATGACGAATCTCCGGAATCTCTCTTTGAATTTCCTCCTCAATCTTATTAATTTTAGAGCCGATTAAACGCGGAATACGATCGGCATAGTCGGCACAAAAACGAATAAACTCTTGATAGTCCTCTTTGATATCGTCATACTCTTCGCGCATCTCATTATTTTTATAAAGTTCACGCAAGAGCGACGGACCATTAAATTCAACTTCACATATAACACGATAAACACCGACATTAAGAATTGATGATTTTAAATCAATCACTCTTTCAATCGCCGGCTCGGATTCCAAGATTTCAATCAAGCGCTCTTTGGCCTCTTCGGGAATAGACCTACTCTTCAAAAGCTCCATGTTTTTCTTAATCAAAACCACTGCAATAAAACCCAACAACAAACCAACTACTATCGAACCAGCTGCATCCCAATAATGCTGACCGGTTATCATCGTTAAAACCATACTCAAAGAAGCAACCAAAATACCAAGAACGGCGACACTATCTTCATATAAAACTGCCAATGTGGTCGGATCAGCAACCTCCAAAGCTTTAAAGAATTTTCGGCCGTTGCTGTTTTTCTTTATTTCTCTAACGGCTACCAATAAAGTAAACGTCTCAATAATCAAAGATAAGCCCAAAATAATAAAAACATATTTATTTAAAAAAATCGAGTTTTCTCCACGCAACGATTCGATACCATTATAAATTGTCACACCAGCGCCAAGAAAAAAAATACCGCATGCTGAAATTAATGCCCACAAAAATCTTTCCTGACCATAACCATAATCAAAATAAGCATCCGCTTTTTTCATTGATCGTTTAATACCGACCATTAATAAACCCTGATTGGCGGTATCGGCAAAACTATGGATTGCTTCCGAAAACATAACGCTTGATCCAGAAACAAAAAAAGCAATCAACTTCATAAAAGCAATAAAAAGATTTCCCAAGAAGGCAAGCGCAACAGAAGTAAGACCAGTGGTTCTTTGATTTGACATAAAATGTTTAAAAATTATTATAATACCACAATTGTAACACATAAATTTAGATAAAAATAGATATATCTTTGACACAAAAAAGTCTTGCAAAAAAGCACGCACTATGCTAATATCTAAAATCAGCAATGGCTGATAAAAATAAAAATCAAAGGAGGAGAATAATAATATGCATCCAGGTTTAATAAACAGGACTTATCCTGTTAAAAAAACTGAAAAGGGCTATATTATCAAAGGAAAAATTTCATCAAAACTAGAACCTCAATATTTGGCAATAAATCCAAATAACGGTGAGCTATTTTTACTGCTCATAAACCTGGAATTTTCTGAAAATCGAAAACAAGGCGCAGACAAACCCAGTAAGGAGCGCTATTTCTACAAAGATAATGGAGGTTTATTTGCCATTTTAAAAGGAAACGAGGTTACTGGCTTACGCTTTGGAAATGTTACCGATGCCGACTCTTGTCCCTATTGTTGGAATGTTTACTTCACAACTCAAGACGGTGTCTCTGGTGTTATGATTTCTCCTGATCCTGACCAAATGACAAAATTAAGACCACGTTTTCAAAAAAAGGAACCTGGTTCTAAGGCAGAGGTACTAAAAACTGTTCCTTACCGAATCATTGATTAATAATTAAAGCCGCCAGTGGACTCATCGAGCACCGCGGGCTTTTTTCTTTTTCGGAAAAATAAAAAAGAGTATTCCATTTCGAAATACTCTTTTAAGTTTCTGCGCTATGTGCCACCATGGCATATAAATAAGCCACAATATAATGTGACTCCATTTCGGCAAAAGCTTTTACCTCTGGCCATGCTTCTTTTCTTGGAACATCATCAAGGAAGCGCGCTGTTTGTTGTTTTAAACAGCTTAATTGCATACCGTCATGAAACCTAATATTCAAAAGAAAAACATTTCGGTCTTCTAAACCGATATCTTCAAACACTAGACCATCTCTTGTGAAAGCATTATACAAAAAATCTCTTTCTCTGGACGAGATAATTTGCCTGCCATGTACCAGGTCATCAAAGAAAGCTTTCCACACAACGTTTTCGTTAATCGGTTTAGCCATTATCTCCTCCTCTTAAAATTCGACATGGTCGATGATTGTTGCCAAGATGAACGCAATAATTGGTTGACTGCGATAATCGGCGTACTTGTTAATTTCCCGCCATATAATGGTCAGTTTGTTCCCATGCATTCCGCTTTGTTTTTGTTGCCTACGCGCCGCTTCGGCTAAACATTCACACTCGCGGTCGGTGCAATACAACGTAATCTCTTTTAACATTGAATCAAACTGTTCTCTTTTAATTTTCACAAAGGTGGCTGGCAATTGCTCCAAAAGCGCGATTATCATCATTTTGTCGTCAGCCAATATTACTCTTGTCCGTACCAAAACTCCCAATAGCGACAACCCAGTTAGATTTTGAAGTTCAGCGACAATGGCCATTGTTTTTCTCCTTCTATTTTTTAGTTTTAATGTGCGGTTGATAATAAATTAAATTAGCACATTAGTTGACCAAAGTCAAGACGAAGTAATTCGCCAAAATTTAAAAAGGGCTTACTAATTTCTTAGCAAGCCCCAATTTTACTTCATGCAATTTTACTCTATAATACCAGCTGCATGAGCCAACATCATAGCTGTGTCGGTGTATGCATCCTTGCACACATAACTTCGGCCGCCGTGTACCAGAGACCCGGCTCGTCGAAATTCTAAATATCTGGAATAAGAAAGTTCCGTCGTGCCTGTCGTAACCGTGTCCCGCACCTGGCCACTGATGACCTTGACCTCAACGGCGAATATTGGCACCTCGTTCCCGAGAATACCACGCTCCGAGATGATGTCACCGACCTTGGTAATGGAGCCAATTTCCGTTCCAACTCCAAGCTCATTCAAGACACAACGCTTAACCGAGTCTTCAACAGATTCTCCATCCACTGAAATGGTTCCAGGAATTTCCACACACCATTTTCTGGTAGCATGTCGAAATACCAGCGACATTATTGCCTTGCCGTCGCATACCGGCAATACCGCCACGCCGACAGATCCATGCAGACCGTTGATATACACCAACCGGTCGTACAAGCCAGTCGTTACAGTTTTGCCAGGAAACAGCACCGGGTCGCGCAAAAAAGCAAAATACTTGTCCATAACGATGATTCCGCTTTTCCATGAAGTCGTCTGTCCAACCAGACCGTTAAAATTGAAATGATTATGCTTATGAAGCTCCTCAATTTCGATAATGGTAGCCGGATTGGTAACGATTTCAATCTCGCCTCGATTCACATCACCGAGGTAAACTCCAGACATCTTAATGAAGTCTAGATACTGTTTGATGTGCATCGGTACATATTTTCTATCGTCGTCAGTCATTTCTCAGCCTCTTTCTTGTTATTATTTTTATAAACAAAATAAGCGATCATCACAAACGAGCTTGAAAACAACTTGATACCATTCCCAATTATCAATGGCCAGTTTCGGATACTCCAGCCATAACAAAGCCAGATTAATCCTATCGACAAGATCATTACAAACGTCCACAGAGAAACATCCTTCGCCTCTTTAAGCTTGATAATTTTAGCCGCCTGAAATAGCGGATTAAACTCAAGCAAGGTGGTTCCAAAAGCCATCAACAATAGTGGGTCCTGCTTCGTTTTTGAAACAAATGACAATATTTCTACTATTAAAGTCTTCATCATTTCCCCCTTTACCATTATTGGCATATTTGATTATTTTCAAAGATCACAACCAATAAATATAGCACAAGTACCGCTATTTGTCAATAATATTTTCCAAATTCCTTGTTATTATATATTGTCCTTAATATTAGCCATAATATCACAATATATGGGCTTTTGCATTAATCCTAAAATTTTGATATTATCAATATATATTGCTCTGGACAAAATCACAAAAACGTGCTAATGTTAGAAGACCGTAAACTTCTATCAAAGTAATGAATTTCTGGTTTTAAAAATTATAACAAACTTCTTTGACTTAATACATAAATAATATGGCAGAAAATAAAAAAGCGCCTCTCGTGGTTCTCTTTGGACGCACCAATGTAGGCAAATCAACCCTTTTCAACGTTTTAACAGGCAAGAAAATTGCCCTAGTTTCCGACATTGAAGGTTCTACTCGCGACGCCAACACCGGCATGGTTGATTGGCAAGGTAAAAAATTCAAACTAGTTGATACTGGTGGCATCTTAGACGTTCGTCATTTAAACAAAACCAAAAAAGAAATCAAAGAAATTGGTCAGACTGACAATATCGATGCCAAGGTACAACAACAAGCCCGTGATTATTTGAAAAAGGCTGATTTGATCTTGTTTATGGTTGATGCGCAGGTTGGTATTATCGGTGATGATAAGATCATGGCTCTGGCCTTGAAGAAAATTATTCCTGAAGCAAAAAATGTCTTGTTGGTAGTAAACAAATCCGACAGTCCAAAATTGCGTCGTGATGTAAATGAATTTAATAAGCTTGCTCTAGGTGATCCAATCTCTGTTTCTGCTGTAACCAGCTCCGGTACTGGTGATTTGCTTGATATTGTGGTAAAAAATTTAAAAGTTCGCAAGACAAAAGATATTGATCTTGAGAAGGATGCGGATAAAACAATCAACGTTACCATTATCGGCAAGCCAAATGTTGGTAAATCGAGCTTTATCAATAAATTAATCGATCGCTTCTCCACCGATGAAGACGCGCAAAGAATGATTACCTCTGCGACGGCACACACCACAAGAGAACCAAAAGATGTCCAATTTAATTATCAAAACTATATTATCAATTTAATCGATACTGCCGGCATCAGCAAAAGCGCGCGCAAGAACCTAAAAAAGGGTCGCTCTCATGACGCCCTGGAAAAATTCAGTATTGAAAAATCAATCGCCACTCTAGGCAAGGCAGACATCGCTATGTTAATGATCGACATTCACGAAGGCATCACCCAACAAGAATCCAAAATCATCGACGATATTATCGAAAGACAGGTTAGTTTAATTATTGTCGCTAACAAATGGGATTTAGTCGAAGATCGCGACACAAAAAAATACAAGCAAACAATTTACAACGAATTCCCTTACGCCACCTGGGCACCAATTCAATTCATCTCTGCGCTTACTGGCGAAAAGGTTGAAAAAACCTTAGAAATGATTGTTAGACTAGCCAATGCCCGTAAAACTGAAATTAACGAAAATTATTTAACCAAGTTCTTATTAAGGATTGTAAAAAAACACGCTCCCGTTCGTGGTGGTGGTGTAAAGAATCCCTACATCTACAAGTTAAGACAGAAGCGATCAAATCCGCCAAAGTTCGAAATCGTAATTGGCTCCGATGATAATATCGACCAGACCTATGTTCGGTATATCGAGAATCGTCTCCGCGAAAATTTCAAAATCGAAGGTACTCCAGTTTTTGTAAGTGTAATTCGTAAAAAAGGCGTTCATGGTCAACATGATCTTGTTAAGCTTGCTAATCCGGAAAAAAGAAAGAAGCCAAGAATTTTCCATTCACCATCTATTGTTCGAAGGCGATAATCCCCTCTTTTATCGTCATTCCCGCGAAGGCGGGAATCCAGGTGCCTCGTATTTTATTTCACATATAAGGAAAATTAAAATAAATAAAGTTTTTTTGTTAATAATATTTATATCACGATTAGTCTCTATAATTATTGACCCACTTTTTGTGGCGCCTGGATTCCCGCCTTCGCGGGAATGACGTAAGTAATAAACTATGCCAACAGTATTAGTCGGTCTCGGCAACCCCGGTGACCAATACAAATTAACCAGACACAATGCCGGCTTTTTAGCGATTGATAAAATCGTAACCAGCCTTGGTTTGTCGTGGGAAACAAACAAGAAATTCCAAGCTGAAATTTGCAAGAACGAACAGTATATTTTTATCAAGCCGCAAACCTTTATGAATAACTCCGGACAGGTAGTGCGCGCCATTCTTTCTTATTATAAATTACTGCCCCAAAAATTTCTTATTTTTAAAGAAAGTAATGCTGATCTTTCCGATGAGCTAATCGTTATTCATGATGATCTTGATATAGAACTCGGTAAGTTTAAGAAATCAGTTGACTCTCGTGCGGCTGGCCACAATGGTGTGCAATCTATTATCAATCATTTAAAAACTAAAAACTTTACGCGTCTCCGCATCGGCATTAAAACAAAAAACCTGGAAAAAATTCCAGGCGTTAAATTTGTTTTACAAAGACTTCCAGAAGAAGAGTTAACCATCATCAATCAAACGATTAATGATATTATCATTAACAAACAATTTGCTGCTCGCTAAAAAAAAGTAGAGCAATAAATACCCAAGGAGGATAGATATTCATTGTCCACAATTCTAGTAACAAACAGCAAATTGGTTGCTAGCTTCTTAGATATCTCTAATGATTCCTGAATCTTAGCACAAGGATTTACAGCTGTCAACACTCATTTTTTATTTAAAATTAGCCATAATATAAATGAATGATTTTTCTGAAAATACAAAGTACCTAATTGCCCTCTCTCACTTCCTAAAACTCGGCCCTGTCAAAATTAAAAGACTTAGAAAATATTTTCCAGACTTCAAAACAGTTTTTTGTGCTTCTGTCAATGAATTAATGCAGGCCGGCATCGAAGAAAAGCTCGCGCTTGAATTTATTTCCAAGCGACAACTCGTCCCCATTGATAAAATTCTCGACCAACTCGATCGCGAAGATATCGGCGTCATAAACATCGGTCACGAAAAATATCCCAAGCTCCTCGCCGAGATTTATGATCCACCAGAGATTCTATATTATCGTGGCAACCTTAATAACATTACCAACTTCAACATCGCTATTGTTGGTTCACGTAAATACACTGACTATGGTGCGCAAGCAACAGAGACCATCGTTAAGGATTTGGTTCGTCATGGTCTCACCATCGTCAGTGGCCTTGCTCTTGGCATCGACACAGTCGCGCACAATGCCACAATTAAAGCAAACGGCTGCACTATCGCTGTCCTTGGGACTGGCATCAACAATCGCGCCATTTACCCAGCCGCGAATAAATATTTAGCTGATAAAATTATCGCTAGCGGCGGTCTTATTTTTTCCGAATTTCCCCTTAACACTCCGCCACTGCGACATCACTTTCCACAAAGAAACCGCATTGTCGCTGGCCTATCGCTAGGCACACTAGTAGTCGAAGCCGCCGAAAAATCTGGCGCTCTTATTACTTCTAAATATGCACTTGATCAAAATCGCGAAGTCTTCGCTATCCCTGGCAATATTTATTCACCAGTCTCAATAGGACCGAATAATCTTATTAAACAGGGTGCTAAAGCTGTTACTAGTGCTGATGATATTATCGAGACTCTCAATATTGAAAATGTCCCAGCCAAAATTGTCAGTCAAAAAATAATCACCGACACTTTGGAGGAAAAATTAATTCTCAAACACCTCAATCACGAACCAATTCACATCAACGACATTATCAGAACCACAAACCTCTCAACCTCTGTCGCTAGTAGCACATTAATTATGATGGAAATAAAAGGTCTAGCCAGAAACGTTGGCGGTATGAAATATGTTTTGGGGAATTAGTTTTTAAAATCATAATAGCTTTTATTAATCATATTTACTATTCTTTGAAAAATGCTATACTTTTATTATAATCAAATCTTAATGAAATTTTAATAATATGCCAGATTCACAAACTTCTATCAAAGACGAATTCCTCTTAGCCCTTAGGGCTAATATTTCTTTTCTAAATCGGAATTTTCCCAAAAATCAAAATACCAATGTTTGTCAAAATTCTTGTAATATTATCAATGAAATTGAGAAAAAACTTAAAAACAGTACTGAAAATTTTCTCAATATTTCTAACAATTTAGAAAATTTTAACAAACTAATTTCCAAAAGTACCTTGTTTAAAAAAATCTATTTTGATCAGCTCTCAGATAATAAATATCTAATAACAGTAAAGGGTTGTGAATTAGCACAAAACTGTATTCACCCTCGACTAAATCCTGAAAAAGAAATCTGTCCGATTGCTTTACTGGCTGGTTCATTTTTAAAATACAATAAGTCAGACTTACAACTATATATCGAAGCATCTAAATTCACCTCACAAGACTCGGAAACAACAATTATCTCAATCAATTAAGAATTGCAATAAAAAAAGAGCTTGAAAATTAATCAAGCTCTTTTTTTATTCATACAAAGAATTTCAACTAGACAGCTACCTTCTTGCTGTGTTTCTGAATGCTCACTGCTGCCACTGCGCCTTCAGCGGCGGCTGTTACAATTTGCTTAAACTTATTAGAGTTTGTGGAAATATCTCCCGCTGCCCACACGCCCGCAATATTAGTTTTTTGTTCAGCGTCAACCTTAATAAAACCGCCATCGTCAATTTCTACCCCCAAGCCACGAACTAGCTCTACGTTTGGCACAAAACCGATTTCAATAAACAAACCGTCAATGGCAATGGAGTTTAAATCTTTATATGGTACATCTAAAATAATTTCATTCAATTTTGTATCACCTTTAATTTCTTTGATGTTGGTATTATAAACCACTTCAATCTTTGGATTTTTTTTCACCGATTCAATCCAAAAATCTTCCGCACGGAACTCGTCACGACGATGAATTAAGTAAACCTTCTCAGCGATATCAGCCATAAAAACAGCAGCACTCAGGGCACTATCGCCACCACCATTAATTGCCACTGTCTTGCCCCGATAAAAATAACCATCGCAAGTTGTACAATAAGATAACCCTTTTCCTAAAAACTCTTTTTCACCAGCAATACCCAATGAACGGTGAGCAGTGCCGACGGCAATTAAAATATTTTTTGCCTCAAGCTCTTTACTATTATCTAAAGTAATTTTAAAAACATTATCTTCCTTACTTAATTGTTTAACTAAGGCATATTCCATTTCCGCTCCATATTTTTTAACATGCGCTTCACCTTTTTGCGCAAACTCAAAACCAGTAATCGTTTCGAATCCAAGATAATTACCGATCTCGTGTGTATTTGCCGCCAAACCACCTGGTTGGCCAATAACAATATTTTTTACACCGTACCGTGAAGAATAGATTGATGCCGACATTCCTGCCGGCCCCGCGCCAATAATTGCTAAATCGTACATAATTTTTACTAATTAATTATAATCGTCCGCGCTCCTTCATAGCTTGAGCAACCCTTTTAACCGCTAACGCATAAGCACCCATGCGCATAGTTGTATTATATTTTTCTTTTTCAGCCCAAACCTCATTAAAGGAATTAACCATCATTTTTTCTAGTTTATCAAGAACTTTGTCTTCTGTCCAATAATTACCATAAGCATTTTGTATTTGCTCAAAATAACTTACGCCTACGCCCCCAGCATTGGCTAAAATATCAGGAACAACTAAAATATTCTTCTTGTGTAAAATTTCATCAGCCTCAGGAGTAATTGGTCCATTCGCTAATTCGATAATCAATTTCGCGTTAATATTTTCAACGTTATCCTTGTTGATAGAATTTTCCAAAGCAGCCGGAATTAAAATATCCACTTCGTAGTCAAGGCAATGTTTTTTGCCATCATTCATACCACCATGAAAACCAGCTACTGATCCAGAGGCCTTCTTATGTTCATCAATCTGATCGACATCTAGGCCCATGTAATTCGCTACCGTTCCGCGTGAATCACTTAAAACCACAATTTTATAACCACGCTCCTGTAGGAGTTTTGCCATATAACTACCTGCGTTGCCAAAACCTTGAATACCTACGGTTGCCCCTGAGTCCAAGCCGATTTTTTTAACCGCTTCCTCCAAGACATAAACCGCCCCTTGTGCTGTTGAATAAGCCCGTGCCTCTGAACCACCAATTGATAATGGCTTCCCGGTAATGACACCGGGCTGATGCCGCCCAATAAGCAATTCATATTCATCCATCATCCACGCCATTATGCGTGAATCAGTATAAATATCTGGCGCTGACACATCCACCTCAGGGCCAATTAATTTATAGATCGCTCGAATATAACCACGCGCCAATTTTTCAAGTTCATCAATTGATAGTTGACGAGGATCAACTATCACACCACCCTTACCACCTCCGAGAGGAATATTTACAACGGCTGTTTTCCATGTCATCCAAGTAGACAAAGCTTTTACCTCAGATACATTAACAGCAGGATGAAATCTAATCCCGCCCTTATACGGACCGCGCGCATTGTTATGCTGTGATCGAAAACCAATAAAAACTTTCACACTTCCATCATCCATTTTTACCGGAATTGACACTTCTAAAACCTTTTGTGGATACTTTAGTTGTTCTAAAATATTTTTATCGATTTTAATCAATTTATCAATCTGCTCTAACTGCTTCAGGGCATTAGAGAATGGGTTATTTGGCATATGTGTTTTTTATTTTTAATTAATTTTAATGTTTATGATCTGGTTTTATTTTATTCTACTTTCAATGTCTGCCTTTAATGCGTCCTTTGGTCGCGCGCCTACAAAATCACCAATAACTTGGCCACCTTTAAATAATTTCATATTAGGAATACTTTGAATCTGATATTGCATTGCCAATTGTTGATGATTAGGATTTTCCACATCCAATTTTGCAATTTTCACCTTACCGCTCATTTCCCCTGATAATTCATCAAGAACCGGCGCCATCATTCGACATGGACCACACCAAGGTGCCCAAAAATCGACCAACACGGGAATGTCAGACTTTAATACCTCTGTTTCAAAATTTTCGTTTGTTAAATCTAAAGCTTTACTCATAAATTTTTTTATTTTACAATTAATTTTAAAAAAAATACAATCGCAAAATTATTTCATTAATTATATTATTACATTAAAACATTAACACTAAATTAATTTCCTTTATTCATTTTCTTCGCTAATAAAAACGAAAAGGGAATTTGTACAAAATAAGACAACATTATCACAATCACCATCACTGACAAAGAATTATCTTGGAAAATCAATGTAGTTGCCAATCCCAAGGCCAACGTAATATAACGCAAATAAATTCCCCAGGAAAAAGCCTTTCCGATTTCCTTATCTGAAAATTTATCAAACGACCAATAGGCCATAGCCAGCATTGAAGTATAGTACAACAACAGAGGGACAATCGCTCGCAATAATAATGACCAATTATCAAAAACTACGGCATTAGCCTTCAAGCTCATTAACACAAAAATTACTATTAACATTCCCACATTGCTTAAATTCTTAAACAAGCCACGTTTTGATTGTAAATATTCTCGCCCCTTCTTTTTGGCAATCGCCTCGCGAGTATAATAAGCCAAAAGCAACGGAAAAATTACAATCACCACAATTGGCAAAGCAATCTTTAAAGGACTAATACCATTAGTGCCACCAAATAAACAATTAGTCGCGCCCTTGGTTACTGTATCGACCACACACTGCTCACCCGTTTGCTGTACTACCAACTGATTTTGCACGCTATTCATTGAGGCTGAAATTACAAACGGCGCTATTAGGGCCGCTACCAATAAATTTACTAAAATAATGCCGATCACCGCCCCCATATGCGCCCTTGTTTTCAAAGCCCAAGAAGTTGCCATGCCCCCACCGGGTAAAATTGACAATAAAATTAAGCCCAACTTCAAGGCTGGATAGTTATTTAAAAATAAACTCGCGAATAAATACGCCAAAGCCGGTGAAATCACAAAGTTTATCAATACTGTCAGACTAATTATTTTATAATTCTTGTGCACTGTTTTTAATTCTGAAAAATCCAATGGCAGTAATGATGGATAAATCATTACCAAGGCTGCTAACAAGCAAATCAAAGAGCTAAACGCAATTCCACCCCCAAACTTCGAAAACAAAATACCCGCTAATGACACGCTCAACAACCACCACATCATATTTTTTTCAATTTGAATTAAAAATTTTTGCATATATAAAATTTAAGAATTAATACACCCTATGGGGGTATATTACACCAAATTCTACATATCGTCAAATAATTTAAAATTAGCCAAAAAATGCCCGTGATTTTTGAATCACAGGCATTGAGATAATAAATAATATTTCCTACTTTTTCAACTTAGTATATGTCATTTTTTTCAAACCATTAAACCAATCCGTAAACTCCACATTTTTCATCTCGGCAATAATCTTCTTCGCTGATTTTGTTTCAACAGCTATAGCCACATTATCAATCCAGTTCTGCGCCGCCTTATACCCCGTATCAACATATTCCTTAGCCTGAAAAGCAACTTCAAGCCAATCAGCATCCTTGGCTATAATTCCCTCTTTTGTACTTCGCCCTTCAAATTCATTAAAACATCGTTGCCATTTTTCTTGAATCATTTCTGGCAGAAGTTCAGTCTGCTCTCTAAAAGCTTTGTCCTCTCCTTCTTTTTTAGAATAATATCGTGCGCCTATCTTGTCTTGATCACCAACTCTAGTTTCCATATTGTCATGTATGATTAACATGGTAACAATTTTATCTGGATCAACATCGCCTTCCATCACTGCTAAAATATAACCAATCTGTGCTGCGCGAAATGAATGCTCGGCGACTGTTACTGGATATTTAATACCAGCCTTTAACCATCCAGAGTGGCTCTAACGTTTTAATTGACCGAGTTCAAAAATAAAATTCACAATTTGATTTATAGATTTTTTCATATATTATTTAAATGAATTATAAACTAATTTTCTCCACTAACACCATCTTCTCACCTAAAAATTTCTCTCCTAATAATTTAAATCTCTCCACTGAATCCGTGATATAAAACTTTCTTATCTTACTGTTTTTTTGTAAATTATATTCCGGATGCCTGGTTAAATATTCACGCAAGCTTTTGGCGACCACGTCACCAGGATTACAAACCCTGCATCGTGCCCCCATAATATTTTGCATTTCTTTAAGCAAGAGTGGATAGTGTGTGCAGCCAAGAATCAAGGACTGCACTTTTTGTTCCTTCAATGGGCGTAAATATTTTCTTAAAATCATTCTCGTTTCCGCTTTCTTACTCCAACCTTCTTCAATCAGTGGAACCAATATAGGTGCTGCATTTTGCAAGACCTCCATCTCTTGATTTAGTTTATGAATTTCAATCGGATAGACATCAGATTCTATTGTTGCCCTTGTGCCAATCACACCTACTCGTTTTAACTTTTTATCACGAACAATGTTCTCCGCCAGTGGTCGAATAACGCCTAATACATTTTTACCAGGATATTTGGCCGGCAAATATTCTTGCTGAATCCGACGCAAAGCCATTGAGGAGGCCGTATTACAAGCAATCACAATTAAGGACGCTCCATGAGAAAATAAAAAATCGACTGCCTCGCGGGTATACTGATAAATCACCTCCTGTGAACGACCACCATATGGCGCCCGTGCGTTATCACCCAAATAAATATAATCGTATTCTGGCATTTCTTGCAAAACTGCTTTCAAAACAGTTAAGCCCCCAAAACCAGAATCAAAAAATCCAATCATAAAACAATTTTATTTCATAATCCCCTCTTTAAACAAATTCCCTCGCTCCTTATAATTTTTAAAGACACCAAAGCTCGCACATGCAGGTGATAACAAAACAATATCACCAGCCACAGCCTTTTTCCTAGCCACTATAATCGCCTTATTCATATCATCAACCACGATATATTTATCCGCTGAATACTTTATCCTTTCTAATTCAATAATAATCCGTTCACTACCAACACCCTTGAATAAAACCAGGAACTTCACCCGCTTTTTTATTTCTTTGGCAAAATTTTTAAAATCAGCCCCCTTGTCCGCACCACCCGCTAACAAAATTATCGCTTGCGTAAACGATTTCAAGGCAATAATCGCGGAATCCGGAATTGTGGCAAAGCTGTCATCATAATAAATAATTCCTTTAACCTCGGCCACTTTTTCAATTCGATGCTCTAAGCCCTTAAAGCTTTTCACCGTTCTCCCTGCAATCCCTTCATCAATCTTTAATATTTTCGCCACTTCTAAAGCGGCAGCCACATTCTCTTTATTGTGCTCGCCTACCAACCCAGAGACTAATTCAGATTTAGTAAATTTAATAATTCTTCCAGAAGTCTTACATTTAGCATCCTGAACCTTATAGTTCGCAACCAAGTAATCATTTTTTTTCTGATGAATAAAAAGATTAGCCTTGGCATCCCAATAACTCTTTAGATTTTGATGAAAATTAGGATTAAACGGATCGGCCGGTGCCAAATGTTCCGGCGAAAAATTAGTCAACACGGCAATGTGTGGTGATTTATGCAAATCTTCTAATTGAAATGATGATAATTCCAAAACTACCCAGTCATTTTTTTTAATCTTATTAATAAATGAGAAAGGCGCCACACCAATATTTCCACCCAACCAGACACGCTTTTTCGCTGTTTTCAAAATCGCCACAATTAAAGATGATGTTGTCCCCTTACCCTTTGTTCCAGTCACACCAATCAAATTCGTCGTTGGACATAGTTCAAAAAATAAATTCATTGCACTAAATAACAAACTTCCTTCCTTTAATCCAGCCTGAACACCTGGGCAGGCAATTGGCCAACCTGGAGAACGAAATAAGATATTAAAAACACCAAGATTACGATTGAATTCCGCTTCTAGCTTCCACTGCACGCCCAATTTTGAAAATTCTAAATATTTCTCACCCAATTGTTTCTCACTCCGTAAATCACAGATTGTTATCTCACATTCAACCTTCTCTTTTAATAAATATTTAATCAAAAAATAGTTCTCCACACCTAATCCCAGAATAGCAATTTTTTTCTTTTTTAATTCATTTAATTTCATGTTTTTATTATACTATACTTCCGAGAAAAGCCAAATATACTATTTGACAGAAAAATAAAATATTTTATAATAAGGATATAACTTTTAATCTAAATTTTATGGAAATAGAAATTGAAAAAATACTTTCTTTAACTAAAAAGAAAATGAACGAGTCGGGCGCATATTCGCGCGAGGCCTTTGAACAGTTTGTTGAGGAAGCGATTGATTATTATCTACAAAAAGGCGAATTATCCGATGATGATAATTTAGAATTCATTGAAGATCAAGTCATGGAAATGTATGACGTGGTTAAAGAAACAATTAGTGACGATGGCGGTATTAATGAAGAAACTTTTTATAATTTTTAACCCTACCCAATCCAAAGCCATAGCTTCCTGTTATGGCGCGCACTAAACACTCTCATAAAAAAAAGAAAGCCGATTTACGGCTTTCTTTTTTTATTCTAAATTTTCTAACTACACTTTAATGATAACTGGTAGAACCATCGGTCTACGTTTAGTTTGACTAAACAAGAATTGTCCAACTTCATTACGAATTCGATTCTTAATATAATCATCATCAGCTGGAGCACCTTTGCAATGTTCCTTTACCAAGGCTTTAACCTTCATGCGAGTTTTTTCTATCAACTCACGATTGTCTTTCATGTAAACGAAGCCTCTAGAAATTAAATCGGGGTTACCAATAATATCCGATGTTTTGGTATCAATTGTAGCAATTACCACAATCATACCATCTTCAGCCATCACACGACGATCACGAAGCACAATATTAGACACATCGCCAACACCAAGGCCGTCAACCATAACATAATCAGCTGGCACCTTTTCTTTGGTTAATTTACCAGTCACCTTATCATTTTCTTTAGTAAACTCGGTAACTTGTCCATTATCCGGCACAAAAATATTTTCACGCGGGATACCAATCTGCTCAGCTAAGTCAGCATGGATTTGCAACATGTAGTGATTGCCCTCAATCGGCATAAAAAATTCCGGTTGCAAAAGACGCATCATCAATTTCAAATCCTCTTGTTTGGCATGACCACCAGCATGCACATCCATCATTTCATAGTGAATAATGCGACCACCCTGTCTCACGATTTGATCTTTTAAAGACTGAATTGAGCGCTCATTACCAGGAATAACTGATGATGAAAAAATAATTGTATCTCCTCTTTGAATATGAATCGTGCGATGATCACCATTAACCACCTTCATTAAGAAGGCATTACTCTCGCCTTGTGCACCCGTACCCAAAATCAAAATCTTATCATCGGGGATATTTTTCAAATCTGCATCGCGAATCAGTAATTTAGAATTAAATTTCAAATAACCAATACCATGGGCAATTTCCACATTATCATTCATACTTCGTCCTTGCAGATAAATCTTACGTCCATGCTTAGCCGCCAAATCAAAAATCTTTTGCAAACGACTTAATTGTGAAGCAAAAGTACCAATCATAATACGACCAGTAATCTTGTCAAAAATTCTATCCATCTCATCACCAATCGCTGACTCTGAAACTTGATAACCAGGATGAGTGGCGTCAGTCGAATCGGCCATTAACAAAGTTACACCTTGTCCACCAATTTGTGCAATACGATTCAAATCAGCCGGTTTATCATTTACTGGCGAATAATCAATCTTAAAATCGCCTGTATGAATTACATTACCAACGGGGGTGTGAGCAATAATTGCAAAACAATCAGGAATTGAGTGATTAACACGTAAGAATTCAATTCGGAAATTTCTGCCCAATTGAATAGCCTTAGTTTCATCAATTTCCGTAATCGCCAACTTCGGACATTTATTATATTCCTCAACACGCTTACGAACCAATCCAGCTGTTAGTCTACCCATAAACATCGGCGGATTACCAATCATACCCATTAAATGAGGGATAGCACCAATGTGATCCATGTGTCCATGAGTAATAATTACACCCTTAATCCAATCTTCCTTGCCTTTTAAATATTCAGTGTTAGGAATAATATAGTCAATACCAGGCATATCCTCTTCAGGAAACTGTAGTCCCATATCAATAATAATTATTTCTTGCTCATATTCAATTAAAGTCATGTTGCGACCAACTTCTTCAAGCCCGCCTAAAACCATTACTCTTAATTTTCCTTTGGCAAAAATATGACTAGTGTCTTTCACCGCTTCTTCTTTGCGACCACCCATCTTACTATAATTACCACCCCGTCTATACGGAACAGCAGCCTTAACTTCTTCTTTTTTATCACCCACCGCTTTTGTGTGCGCAATATTTTCGCCTTGAGGCAAACTTTTTACCTGTGGCTTAAACTTTCTTATCATATTTTCTTTATCGAAAATAAAAAACACAAAAACTACACTTAGTTTTGTTTTTTTATTTTATTTCTTTTATGAGACCAGTTACCAAATAATTTTTTTACCGGTTTTCAAATACCATTCATTGATATTATCAAAACGATCACTTGGCACTAAAATATCTTTTATATTAAAATTTTTAATTTTCTTTACTTGTGGGTAGGTATAAATCGGTGAATATAAAAATATCGCCGGCACCTCCTCTGTAATAATTTCTTGAAATTTCTTATATTTAATCTGTCTATCTTCTTGTTTTAAAGATTGACGTGCGTCTTCTAATAATTGATCAACTTCTTTATTTTGGAAGTTAGCTACATTATAGCCTCCTTCATTGGTTTGAGTCGAATGCCAAAATAAATATGGATCCGGATCAGCTCCTAAGACTTGACCATATAGCAAGACATCAAAATTTCTCGTCTTAATCACTTCTGATTGTGCAATTGCTACTGGCACAATTTCTACTTCAGTTTTTACACCAAGGCTTTCCCAATACTTCTTTACGCGGTCAGCCACCTTGACATACTCCGGTCTATCGACGGTTACCAATCTAACGGCAAAATATTTGCCATCTTTTTTGCGCCACTTACCTTGACCTAGGGCAGCTATTACATTAGCGTCGGCTACCACGCCCTCATCATTACTCTCTAAATTATTTTTTGCTTCTTCAACCATCGTTGCGGTAACTTCAATCATTTTCCAGTCAACACTATCAAGTAATTCATTTGCTTTTTTTATATCAAAATTATATTTTTTAATCTTGTCGTTGTAGGCAAAATTATTCGGCAAAATTGGTCCATCAATTGAATAAGCACCGCCATTCAAATCTGTATTTACGATTTCATTTTTATCAATGCCATAAGCCAAGGCTTGTCTAATTGCCTTATCAGCCAAAGACGCATTTTTCTTTTGATTAAAGAATAATACTGACAACTGTGGTAAATACAACTTATTGAAATTAAAATTCTTTGGTGTTAGGATTTCCTCCCTACGATCAAATGGTAAATAACTTATACCATCAATCAAACCATCATTTAAGGCTTTGATTGCCTCGTCAACTACTGAATAAAATTTAAATTTCACTTCAACTAAGGGCTTAACGCCATAATAATCTTCATTAATTACCAAGTCATATTCCTTGATAGTTCCCGATTTTTCCTTGGTCAATTTATCAAACTTATACATACCGCTCCCGATTGGCTTCTTATTCAATTCCACCGTCAAGGCTGATTCTGGAGAAATTTGATACCACTTCTCAGCCGGCAAAATACCAAAATTTAATAAATCCAAAAAAGCCACATATGGATTACCTAAAGTAAATTTAAATTTCTTCTCATCAATCTTTTCTACTTCAACACCAATAAAGCTAGTTCGCAAAGGTGATTTATATCTTGGCTCCTTAATAGCATTAAAAGTAAAAACAATATCATCAACCGTTAATGGCGCACCATCATGCCAATGTACATTGTCTTTAATTTCAAAAGTATAAACCTTGCCATCGGCACTAATTTCATAATTGGCCACTAAATCTTTTTCCAATTGTCCATCTTTACTCCGTCGGAATAATTTTGAATAAACTAAACTAGAAATATCCTTATCAACGTCATTAGCATCAACATATAAAGGATTAATATTAATCGGCACACCAACCAAACCTTCACTGTAAACACCACCTCGTAAAGGCACTTCCTGTAAACGTGTTAAATAAAAACGTGTCCCCAAAAAAACTAAACCAATAAAAACGACAAAAAAACTTATCTTCATCATGAGTATTTCTCTAGATGATAAGTATTTATTAAGATATTTTAATTGTTTAATGCTTGGAATTCTTGACTTAGAAAGAGAATAGACTAATTTTCGATCTGAGTTAGAAGTTATTTTTAAATTTTTCCTTTTTTTAAAATCGGTAATTACACCAAACAATAATAATCTATATTTTTTAATTAGATTTTTTATCGAGTCCACAAATATAAGATTCTGTCATGCTATAGAGTATAGTGACCGTGACAGAAATAAGCTTATTTTAAATAAAATTAGCCAAAGAGATAGCAAAGAATAATACTGCTAAGACGATTGTTGCCACAAAAAGTTTTTTTTCAAAACCTCTTTTGGTCATAAAGACATTACCACTGCCACCAAAAACACCAGATAAACCAGAGCCCTTGCTTTGCAACAAGATAACGACGATAAGAAGGATTGCTATAATTAATTGTCCTATTTTTAATAGATTCATATACGACCTTATTTTTTAACTTGCGCTAAAATTTCTGTAAGAACTGCTTTATTATTTACTGCAAAATCAGCCAAAATCTTTCGGTCAACTTCCACGTTTGCCACTTTTAACATATTAATGAATTTAGAATAGCTTACACCTTGCTCTCTTACAAAAGCGCTAATCTTAATCAACCATAAAGCACGATTGGTTCGCTTTTTCTTGCGGCGATCCATAAAAGCGTGAGCACCTGCGTGCATAATCGCTTCTTTAGCTTTTTTGATCAAATTCTTGCGTCCCCATTTATAACCTTTGGTTTTCGCTAATATATTTGCTCGTCTTTTTACATGGGTTGTACCTCTTTTTACTCTTGGCATATCTTTCTATGTTTAAAAAAAATTTATAATAAGTTCTAACTTCCTATTGTTGAATAAGAGTTCTGATAGTTTTAGTAATTGTACTACTAGTCGCAATGTCTTTTCGCTTATTTCTCTTAGTATTACCAGATTCACGAGCATTATAATGATCTTGACCAGCCTTTCTTTGAGTAACCTTATTATTTTTGGTTATTTTAAATCTTTTGACAGTTGCTTTATGAGTTTTAATTTTCGGCATATTATTCGTTAATTTCCTTTTCTTTTTTAAAAACTGAATTTTAAACAAAAAAACAGGGTAATTACCCAATCTTCAATGGTTAATTATTATATTTTATTTACCAATATCATTATAAACTTTCCACCCTGCATTGTCAAGTCTTGCTCTGGAATCAGATTCATACCCTCTTTTTCTTGTAACTTTTGCACAAAAACACCAATTATCTCCCTTGCCTTCTCTGGGTGCGCTTTTTCTCTTCCTTTTAAAGATAGTTCAATTTTAAGTTTGTTGCCTTTTTCCAAAAATTTAACCGCTTGATCCATTCGGAAATTAAAGTCATGTTCACTAATACGAACCGACAAACGAACACCCTTGGTTTCAGTCTTTTTTTGTTGAATCTTCTGTTTATGGGCCTTTTTCTCCTGTTCATACTTAAATTGGCCATAATTCATGATTTTACAAACCGGTGGTTCAGCCACTGGGTTCACTTCCACCAAATCCATGCCCAATTCCGAGGCCATCTCTTTTGCCTTTGCGGTGCTAATAATACCAATATTTTCACCATTTTCATCAATTACGGACACTTCTAGCACTCTAATGAGGTCATTAGTTTTAAATCGCTTTTCTAATTTCGGCTTTGCCCGTTTCCAAATTCTACGCATTAAAAATTCATTCAAAAATACCAAGATTTTAAAACATTTCTAAAATCATTAAATATCTTTTTTCTAAAATTAAACAAGATTAAATCAATCTTGATGATAGAATAGCAGGAAAGGAAATAAAAGTCAACTAATATATCTATTGACAATATTTTACAAATGTGCTATACTCAAAAATTAGTGTTAAATATTGATTTATTTTAATACTTGTTCATTGAACAATTAAATACAAAAAGGAGGCAAAAATCAAAATTTGATTTAGTGTCACAAAAAAACTTAATTAGTAGTTAACCGATCGTCAAATCAAGCTAAGGATAAAAGGAAATTATGGACGCAATTTTGGGTTATTGGTGGATCATTCCGATTGTAGCTACGCTCGTCGGATACAAGTTGGTGCTGAGATTCTTTTTCGGTGCTGTTATTATCGCCGAAGATGAAATCGGTATTGTCAACAAAAAATTCGTGCTCTGGGGTGCCAACAGAACCTTGCCTGACGGTGCAATCATTGCCCTCGAGGGTGAGGCTGGTTATCAGGCTGATACACTGGCTCCCGGACTACACTGGGGTCTTTTCCCTTGGCAGTATGAGGTCGAACGTGTGAAATTTATCACGATCGAACGAGGAAAAATTGGTGTAGTTGAATCGAGAGACGGCATACCGCTTTCCGATGGTCGCGTTCTTGCAAAAAGGGTTGGGTGCGACTCTTTCCAGAGTGCGCGGATGTTTTTGGAAAATCAGGGTGAGCGTGGTCCGCAAATCACAATCATTCCTCCAGGAACCTACCGGATCAACACCCGCATTTTTAGCGTTAATATGGAAAATATGCTGGAAATTGCGGACGGTATGGTGGGCATTGTAACAACCAAAGAGGGTCAACAACTTCCTGCTGGCGATATTGCTGGTAAAGCAGTTGGTGGACATAACAGTTTTCAAGACGGACAATCCTTTGTTACTAGCGGTGGATATAAGGGCATGCAAGAACAAGTTATTCTTGCTGGCCGTTACTACATCAACCCTCGCTTTGCGACTGTTGAGGTCCGCGATATGACCAGTGTTCCGATTGCCCATGCTGGCGTTGTCGTTGCCTTTGTCGGTGAAGCCGCTGAAGACACAACGGGCGCAAATTTTAAGCATGGTAATCAGGTTCCTAAGGGCTGCAAAGGTGTTTGGAATGAGCCATATGATCCGGGTAAATACCCAGTCAATTCATTCACTCACACTGTTGAGCTTGTTCCCACGGCCAATATCGTTCTAAACTGGGCTGATGCCAAAACTGAAGCACACAATCTCGACGCTAATCTGTCGACAATTACCGTGCGTTCATCTGACGGCTTCACTCTTAATTTGGATGTTGCTCAAATCATCCATATTCCCAGAAACGACGCACCGAAGGTAATCTCCCGTTTCGGAACAGTGGCAAATATGGTCACCCAGGTACTGGAGCCTATTATCGGAAACTATTTCCGTAACGCAGCCCAGAGTTCTGATGCCATTGATTTCCTTAAAGATCGGGAAAAAAGGCAATCGGAAGCCAAGGCTGCAATTCAGGCTGCCTTGCAAGAGTACGATGTTCAGGCTGTTGACACTTTGATCGGTGATATTGTCCCTCCGGCAGAGTTGATGAAAACTCTGACGAACAGAAAGATTGCCGAACAAGAAGAAATAACCTATGGCACACAGAAAAAAGCGGAAGACGCACGCATGACATTTGAGCAATCAAAAGCCATGGCTGCTACACAAGCCAATGTTGTTGCTTCCGAACGGAAAGTAACAATTGCGGATTTTGATGCCCAGGCTGCTGTTAAACAGGCAGATGGTGTAGCAAAATCCAAAAAAATTAACGCTGAGGCTGACGCTGAGGTTATTAAGGTAGTTGGTAATGCCACCGCCGAAAGAACCAAGGCTATCGGTACAGCCGAGGCAGAGGTCATTGAACGCAAAATTCAGTCGATGGAATCTGGAAACTTCGCCATGATCGAAGTTGCGAAGGCTCTCGGCGCGAGCGGACAGAAGTGGGTTCCGGAAATTGTCATGCATGGTGGTGCCGACGGAAAATCAAGCAATTCAATTGCTGACGTTCTGATGGCCAACCTGATCAAAGACAATCTGGCTCCCGCAAAACCGCTGGTCAAAAAACCAAAGGAAGAGAAGCTTAACGAGGCTGACCTTGCTGAGGACAAGACCGCTGTAAAGGATGGCGAAGATAAACCGGCTGACGTTGTCAACCCGGAACTTCCCACTGATGCTATTCTTCATCCAACCACCACTCTTGAATTGGAGGAAAAGTCGGTCGATGATGAACAGCATGACGAAGAAAAATAAGAAATAAATTTCAAATCAATATTAACAAAGGGTGAAGTCAAACGACTTCACCCTTCTTTTTTTTAATTTCTCTTAACTTGATTTTTTTACCAATCCATGCTTTATTAAACATAACATCAGTTAAAGAATAAATTCTCCGCTCTTTAAAAAATATCACCCACGAGGAATAAGTCATGACAAAATCTGACAAAAAACAGCTACCATTTCAAATTACTGGTCCTTGCGATATCAGCGTGATTAAACGTCATCTTCCAAATTTTGATTTCAAACAGCCGGTAACTAAGGCTGGCTACGATTCCGTAAAAAGAGTGGTTGCGACAAAAATTGGACAACAGCGTGGATTTAATTTAATAAAGTATATCAAAGAAAACAATATTACTATCGGTTGTACGGTTAAAGAAATGAAAACTGGACATCTAGAAGTCGTTTCAAGTATCACTAAGGGCGGACGTCTAGCCTTCAAGGGTGTTCGCAAAGGCTCTTTCTCACCAATTCATTGGAAACTTCATCAACCCACAGGAGATAAACATGACGATGAAAAAAAAGAATAAACGCTTCAAACCGCGCTTATCGACAAGCGCCCAAAAGGTCTTACGCCACAAGGGCGGTGCTCACGGCCCGCCCAAAGGCAAACGCGGCTATAACCGCAAAAACATTTCCGGCCCATCTGACAAAGATGGGCTTTTTTTATATTAAAAAAGAGCAGTCTTATTGACCTGCTCTTAATCTTTGCGTCCTATGGAACTATAACAATTTTTTCTTTTTTAAGTGCCTCTTGTAATAACTTCTTGTTCCCTTCTGACAACTCACGTCCATCACTAATCATTTTTATAATTGACGAAATAGACTTGATTGTTTTATCAATAGTTTCCTCCGACCAAATTTTTCCTTTATCATTTTGAAAGAGAGAAAAAGAGCGAAATTTTTTATTTTTTGTTTCCGTTCTGATGGCAATAATTATACGACCAAGCTTTTTAACCTTAGTGGAATATGGAATATCTTTGTAATGCACACCATCTTTTTCATAGTCATTTAGCTGTGGCATTTTTTTTGTAACTATTCCCTGCCACATATCATTTTCACACATTGATATCACAACATCTAATTTTTCTTCCTTCACCGCAACTGCAGTTGGAATCAAACTATCCCGTAGTGGTGCGCACTCTGTTTTTGTCGACACATTATCGACTGTTACCACCACTCGTTCATTTCTCGAAACTAAATGTCTTTCCATTATTGCGCGACGCTCGTGGTGCGGAAGGGGTCGTTTTGGTTCACCGGGTTTTTGACCAAAAATAACGGCACTTTTTTTATTTTTAGTAACCATTGTCGTCCTCATGATTATAACCTCCTTTATATATAAAAAGAACTGTTTATTTTTTAAACTTCAAAATAGATTATCATAAAAAACAAATTTAGTCAAGTTAAAAGCCGAGACACTAGGTGCTCGGCTTTATATATTCTACCTTCATAATTAATTTTCTATTGCTCTTATATTCGCCATTTGGCTTAAGACGCAAAAGAAATAACTATAAAAGATTTTTTCCAAATTAACAATAGCAATAACTTGATATTTGTTTTTTCAACCCCTTGCTGTCATTTTGTCGCGTTGGTTAAAAAAATAAATTCTCGTTAAACTATCAAACTCAACAAATTTTAAGAAGTAAAAAAACAAACTACAAACAATTTAACAAGAAATGTCAGACAGACTTTTCTTAACTTCTTCGGTATTAGCCTTTAAACGTTTATGTCTTTAAGGCCATAATATTTTTTTGCATGAGACATTACTGCTTTGGCATATTTTTCGGTTTTAGGATTCTTTACAGAGCCATTATACCTACGTAATGCCATGAAAGAGTTTTGTTTATATCCTTGCTTGATCAAATAGTCAGCCGCCCAGTTTGCGCTCCATTCCCAATTCATCGCTTGCGCACGTGTTACTTCTGGGTGTGCTGAAAGATTAATCTGAAAGGGACCAATTGAACGTCCGTCGTCACCTACAAGGCTTCTACCAAAACTGGATTCCTGCCTTGCTTGTCCTGCCAAAACTTCCTGATGAACGCCAGTTCGTTTATCAACCTGGCCCAAGATATTCATTTTTTCCTCAAAGGAAAGATTTCGACAAGAATTACGTTGCGCTTGTTTACGCCTTGCTATGGGTTGTTCGCTAGACCTCTCCTTCATTTCCAATTTCAAAGTCTGACCAATATAAATTAAATCAATATTGGCAATATTATTATCAACCTTGATTTTCCAAGGATTAATTTTGTGTTTACTACCAAGTTCTGATAAAGTGTCTCCTTTTTGTACAAAATGAAATATCGTAATTTTACCCGGAGGGGCTTTCGCCTCGGCCTCAATTTCCGCCCTGGCTTTTGATGGCGATATAAAAAATGCCATAAAAAGCATTAGGACTAAAAAGGTTTTATTCATCACTTACCTCTTTTTTGTAAATGTTTTTAATAAATACGCCTCTCTTTCATTAATTGGTTCTCCTTCTGTGTGAGTGTTTATAGATTTTACCCCCGAAGCTCTTTTGACGCACATGTCTGGTAATGATTCCTCTCCTTTTAATAAGAAATTGCACGTAATCCCACATTTTGAACATTCATATTGCGGGTATTCTATACCATCTTCTTTCTCAAAACCAGCGAGGTACCACTCTGGTACAAACATCAAAGATTTTTCACCTACCTTTTTATTCATAAGTACAATATCCCTCCTTAAATTTTTTACGGGTTATTATTCAAACTGAGATCTATAATTTGACAAGTATCCGGCAATTCACCGTCATCCTTGATTGTTTCGTCACATGTACTACCACATTGAATACAAACACAATATTTATACATCACTCCTTCTTTTTTTATGTAATCTATTGGATGCCAAACAGGAAACCATATCACCAAAGACATTTCTATCTCCCTTTTGTTGAGTATTTAATTTTCAATGAACAGTTTATTATATAAAAAAGACATTGTTTCAGTCTTTATTTACCTTTTGTATAGCAAGTATTAACCAATTTGTCAATGCTTTTGTGCAAATTCAAAATTTTAAAAATAAATACTCTCACCGTTGACTTTTTTCTTTTTTTAGCTTAAAATGAGCGGATGAATATTATATAATATATCAGAAACAAATTAATCGCACATTAAAATACAAGGAGAATATCGATGGAAAAATTAATTGTTATTAAAGTTGGCACCAACTCTATCGTCACCCCCGGAGACCGCATTCGCAAAAAACTTCTCGACAACATCGCTGAAAGCGTCCGCGTTATACGAAAATATGGCTACCGTGTCATTATTGTCAGTTCTGGAGCAATTAGTTGTGGCAAAATAATTACCAAACAAGCTCTTAGTGACCGAGCTTATGCCGGCATCGGTCAACCAAGTTTAATGATGCATTGGCAAGAAGCCTTTGCCAAAGTGGACTTGGTCACCGCCCAAGGATTGTATGTCAACAATAATCTCCATAAGAAAAAAAATCGACAATCAACCACCAAGATATTAAGCGAATTATTAATGGCTGGCATTATTCCAATTATAAATGAAAACGATTTTGTAACCGACGCCGAAACAAAGGACTTGTTCGGCTTTGGTGATAACGACCAACTCGCCTCATTAATAGCTATCGCAAAACAGGCTGCGTATCTTTTTCTATTAACAACCGTAGATGGCGTCTTTAGTCCCGAAACTGACTTGTTGATTTCCGAACTTCATCCCTATGAAAAGAAGATTGAAAACAGTTTGCAGACTTGGAAAGGCGAAAGCAATGGTGGAATGATTTCCAAGGTTAAAAATGCAAAGACTTTTGTTCGCAGTGTTCAAAAATCTGAAGCAATAATTGCCTCCTTCAAAGAAGCTAACATTCTCTTCCGCGCCATAATCGCTAAAGAAAATATTGGCACTAAGATAAAACGAAAATTCCAGCGCTAAACCAAACAAAGCGCTAAATATTAAAATCAAAAACCTCCCAAGAAAATCCTTCGGGAGGTTTTTTACTATCTGTGCCTAGAGCGGGAGTCGAACCCGCACGAGATTGCTCTCAAGAGATTTTAAGTCTCTCGTGTATACCAATTTCACCATCTAGGCGTATAAGGTCAAAAAAATAACAACTTTTGTTGCTATAAAATTATACTAGCAAATAAAAATTATTTTTGCAATATTACAACTTTTGCTTCTCCCATAACTCAAAAAATCGGCCTTTTTTGCTATACAACTCATCAAAATTACCGCTCTCAACCAATTCTCCCCGCTCAATTACCAAAATCTTATCCATCTCCTTAATAGTCGTCAAGCGATGGGCTATTACCACGGCGGTTACCTTTTGAAAAAACTTATGTAAAGAATCCTTAATTTTTTCTTCTGACTCCAAATCCAAATGTGAAGTTGCTTCATCCATAAAAAGCACCTGTGGTTTTTTATAAATCGCCCGCGCAATCCCAAGGCGTTGTTTTTCACCACCAGATAACTTAATTCCTTTTTCTCCAATGGTGGTATCAATTCCCTTTGGCAATTTACCGATAAAATCAGTCACGTGTGCAATATCTAAAGCTTGTTGTAATTCGTCTTCACCAAATTCGTCATCAGCCGCGATTGTAATATTTTCACGTAAGGTAAAATTAAAAACTTCAGTGTCTTGCAAAACCACACCCATCTTTTTTAGATAAGAGTTTTTCTTAATGTTTTTCAAGGGGGTGTTATCAAATAAAATTTCCCCGCCATAATTTTCATTTTCCTTAAGTAATAATTTAAACAAAGTTGTTTTACCCGCTCCGGACAAGCCAATGATGCCCACTCGCTCACCTTTATTAATTTCAAAAGAAACATTTTTTAAAACCTGATTCTTGCCATAAGCAAACGATAAATTTTTCGCAATAATCTTGTTCCATTTTGCTGGAAAATCAACCTTATCCATCTCGTCGTCGATTCGCACTGGCTCGCTTAACAATTCCTGCATGCGCGCAATGGCCATTTTGTTAATTATTAAGTCTTGGGTTGTGTCAGCCAGTTCACTTACTGATTGCCAGACACGCATAAAATAAACATTAAATAACACTAGATAACCAACTTCTAACCGCCCCTGAATAATTCCGTAACCAATAAATATAAAAGCGCCGATTCGAAAAAACATGCCAATAAAATTTAAAATAAAACCTCTTACTTGAAAAAGGAGAATGCGCCTTTTTATGGTTTTAAAAAAATCAATATTTTTTGCAAAAATCAGATTATATATTTTTTCTCCAATTCCCACCACTTTAATACTGCGAATATTATTCATGGCTTGAAAAATCAAACCACTAATATCTTCTTCCTGTTCATTAATTTCGTGGACTATTTTTTTTGCCTTTTTTAACAAGGACGAAGAAAAAACGAAATGAACCACCACAAACGAAATCATAATTAAACCGACGCTTTTATCTCCGCGCGACAATATAATAATTATACCGATAAAATTTACAGTTATCTCAATATAGTTATTAACCCACATTCGAATAATACGATCAACACCATTACTGCCCCGTTGAATTTTTTTCAACTTACTGCCGGCGTTCTCTTTCTCATGCCAATCCATATCCAAATTAAATAAATGTTTTGTCGCTCCAAGATTAATATCAATGGCCGCCTTTTCAGAAATTTGAAACATTAGATTTTTAGCCCACGGTGTTAGCACACTTCGTAAAAAGCTCGCCCCTGCCCACAAACCAACAACATACCAAAAATAATCCAGGGAATCACCAATGTGATACTTACTAAATAAAGTCACAATTGTCGCAATTGCAATTGCGGGATACAGATTTACAACATCACCCAATAAACGCAACAAAGTAGCCACCCAAAACTTTTTCCGATATGGCCTAATATAGTTATACAAATCTCGAACCAATGTCCAAGTTGAATATTTGATTGTTTTATTTTCTTTTGATGTCATTTATATAATATTTTAAAATTTACCTTATTTATCTTACACCTATTTTTAACATTTGTTAAGCCATCCTTGCACGAACAAACAGCTCAATAAAAAAGGCTGCTGTTTATTTAAAAAACAGCAGCCGGAAAAATTTTTATATTATCTTCTTAGCTCTCATTAACGAGATTAAACTTCGTGGCGATTACCTGGGCTGCCACATTCAAATCCTTAAGACCAACCATCACTTCAATGGTAATACCCGGAGAAGCCTGGGATACGATATTAATTCCCGCTCTACCCAAAGCGTCACAGACATCACGCAGGTAGCCAGGGCGGTCATCCATTAACGGATCAACCAGAGTTAAAACTGCCAAGGTTTCCAAGGCGGAAATCTTAATGCTTGGCATCATGTCAATTTTTAACGTTGCCAAAGAGGTTTGAACTTCTTGGCTCACGTTATCAGAAAACAATATAGAGATAGAGGCTTCCCGTTCTTTAGCCGGAGCCTGAATACTGCCGCGTAAATTAATATTGTGCAAGGCATTATAAATATTCGCTGCTGCTCCGGGTTGATTGGGCACGTGAGAAATTCGAATCATGTTCAATTTTTGAATAGCCAATCCGGCCTGACTCTCCTCAGTGTCAATCTGCGACAAGGTGCTCCCGGAACACACTACGGTTCCGCCGGTACTTTTACCAAAACTCGGACTAAGCATCACTCGAATTATCACACAAGTTTTGAGCCAGAAGCACCGCCCGATCCATCAACTTGCCACCGCCAACCGAGGCTAGCTGTGTCAGCTGATGATAAGAAATATGCTCGAATCTTTTAGCGTTGGGCACTACGCGCGGGTCGGTAGCATAAATCCCGTCGACGTCGGTGTAGTTTTCACAACAACATCCGCCCAAAACAGCCGCCAAACAAACAGCAGTCACATCCGAACCGCCACGACCCAAAGTCGTGACCACTCGCACAGAACCAGAAACCTTAATACCCTGGAAGCCGGTGACAATAACCACCTTGCCTTTATCCAGCTCGCCTTTGATCAAATTATTTCCCTTAATCATCTTTACTCGCCCAGTAACGCTTGCCTCTAATTGAATTTCGCGACTAGTCAAGGAAATCGCTGGCACATCAAGACTGGCCAACGCCAATGCCAAAAGTGGCGCGGACTGTTCTTCGCCAGTAACCAAAAGCTTATCCAACTCATCCCGCAAACTAGCGGGAATAACGCCCTGATAATTTTCCTCTGCTAGTTTAATCAAGTCATCGGTGGTGTCACCCATCGCCGATAAAACAACGACTACGCGCCAACCCTTTTCTCTGTTTGACTTGATATGTTCCGCAACCTTGCGCATCCTTTCCGGATTAGCAATCGAACTGCCCCCAAACTTCATTACCAGGTTTTTACCCTTACCATTTGTGTTTCCCATTTCCTTCTCCTTGTATAATTAATTGTGAAATGAACGAATTTATTGAATAACCTTAGAATATATTTATCGCTTTGTCAATCAAAAAAAATAGAGAGCATTTTACCAATGCTCTCTTATTGTAATCATTTTAACTGTTCAATGCCAATAAATCATCATGGACGAATTTTCCATCTTCCATTATCGGCACACCGTCAAATTTTATAAGTCCGCCTCCAAATTCAGGAGTCAAGATTTTTACCAAATCCCAGTGAATTGCCGACTTGTTGCCATTGTCAGCTTCATCATAAGCTCTACCAGGTGTCAGATGAAATGATCCAAAAATTTTTTCATCAAACAATGTATTTTTTGCCGCCTGCTGAATACCAATATTAGTGCCAATAGCAAACTCGCCGATAAATCGCGCACCCTTGTCGGTATCCAAAACTTTTTCAAGTTCTGTTTCACCTTGATCACAGCTACAACCAATGATTTTACCCTTGCTAAATTCAAAACAAATATTACTCCATTCTCGATCTTTATATAAGGATGGCACGTTATAATTAATCACGCCAGTAACACTGTTACGAATCGGAGCAGTAAAAACTTCGCCGTCGGGAATATTTCTTTCTCCATGACAGCTGACTACGCCTATGTTTTTGATTGAAAATTTCAACTCTGTGCCCGGAGCTTGAATATGTACAGAATCAGTTCTTTCCATTAATTTCTTTAGAGCTAAATTTTTCTTTTTCAAAGCTCTGTAGTCTTGCAGAACGGCAGCAAAATAATAATCGATGTATGCAGGCGTGCTCATTCCAGCCAGGATAGCATCGTGGTCTGTCGGCACCCTCGTCACACACCATCGCGTGTTTTTTACTCGTTCATCCAAAACTCGTCTGGTTGCACGACTTCGTCGCATAACACGTTCTGTTTTTATCTCCTTCAGATTTAATCCATTCATACATGCACGCGCCGCAATAAATACATCCACCTCCTTCATTTGAACCATATTCCATTTCGGAACAAAATCCAATTGCGTATCAGTAGCTCTCTCAAAAAAACTTCGTTCAAGATCGGGCAAGATAATCTGATAATCAACCGAAGCAGCCCCAGCCTCAAGAGCTTTTCTTTGTAAGGCGAAAAGCAGTGGCAGGGCATCCAGATCGACAATCTGCAATAAAACCTTATCACCAGACTTGATCGAAGTTGAAGAACAAAAAACCTTAGCCAGTTTGTCCCACCGCGGATCATTCATCGTTGTCAAAGTGTACATTATTCGTCTCCTTGGTTTGAGTTAAATTATTATTTAATTTAAAGAGCATTTCGACACATTAACATTAATTTATTCATTTTGTCAATGTAATGCTCCAAAACCACGCAATTATTATGACTGGCAATATACCAATAAAAGTTATTTAAAAACAAATCCCTCAGCCAAGATTACGGTTGAGGGATTTTTCATATTTAATCTTTAGCTTTTTCTTTTTGCTCCTTAAGCGCAATCGTCGTCTGCGCCCACTTACAAGTCTTGCTCTCTGAATAAAGCAATTGATTCACGACTGCATCAACCGGATTCACTTCGCGCTTGCTCGGATCCAGAGCATCACTTAAACTTTTTTCATCAGACATAATATTTTAAATTTATATTAATTATTTTTGGATTATACGATTTATTTAGGAAAAAAACAAGCACTTATCTATCTATAAATCATTACTTTTGACAAAATAATAATTTTAAATTAATCCTACATTAACAAACAATAAATAAAGGGAGGAAAAAATAATGGAAATAATTTCATTAACAGCTGTTCTTTTACACATTTTAGCCTCTTATATTCAATTAAGAAAAAGACGCGCAAGCAAAAAAGGAGAGAACACTATTATAATTGAAGGTAGTTTAAATTTAGCAATGCTGTTTAAAGACTATATTATTAAATCATTGGCGGTTATTACTCTAATCATCTATTTAATTGATTATAATAATTTCTTGCTAATGAGAGTTAACGTAGTTAATTGGATTAAATACATTGGAGTGATAATAGTATATTCATCCATAATTCTCAAAATCTTTGCCTATAAAAAGTTAGGTGAGAATTGGTCTGATCGAGTAGCAATTTACAACAAGCATTCTCTTGTTAACACCGGTGTTTATAATCAAACGAGAAATCCCATATACACCAGCTATGCAATGTTAACATTAGGCGGCTTTATGATGACGGGGAGCTATATTCTTTTACTTCTTGGCGGTTTGTATTTTGTTATAGATATCGCCCGAAGCAAAAAAGAAGAAAAAGAGCTTGAAAGAAAGTTTGGTGAAGAATATATGGAGTACAAAAACACAACAGGCGCATTTGTACCAATAAATATTAACATATCATTAGTTTTTTTAATTTTACTGTGTAATATTTTTGGTATGGCTGATGAAGTATTATATCTTTCGACCGGAAATTCAATAGGAATCTATTTGATCAAACTATTTTTACCAACATAATTTAAGCGGAAAAGTTTATCAGGTTACCATCCTTGAACAGTGACAAGATATTACGTTTCGCTAACTAAAAATAAAATCTGGTAAATACAGCCTGCAATAGCAAAACAACGCTATTGCAGGTTTTTGTTTTCCCATACAAAAAACAGAGCCTTGCGACTCTGCTTTGTATAGTGGAGATGGCGGGAGTTGAACGGGTAAGAGGCATTTTTAGCAACCCCTTTAAAATCAAGGTTTTAATGAGATGCTAGCCTAAAACACGACTTATCAGAAATTATCAATTTTATCCATTTTTATCACTTATTAGGCAATATTTGGGCAACACTTTTTATAGAGAAGAGATGGAATGTATATAGTAAAAAACTACCTTAAAAATAGGTAGTTTTTTGCATTTTTTAGAGGTCTTTTTGGGGCCTTGGGCAACAGTTGGGCATATAATATTTAGTAAAAAGTGTAATTATATATCATCAATCAATATTTTATGATTAAAATAATAATTTTTCATTATTCTAGCTTGTTTTTTTAAAAAATACTGTTAAACTATAATCAAGTTCACTTGAAATTTATAGCTTATAATAAACATTAAATATGAATAATAAAGAATTAATAACTGAAATAAAGGAAATCACTCAAAGTGCTAATGTAAATTTTTTACTTGGTTCTGGTGTCTCAACGCCTTTTCTTCCAATTTTAGGAAATATCGAGCTGGACATAAATAGTGCTATAGAAAAAGGAAAAATAAACGATCAGGCAAACGGCTATAAAGAATACTACGAAAAAATAATGTTACCAAATAAATGCATTATTTTAAATGACTTTAATTTTCATAAAAATTTCAAATGGGATACAGTGAGTAATGCGTGGATAGAAAGGACACTAGAAGAAGCTGAAGATGCATTTAAGAAAACCAAACAAGCTTATACTATTTTTTTTCAATCGATAACAAAAATTATTCTAGAAAGAAAGACAACAATATTAAATAAACAAGTTAATGTTTTTACTACTAATATTGATATATTTATGGAATCAATATTGGAAGAGTTGCAGATTGATTATAACGATGGTTTTTCTGGGCGGTTAAATCCGCATTTTTCTTTATCAAATTTTAAAAAATCAATTTTTCAAAGAAGTTTACATTTTGACCATAAATCAGAAATTCCTATTTTTAATATCTTTAAAATACACGGCTCCCTAACGTGGAAATATGGAAACGAAAACAATATAATTTTTTCTCCAAAACTTGAACATTTTAATAAAACATTAATTTCTAAAAAAGGCACTAACTTTATAAATAATTATAAAAAAAATATTTTAGTTGTTAATCCAGAAAATGCAAAGTTTTCAGAAACAGTTTTAAATAAATATTATTACGAATTATTAAGATCATATTCCAGTGAACTTGAAAGAGAAAATTCAGTTTTGTTTGTGATTGGCTTTTCAATGGGAGATCAACATATTAAAGAAATTACACAAAGAGCAGCCAAATCAAATCCGACCTTGAAAATATTTATTTTTGTACATTCAAAGGATAAGAAGGATGAAATGATCAACAACATGAATATCCAAAAATTTACAAATATTAAAGTTGTTGCCCCTGAATATATCGAAGTTAAGGATAAATATAAATATGATCTAGAAACAATCTCTCAAACAATTTTTAACAAAGTTAATTTTAAAAAAAACGACGATGAAAATTAACAGCATACAAAGCTCACTAACAAAAGAATCAATTTTTATAGTTGGCTATGTATCTTCAATTGAGGGTAGAAAAGTTCGAATAAGGGTAAATAAAAATAAAAATGCCTCACATTTATTATATAACGGAGAAATTTTAAAAAATGTATCTGTCGGTGGTTTTATTAAAATAACTAAAGGGTTTGTTGAAATAATTGGCAAAGTTGAGGGTGAATACACACAAACAGAAAAAATATTCGATGAAAGATACAACAAGTCAGAAAATAAAATTGTCAGATACTTAGACATTTCATTGTTTGGTCATTTTGATGGAGATAAATTTGAACAAGGGATTAAGGAAATGCCCCTAATTGATAATGAGTGTTATTTACTTGATAAAAATGAGTTTATCAGACTCCATCAATTTTATAAAAAAGATGAAAAGACTATTACACTAGGAGTGTTAACCGAAGAACCATCGCAAGAAATAAAGATTAGTATCAATAAATTATTTGCAAGTCATATTGGTATTTTTGGAAACACTGGAAGCGGGAAATCAAACACTCTGGCAAGAATTTATTATGAGTTATTTTTACAAATGAAAGATAACGATAACTTTAAAAATAATTCAAAATTTATTATTATTGATTTTAATGGAGAGTATGGAAAGGTAGCTCAGACCGGTTTAGTAGATGAAATAATTACAAAACACAAAAAAGTATATTCCTTAAATACCAGAAAAGAAGCTGGTGAAATTCAATTATCTGAAAAAATACCACTAAATGAGAAGGATTTGATAGATGTCGAATTAATATCGATATTAGCAAATGCTTCAGAAAAAACACAAAAGCCTTTTATAAAAAGGGCTATAAGTTTCTATAAAAAAGTTCACAAAACAGGAACTATTGATGAAGGTTTGGTTTACTTTAAAAATATCCTAAAAAATAAATTAGTATCCATTCTCCAAATGGTAACAAAAGAAAAATCTCATACACTGCTTGATTATATTAAAATAATTCTAGATATATCTGATGGAGATGCTATCACAATCCCGAGTTGGAATAGTTCGCTAAATTATTTCATGTCCGCCACTAACACCGTCAATGGAAGTAGGCAAATTTTAAAAGCAGAAATAATTCAAACTGATTTATATAAAAAAATTGATGACTACATTTTTCCAACTAATGCAATATCTAAATTAATTCACTTTTTATATTTACAACTAATATTTGACATATACAACGATAAAGCACAAAATGAACACATCGCACCAGCGGTAAACAAATTAAAAAGTAAACAAAAGGACATTGAAAAAGTACTAGACACAGAAAACAACCAAGCAATGTTTCCCGAAAATATAAATTTAATTATAGTAGATTTAAAAAATACAAATCTGGAAATAAAAAAAACGCTACCATTGATTATTGCTAAAAAATTATATGATGAACATAAAATTGATTTCGAAAACAAATCTTTGCATATTATCATAGATGAAGCACATAATATTTTATCCAGCTCGTCAGAAAGAGAAAATGAAAATTGGAAAGATTATAGATTGGAGACCTTTGAAGAAATTATTAAAGAAGGTAGAAAATTTAATACTTTCTTGACTATTTCTAGTCAGAGACCATATGACATATCACAAACACTAATTTCACAACTCCACAACTATTTTATTCACAGACTCATAAATAATTATGACATAAATGCAATTGAAAAAACGGTTTCATATTTAGACAAATTATCATTTGAATCAATCCCGGTTCTATCAGTTGGAAGTTGCTTTTTTGCTGGTCTTGCTTCTAATATACCTACAAAGGTAAGTGTTAATTTGCTAGATAAAAAAAATCAACCCAACAGTGAAACAATTACACTGACCAATATTTGGTAATTCATAAAAAATTAAAATACCTATTTCTCAAATAAACAATACAATTTAATAAGCTTTTTATATACTTAGAAATTATCAATTCTTATAAAGAAAAGATGAAATGTATATAGTAAAAAACTACCGCTTTTGAGGTAGTTTTTTGCATTTTTTAGAGACCTATTTTAAATCACTGGGCAACGACCTTATACTGAAAAATCAAATGAATATATGCCATCCTCTAGCAATGTCACCTCAATATTAGTTCTGCCATAATTTTCAAGATCGCTCTTTGTCACTCTTTGCCCTAAGGGAACACCGATTCTCTCTCTAATATATTTACCAAGCTCGCATTTAACTGGAGATGAGCTAATTTGTTTAGGATATTTCACTTCATCAATCATTGCATTACCTTCTAATAATCCTCTCATTGTTCTACCATCATCCCAAATAATATCAATAGAATCATTATGTCTTTGAGCTCTCCCCTCCCCAGATATCGTGGGCTGCACTATCTGCTTTTGAGGGAATAATAATGGAAATGCTCGAATCTGTTCCACTGTTATTGGTATATAAGCATCATTTGGATTGGTATGATTGTTGGGATTTTGACCCCAATTCAACCCTGCAGCATTATGAATTTCTCCATCTCTCATTAATAAAGAAAGTAAACAATTACCAGTTTGAGTGACACCAATAATTGCGGATCCTGATATTATTCTTGTAACAACATCTAAGCAAGTAACTGAATTAGCAAGGACAAGCTCAACATAATCGTTTAAAGAACTGTAAATATCGGTCGGCACATCAGCTAATACCTCTCGCAATGGTGTAGTAAGTCCATTTACAGAAAAATTAGCGGATCCAATTAGTGCGTGAATTATTTCACCATGCCTTCTCCATAAATAACACTTCGAATGAACTGGTATCTTAGAATAATAAATATTCAGCGTTGGGGGACTACTCTCCTGAATAGACTTTAGAGAATTGTGAAGTTTTGATTTTATACCTTCAGATCCATACATACCGTAAATTATTTTGGACCCAAAGGGTAATTCCTCTAGCCTTGCCACAGGATTTGGACCAAGATAACCAGAAAGTATAATCAACTCATCTACGTCCCGTAGATTGTTGTGACAGGTAAACACTACCTCTTCTAAATTCTTAGTGAATAACATTTATTTATATTTATTTATTAAATCGTTTATTCCTTGCGCTACAATCTTAGCAAATAAAGAAGGTACAGCATTACCAATCATTTTATACTGATCACCCATGCTACCTAAAAATTCAAAGTCATCTGAAAAAGTTTGTAGCCTAGCTGCCTCTCGAACAGTGATAGATCTTGCCTGCATTGGATCAGGATGAATATGACGCAAGCCATCCTTATATAAATGAGCCACTATGGTATTACTCGGTTTATTATTATCTAAAACGTGATACTTATGAACAGTTGACACTTTCCCTGTTTTTTCAGTATAAAGTTTTTTTAAATCATCTACGTTATTATATTTTCTTTTTTTTCTGGTTAAATCACTTGCAAGTTCTTTAAAAATTTCAATATCTCTAATGGAGTGAAATCTTGGAATATGGTTCTTGACATTATTTTTTCCAATTATTCTATGGGAAATTTTGCCATTATTTACAATCTCAGCCTTGGGCAAATCCATAATTGCATCTCTAACTGTTCTTTTTTTTGATTTATACCGAGGAAGAATATTTTCATAAAAATCTAACAATATTTCCTGTTTATCACCTTTAAAGTATTTATTACTTAGACCAACAATAATTAGTCTTTTTCTTTGTTGTGGTACTCCAAAATCAGAAACATCAAATGCTGCTTTTTTTAGATCAAAAATTATTGTATACCCAATTTTATCAAATGACTTTCTTATAAGCTCTTCAATTGGAATATCTCCTGGTTTTGCACTCAACAAACCTAAAACATTTTCAAAAACGAATAATTTAGGTTCGAATTTTTTTACAATTTTTATATAAGTCTCAAATAAATAGTTGCGATAATCATCTCTCATACCATTTTTATCTCTAATCCGACCAGCTATTGAGTATGCTTGACATGGTGGGCCACCGATAATTATATCGACCACTCCACCCTTCTCCTCAATAACCTTTTTTAAACCTTTGTGTTTACCATATTTTAAATCTGACCACCCGTTTATTAATTCGTCTGTCCTTTGCATATCAAAATGTAGAGCAAATTGCTCGGCATCTTTATACCCCCATTTTGTTTTTAACCTATTTACAAGAGTATTTAAAGCTGGCTTGTCCCATTCAACAACTGCAATAGATGAAAATAAACCCGATGACTCAAACCCATCGGTAAGACCACCACAACCAGAAAATAAATCTACTGTTTTTAATTTATTTTTCATAATTTAAATATTTTAACAATTCATCGGCTAATGCTTTTGCCAATAAAGGTGGCACCGCGTTTCCAACTTGCTTGTTTTGCTGAGTTTTTACACCCTTAAAAACAAAACTATCAGGGAATGACTGAAGTCTTGCATTCTCTCTAATTGTTGGCACTCTATTATGTTTATAATGAAAATGATTCCTATGTCCTGTGTCTATAGTCTTTGATGGTTTTTTACTATGATATCTCGTCCACGCTTCATTAAATTTTCTAGATTCACCAACACCTTTTGGCAAATCTTTATGATTGCCCCCCTCAGGAACTTGTGAAATTACATTAATAACTTCTTTGGTGTGTTTAGTTCCAACGTGATTATATAATATTTTCTCATCTCCCCTCATAAGCACCTGATAACTAGATTTAGCTTTTTTTGAATATTTATCTTTCTCATTCCCAATGTCATCAACTAGATCTGATAAATCACTAATTGCTTGTTCACATGTAACATAATCAGTTGGCTTATGTGACGGTTCGGGAAATTCAAATTTGCCATATTTTTTTAATAATCCCACAAATACAATTCTTTTTCTAATTTGTGGTACTCCATAATCAGGAGCAAACAAAACTTTACTGTTAACTGTATATCCAAGCTCCTCATATCTTTCCAATATTCTTTTTTTTGCAACACCACCATAAAGAGTTTCCAACCCAGGAACATTTTCAATAATAACGGCCCTTGGCTTAATCTTCTCTGCTAAATCAAAAACTGCATTAAAAAGTACATTACGCTTATCATCTTTTAATCTTGTTCCGCTCAATGAAAAACCCTGACATGGAGGACCGGCTATTATTACATCAACCCTTTTTTCTCCCTTAGCATTTATAATTTCTTCTATGGCCTTATCGTCCGACAAATCAAGCTTTAAAGCTTTTGCACCATCGTGATTAAAAAGAAAGGTATCCAAAGATGGCTGATCATGATCGACCCCAACTAATATATTAAAACCAGCTTGTGTAAAACCACACGAAAAACCACCACAACCAGAAAAAAGTTCAATTACATTTAATTTCTTTGTAGACATAATAGCATAAATTAAATACACACATGTAATCCATGCGCTTTATCTTCTCATAATAACATATTTTTATAATATACAAAATATAATCTACGCAAACTTTTAACCCTCAACATCTCAATAATAGTTTGGTTGACTTATTTACACTTTATTGCTAATATTTCCATAATAATGATATGTATATAATTGAGATAGAAAATAAACTAAACAACTTTATTGAAGAATACGACAAACAAAAAACGGGCAACGATTGTATGCGCGTTGTTTCTGAATATGCTGATTTTATAAAGACAATTAAAAATGAGGAAATTAAAAAATACCTAACATACGTGAATAATCTTAATAAATTATTCGATCAAATGGAAACAGGTGAAATAAAAACCAATAATGAGTCAAGTGAGGATCAAAAACGTATAATAGCTAATGATCTTTTAAATTTTTTTATGTTTGGAACGCCATTTTTGGCAATTTTTTCAATCAGTGAATTATTAAACAACTTAAAAAACAAACAAACGCCCTACGAACCAGAAAAACAAATCCTATTTAGTGGTGCCATGTTTGATAGCTATTTTATTGATAACTATAAAATTATCTTTAGAAATTTTATACGCATGTGTAATGATCAAATATTTAGCATTACCAGTAGTTTAAAAATACACAAACCACAAAAACAAGCCATAACAATTTCAATTTCTAAAACTAAGGGAATCTACAGAAAATTTAATAATAAAACCCTAACATACCCAATAAGAAGTAAAAAGCGTCGTTCTGATCTTATTTATCTGCTTCAAGATGGTATAAAAAGTAATAGCGAGTTAGTAGGGACCCTAAAAAAGAATTATAAAAATACGGACAAGACAATAATAACAAAAAGTATTACTGATACAAACAAACAATTTAAAAGAAATCTAGACCTGGAAGATGAAATTATATTAAGTCTACCAACTGGAGGTTATAATTTAAATCATGAAAAATTTGAAATAATTTTTGAGAATTAAAAAAACTCTTAGGTGACACTAGAACTCATAATAAACAATGGCTTGAAATAGCCATTTTTTGTTTACCTAAAGTCACCCAAAAGTAATCTAAAAGTAATTAGGAAAATTGTTTAAGCTTTAATCATGAACAAGCAAATTATAAACATTTTTTTTAATCACGTAAAAATTCCCAACACATCAATTCAGCTTGGTGAAGTAAATAATATTCATCACACAATTCGATATGATGAAGAGTTTGATTTTGAAGAATATATAAACAAACACCCATCACAAAATATCTATTTTCTTGGTGGTATAAAAGATGGTGTCACAACCAGGGCAAAAGATGCTGACATTTTTATTAAAAACTACATTGCTCTAGATTTTGATATTAGACAAGAAATGAAAAAGCGAAATGAAGAGTGTGACGACGAAATACTAAAACGAAAGGCGAATCAAATTCTTGAACAATTTAAATCATCGCCGGAGCTAAAAGATTATTCATATGCCCTACTAAGCGGCAACGGATTGCACGTCTATTATTTTTGCAAGCCAATAAAAATAAACGATGCAGAAATTTTTAAACTTGGCTTAAAAAATTTAATTGAGTTCGTACGCTTTTATTCCCCCATCACCGCTGATACGGCTTGCTCAAATTTGGCTAGAATCTTTCGCATACCCGGAAGTGTCAATCAAAAAAATAGTATGCAAACCATACTTATGGAGTTTGAATTTACACTATCAAATATTATTGAAAATATTTTAAAATTAGGCAAAGCGGAAATGTCAGAAACAAGTGCCATAAAAGATATTCATAATGCTCGACCTCCAGAAAATAATACTTATACTGCGATTAACAATATACCACTACCACCCATTGTCTGCGCAGCTCTCAACTTAGACTATGATGGCAAAAAGAACTTTCGCGCTAATGGTGACAAAAAAATAAAAGCATGTTTTATGAGCGAAAAAAATCAAAACATTATTATTTCCGGTGGCACTGGCTTGTTTAGCGATCAACAGTCTGGTTACAACACATTTCAATTTGTAAAGATGATTAATAATTTCACCAACCAACAAACTTTTAATTGGTTTAACGAAAGATACCAACATATCACAAAACTATCCAGCAACTATAAAAGTAAAATTGATAATGATGGTGGCCTATTAGATGAAACAGAAGAACTAATTATAGTTACCGCAAAAGATATATTGGCAAAAGAACCAAAAGAGGCGCCATTTATAGTTGACACACTAATTCCAGAAGGTGCTGTTACAGCCATTACCGCCGGATCAGGAAAAGGTAAAAGTTTGTTCATGTTGATCCTAGCTAGTCATATTGCCACAGGTAATAAATTATTTGGCATCTTTAATACTAAAAAAAGTAAGGTATTAATAATTGACCAAGAGATGGACGAAGATATCATCGTGGGTCGATTTAAAGCAACTATAAAAGAAAATATTGCCATTGATTATATCTACAACCAAGCTTGGAAAATTGATAACGAAAAAAATTACGAGGATTTAAAGGAAATAATAATAACAAATAAATACAAAGTTTTAGTATTAGATACTTTTGCAAATATTCATAACAAACAAGAAAATGATTCTGGTGAAATGAAACGAATAAATAATAGAATGCTTAAGCTTATCAGGGACACAACGGTTACAATTATTTATTTACATCATCATCGCAAAGAACAAAATAATCAAGCCTTAAGCCAATTATCAAGTCGCGGATCAACAGAAATTATTGCGAAAGTCGCCTCGCACATAGTGGTAAATTCTAAAAAATCAATCACTGATGATAATGGAATGATTAGAACAAAATTTACCATTGCTCAAGAAAAATCCAGAAGACCTAGTAAATTTAATAAACTAGAATTCGAAACAATTTATGACGAACTAAATAATAATACTACTTGGCAATATTTAGGCGAAACCAATCAAGAGAAATATAACGAGTCAGAAATAATTGACGAGATTTACAAACTCTTAGAAGAATCTGAGTCCATGACTTTCGAGGAAATTAAAAAAGGCCTGAAGGATAACGATTTTGAGATTGGAGATAACAAACTGAGAGACAGTTTAAAAATTACGACGGGCAAATATTTAAGCAAAACAAAAGGAAGCGGAAAATATCACAATACTGATTATTATTCCATAAAAAATGATCAATAATTTACTTGTTACTTGTTACTTCCTATATAAGGATTAATAAGTAATAAGCTGTTAGATATTCTTTTTTTACCGCCATAAAATGGACGGTAAAAAAAAGAAAACCCAATCATCTTAAATAACTTGAAATTTCTAAAAAATATGTTAGGGTATTATAGCCAAAGTGATAGAGGAATACACTTCTCTATAATGCCCTTTAACAATTAAATGACTACTGATTTAAACAATGTTTTAAAACTCATCACAACCGACCAACTTGCCGGAATGCTTAGCATATCCAAGGTCACCGTTTATCGATTAGTCGAATCTCGACAAATCCCTTTCTATAAAATAAAGGGCAGTATTCGATTTAACAAAGATGATGTTTTAAAATATTTACAAGACAATCGAATTGAATCAGGGTTTTGACGCATATGAGTGTAAGAAAATTCCGTAAGCGTTGGTATATTGATATTTACTACAATAACAAACGCATACGTAAACCTAGTCCAGAAAATTCCAGAGCAGGTGCAAGAGCATACGAAGCCTACGCCCTACAACAACTATCAAGAGGGGTAGATCCATTTGAAGCGGAGAAAATAAAAAAGGTAATACTCTTTAGTGACTTCGCTTGGAAATGGGTCGAGCTGTATGCCAAGACAAATAATAAAGTCTCTGGTGTGCGTGGTAAAACTAGTGTGCTTAAAACTCACCTCGTGCCATTCTTTGGTAAATGTAAACTGAATGAAATTACAAACTTTTTAGTAGAGGAATACAAAGCTCTTGCTTTAAAAAAAGGATTATGTAATAAAACAGTTAATAATCATCTCACCATCTTAAACACTTGCTTAACGCACGCCGTTGAGTGGGATGAACTAGAGACACCGCCTAGAATTAAAAGACTATCAGTGCCACAACAAAAATTTGATTTCATGACCTTTGAAGAAAGTGAAATGTTAATCAATCAAGCAGATGGTTATTTGCAAGAGATGATTTTGTTTGCATTGCACACTGGCATGAGATACGGAGAGTTGCGCGCAATCAGCTGGCAACATATCAATTGGGATAATAAACTCCTAGCAGTCAAAGGTGCCTTTTATCGCGACATCCTTGGCTCAACCAAAAGCAACAAAGAAAGACATATTCCCCTCTCCCCTCGGCTTTATAGTGTCTTAGCTAAACGCAAGAAAACAAGAGGCTTTATCTTCGCTGATAGTAATGGGGATTATCTTAAAGAAAATCTCGCTCGCCAAGCCTTAAAGCGCTTAATCGCTAAAACCGAGCTTAATCGCGATAATGGTCGAAAGATAGGTTGGCACGCCTTAAGACACACATTCGCCTCACAGTTGGCCATGAGAGGCGCTCCCTTGTCTGCTATACAACAGTTGTTAGGTCACTCTGATATCCAAACAACAATGAAGTACGCTCACCTTTCACCATCAACACTACGAAGCACAATTAAGCTCTTAGAAAACGGTAATGAAAATGGCTTTGGGCATCATTTGGTCAACACACCCGTTTTGAAACCAGAATTTCAAGAGATTATGTGTGCATTAGATGTCAATTCTACGGCTAACCTTAAAACAAAAACAGAGTCTTGCGACTCTGCTTTGTATGGTGGAGATGGCGGGAGTTGAACCCGCGTCTAACATGTATCCATTAATATCTGTACAAGAATATTCTGATTTGTTGTTTCGCTAAAATCGTAAAAACCAAACAAAATCGATTCTAGCTAGTCTTCTGTATTTAAATATATAAACGAAAACGATTTATATATCTAGCTTGATAATATGACACCTGCTTTTGGCTATCAAGCCATCACCAAGGCAGATGGTCGCGGCAGTTAAGCGGCAACAGGAGCAAAAGCAGGCATGCTGAAAGCAGCTACTTTTGCAAATGTGTTTTTAGCACTTGTTTTTCTCCAACTGTGATTAACGTGCTCATTGGAACGCACGTCTTGAATATTTAACAGAGAGGCACGCTATCGATTCCCAGCATCCCCTTTTTTTCATTTAGCATGAAACTTGAAACACACGACAATATTTGTCATGTGCTTTATTTTTTATACTACTTTGAATATTGCGCCCGCTTTGTCGCTGTCTTCATATCTCTCTCCACATCTTTCTTTTTAATATCATCCCGCTTGTCATATTTCTTCTTACCGCGACCAACACCAAACTCCAATTTTAACAAATTGTGTTTTGTATAAATTTTAATCGGCACCAAAGTTAATCCCTGTTCTTTCTTCTTGCCAATCAAATGATTCACTTCGCTCTTGTGCAATAATAATTTTCGTGATCTTTCCGGATCGTAATCCAACACCGTCGTCGCGCGACTATACTTCGGGATATGCGAATTGGTCAAATACAATTCCACTTTCCCACTTTCACGCCCTTTGATAGTCACATAAGCCCCCTTCAAGCTGATATGCCCCGTCTTCACTGACTTCACTTCATGCCCAGCCAAAACCAACCCCGCCTCATACTTGTCGGTAATCTCATAGTCAAAATTTGCTCGTTTGTTATATGCTAAAACTGTCATAATTTCATAATTATACAATAATATTAGAACTTTTGCAAGCCCTTGCCAAATTTTTAAATATGGTTTACAATATACTCAGGTTAAGAAATAAAACTCTTAGCTTTTTTGTTTAAAATCTTTCAAACAAAACCACGCGGGTATGGTATAGTGGCTATTATATCACCTTGCCAAGGTGGAAAGACGGGTTCGATTCCCGTTACCCGCTCACTAAAAAAATAACTCCAAACGGAGTTATTTTTTTTTATTCCTATAATAAATTATAATCCCTTACCCAAACTTCAAATAAATCTCCAAAAACGACGGTTTCAATCGATCACGGTTTTTCTTATAGGTTGTATCACTCGAATTCTCAATATCACTAATAACCTCCGCAAAGCCCACCATCATTGTTTGGTACACTTGGTCTCCAGGATAAAATTCTTTAGCTTCTGTAAAATTTATTTTTAGCATCGGCAAAGCCTTAAGTACTTCTTCTCTGTTTTCTATTTTAGTAATTTTATCCACCTCATCACTGAGTGATAAAAAGTTATTACTTATATTTTTCACGCGATTTTCTTCTCGTAATTGTTTAATCTTTTGTCGCACTTTTGCCAGCTGGTCATAGGCGCCTACATAATCTCCGCTCTGCATTAAATCATTGGCTAGTCTGTTAAGATCAGTAATTGAATCAATCTTTTCTTCCCAGTTCCGCGTAGTAATATATTCTTTCGGCTTACTGTTTATAAAATTTTTCTCAATTACCAGCCAATACGCCAACACCTCCTGCATCCCCTTCTCTGCCACGTCTTTTTTATTATCATTTAATGCTACTAAAGTTTTTTTATAAATCTCATTAAAGTCTTTTACCTGTCCGTCAAAGCTTGTATCATTAACAACCACCGTTGGTAAATTGTTTTGTGCATTTCTTTTTGTCAGATAACTAACCAAGGCAAAAAACACAATCAGCACAAAAATAGTCACCGCTACAATTATTACTTTTTTTCTTTTGGTTAGGGTTACAAAATTCATACTTCTATTATATCAACCTTTATATGTTTTGTCATTCTTACTATGCAGAGAAAATTTATACTGACTCCCTCTCCCCGCCGGGAGAGGGCTGGGGTGAGGGATCATTATTAAAATAATTCCTATTTAATATTCTTCGCACGTTCTACCTTACCCCGCCCTCTTTATAATTAGTCGGGCGAGGATTACGTTAACCCTCTCCTACAAAGGAGAGGGAGAATACATATAATTCAAAATTTGCTACTTTTTCTATTTTTAGATATATTTATTCATATGAAGAAAAAAATTTACATCTTTGGCAATCTTTTATTAGATTTTGATAATACCCCCCTCCTTCTCCAACCTGAGTTAAGCAAGCTTTTTCCGGATATCGATTTTATTATCCAAGACCCGAACGAAAATCTCCATCCTGACAACAAAGAATTGGTAATCATCGACACCGTTGAAGATATTAAAGAAGTAAAAATTCTCACAGATATTAACCAAATTCAAATCGAACCAAAATATTCCATGCATGACTTCGATCTTGGTTTTAATCTCAAGCTATTACACAAAATAGGACACTTGGAAAAAATGACTATTTTTTGCGTTCCCATGTTTATAAACAAACAAGTTGCCTTGGAGCAACTTGTTAAAGAGATAGCTAAGTTTTATAAATAAACCTAAGTCCAATTTACGCGCAAGAAATGTGACGCACAAGACATACACGGATCATAGGCGCGAATTATTTTTTCCACTTCAAATTTTATTTTCTCTTCCCAAATCTTCTCGGGGGTAATCCCAGTCTCACAAATACCACTCACTGCCAAACGAACATCTTCACGCATGTTTACTAAATTTTGCGCCGTTGGAATCACCAAATTCGCGTAACGCACTTTCCCCTTTTCAATTCCCAGCCAATAATACAAAGTGCCGCGTGGTGCTTCCACAACGCCCACTCCCTCGCCATCCTGCTTCAAGGGTTTTTTTATTTCTTCTTTTTTAAATTTCGTATTAGTTAAAAGTTCAATCGCATGATCAACGGAATGCATAATCTCGATTGCCTGCGCTAAGTTATTATGATAAATATTGTTTGATGGAAAAACATCCAAATATTTTTTCATATCTTGTTTGGTATTTTTATGCAGACTTTCTTTATTTAAATTTAAACGCGCCAATGAGCCCACCATATATTCTTTACCTTCAAACTCAAAACCTTTCGCTTGTGAATATGGCAAAACCACAGTGTGCAGATGATCCCAATAATCTGCCTCTTTAATACACGCACCATCCGAAGAGCAAATCGCTCCTTCTAAAAAAGAAAAGTCCGGCGTGGCCAAGGCGACAAAATTAGTTTTGCGTTTTAATTCCCAATGACAGTTATAAAAAATTTCCGCCAAATTAATTACAGATTCGCGAATGCTTTTTAATTCCTCAATCATCGCCGGCACTTTAGTATTATCCACTTCATTCGTAAAACCGCCGACTACTTCAAAGGGTGCGTGCACTGAGCGTCCGCCAATTAAGTTTGATAAATTATTACCCGCCTCTTTCATGTGTAAAGATTGATGGATTAATTCCTTTCCGTCAATTCCAGCTGGTACTCCCTTACTCAATAAAAAATCTTTATCTAGGTCCGCAATTTCTAGAGCTGAGTCAATACCAAAAATATCCGGCATCGCAAAAAAATACAAATGCAAGGCATGGTCACGAATCATCAGGGAATACATCATCAACTTGCGCATGATAACTGTTTGTTCACTCGGCACAATTTCTAAAGTTTTTTCTACCGCCTCAATACAAGCGGTTAAATGGGCCACGCTGCATGTCCCACAAATACGTGACACCAATTGTGGCACCGCCAAAGCTGATTTACCTTGAACTGCCTGTGTAAAAAAACGTTGATTCTCCATCACGTGCAACTGCACATCTTCCACTTTGCCATCACGAATCTTCACATCTAAATCAGCGTGTCCTTCAATTTTTGATAAACGATTAATTGAAATGTCGATATCACATGTATGCATAAAATTTATTTTAAATATATTTTTCAAAAACTTCAATGAATTTTTTCTCATCAATCGGACATCCCTGAATTTCATCATCCAATTTCACCACTTCTTTGATTGCCATACATTTTGACAAAAAATGAAATTTTTTCAAATCATCCTTAATCTCCTCCAACTGTTCCTCATTAAAATTATTACGTTGACAGGTCGGCATACCTGTTATTGAACAATTACCCATGCCAATTAAAATCTTCGTCTTATTTCTCAGTTCTTTAATTTCTTTTAAATCTCTTTCGGTAGTTATTACTCCCTCAACTAACACCACGTCAAAATCAGTCACATCACGCCGATCTTTCATAGACAAAAAATATGACAACTCCATCTTCTCCAACCAACCTACAAGTTTTTTATTAAAAATCTCAATCAAATAAATGCTACACCCCTCATCACAGGTAAAAGTAAAGACACCGACTTTCTTTTTCATAGATTTTTAATTATTTATTAATACTTTAATTATATCACTATTTAAGGAAATAAAAAAACCTCAGTATTTTAAACTGAGGTTTTTTTATTATACTTTCCAAAGTCCGTGTTGATTACAATAGGCACGAGCGGTTACCGTCTCTGCTATAATGCAAAATTCCGCCATCGGTTCATTTGTTGGTGCCAAATTCTTTCGATAAACTTTTCCGTCAACTATCAAATCAATCCACTCAATATAGTGTTCTGCAATCATTGGATGTGTCACCTCGCCCACGCTCACTTTATATCCATTCTCCGTCTTCTCTATCACAGGCACATGTTTTTCAACAGCCGCATCAGTTGTGTTTTCAACTTGCAAATTCATTGCTTGCCCACAACACACTAATTGTCCACCAGCTGTATGCACCACTTCAACAATGTTGCCACAAATCGCACATTTATAAACTTCATTTAAATTTGTCATATTTTTAACTTTAAATAATTATTATCTAGTTTTAAATGATCAGCCTCGGTTTCCATAATCGCTTTAAAAACTTCCTTAACCCATGGCTCACTTGCTTCACCCATGGCTTGTCCATAAAATTCTACCGCTCGTTGCTCTCTTGCCGCTGACTCTTTCACAGCCCCAGTAGCATCATCAGCACAATTTTCAACCACGCTTGGATCATTTTCTATTTTTGCTTTTAATAATTTACGAAAAACACCAGCATGCTCATTTTCAACTTTTGCTAAACCCTTAAACATTAAAGCGATTTCCTGATTGCTCAAATTCTGCGCCGCGGCCAAATAAAACGCCGTATTCGAAAGTTCTATTTTTAAAGCTTTTTCTAAATTACTTCGGCTCGCGTCGCTTAATACTAAATCTTTTCCTTCATCTTTCCAAATTTTGGACAACCATAAATAGCGTCGACTCACTCCACAAAAAGGACAGGTGTGTGGAACTTCTTCACCCAAATAAACTTCACCGCAAATCCGACACGTAAATATTTTCATAAACAATTTTCTTATTAATAATTTTCCACAAACAATTCAAAGTATTTTTGTTCATGCGCACAAGCTGGGCATCGCACCGGAGCATCATCGCCAGTATGCACATATCCACAATTACCACACTTCCACTCCTTTTCTTCATCTCTTTTAAAGACTTGTTCTTTTTTAATATTATCTAGGAGCTTTTTATAACGTTCACGGTGCATTTTTTCTGCCTCAGCCACCTTCTCGAAAAGAAACGCAATATCATTATGCCCTTCATCTTTTGCATCCTTAGCCATCTGTGGATACATTTCTTCAATTTCATGATGTTCTCCGTCAATTGCCGCTTGTAAAACCTCTTCAATACCCCCAATTAATTCTAATTTTTTTGCCCATAGCTTTGCATGTGCTTTTTCATGATTTGCAGTTTCCTCAAATACATTAGCAACCTGCTCATAGCCGGCTTCGCGTGCCACCTTGGCGAAATAAGTATACTTGTTACGCGCCATTGATTCACCAGCAAAAGCCGCTTCAAGATTTTTTTTCGTTTTTTCTCCTAACATAAAGTTTTTTTCACACGCTAATTACTTTATAATTTAGACCGTGCTTATATTAAATAAATTACTAACTGCTTTAATTATAATACATAATTAAGATTAAATGTAGATTAAAAAATTATAAATATTATTTATTATTAGAAAAAAAACATTTTAAATGATGGAGAACAAATAATTGTGTTATTATCGAAAAATATATAACATAAACACTATATTCAACTAAATAATTAAAGACTGCTCCTGGAAAAATAATAGAAACAAGTCCAGCCCCAATACTAGCAGTGCACATTGTTGCGCTCATCCCACACACCTGTAGTGCTGACAAACCCAAAATATACAAAAGCAGTCCCACAAACGAAGTCTTTAATTGGTGTGCCACAATAACCTTCTCTTTGATATTTCTAACCACGCACATTGCCACAGTTGAAAAAATTAACATAAACACTAATACTAATAAGCGATATTTTCCGATAAAAATATTGGCTGGCACTAAATAATAACTACCAAAAAATGCCAATAAAAAAACCAGTTTGCAATAATTACTTTGTAAAACTCTCACTAAATATAAATTTTTCATTTTTTTAAAATAAAAAGCGCAAAATCTCGATTTTGCGCTTTTTACACTAGATCATATTAAAAATATTTTTTAAGCAACTCAATTAGGCCAGTCTTTGGTTGCATACCAACCATTGTTTCCTTTAGCGCTCCGTCTTTAAAAATCATTAACGTGGGGATGCTCATAACTCCATATTTAATTGCTGTTGCTTGAGACTCATCAGTATTAAGCTTACCCACCACTGCCTTGTCACCCATTAATTCTGCCACCTCATCAATAATCGGTCCTTGCATTTTACAAGGTCCACACCAAACCGCAAAGAAATCAATTAATACTGGTTTTACCTTAGAAGCCTCAATTACTTCTGTTTGAAAATTATCATCTGTAAATTGTTTAGTCATTTTTTATTTGTACAATATATATAAGTTTTATTACAAACAATAAATATATCATTTTAATAATAAATTATTTTTTGGTTAATTCAATTAATAGTTTCTTCATTAAATCATCACTACTTTTTTCCCCATACGACTTAGTGCACTTAATAAAATTTTCTTCAATAAACTTATTCATTAAACTCCCCACCGCTGAATGCACTGCCTTCATTTGAGCAATTACCGCTAAACATTCTTTATTCTCATCTAACATCCTAGAGACTCCATTCAGTTGTCCAATAACATTATTTATCAATTGTTGTTGTGTTTTCATAAATATATTATATTACACACCCTGGCATAGTGTCAACTAAATAAACATAAAAAAACATCTATTACAACGCTTGAATTAATGAATACCAAAAACATATCCACCACTTTTCCACACACTTTTTTTGTTTAATATAAGCCATTTTTAAAACTTAAGTCCATGGTTTCCTGGACTTATCCACCCATTTAAAAAATGTGACTTAAGTCCAGAGAACTGTAGACTTATCTTTATTTGCTCACTTTTTGACAAAATCATCAAATTTTAGATATACACTGCTTTTCCACAGTTTTTTCTTGTTTAATATAAGCCATTTTTAAAACTTAAGTCCAGAGTTCTCTGGACTTATCCCCCACTATTTTAAAATATAGTTTTTGTATTATTATTTACCCCAAATTTATCAATTATTTCTAAACAATAACCCTATTAGCTACTTCTATTTTGATCATAAAACTAAATTCTGTTTTTTATAGAACTCATTTAAATAAAAAAAATAAGCTAATGGATAAAAACACTTGCCTATTTTTAATAATCTATAAAAATATTCACAATAACTGTTATTACAAACAATTATTCACTTTAAATTATAATCATCTTAATACTTAAGTCTAGAGTTTTGTAGACTTAAGTATTGTAAATTAGTTTTCTGTGCCCCCATCATGAGTCGAACATGAGTCTAGGACTTAGGAGGTCCTTGTTTTATCCATTAAACTATGGGAGCAGTACAACAACTCTTTTTATTGTAATGTAAACAAAATTAAATTTCAAGACTTCCCTATTCTCTTGTTATCTCTAAGTGTAGTTTTCATTTTCTTACCCAATAAACAATTTATAATTATTTAACAAATTAATACAAAAAAATAATTAACCTTTGTTTAAAAATAGCTTTACTAAAAGCTTGTTTTTTTTATTCTTATATACTAAACTTTAATCAACAAACCTAAAAACTAATTATTATTAATATTTAAAATATGTTTAACAAGGAACAAAATAATATTTCAAAAGAGGAGGCAGAGACTATAATCGGACCATCAATTAAAGTAATGGGAAATTTTCATGGACAGGGGAACATCATTATTGAAGGAATAGTTGAGGGGAGTGTCAAAACAAACAACTTTCTACTAGTTCGTGAAAAGGCAAAAATAACAGCCTCAGTTGAAGCCTTGGACGCCAAGATCGGTGGCGAGATAACGGGGGATATCAAAATTAAAGGTTATTTGGAAATCACCAAGTCAGCAAAAATTTTTGGAAATATTGAAGCGGCTCAAATTTCAATAGAAAAAAACGCTATTTTTAATGGAAAATGTACCATGATTAAACACGGAGCCGAAGAACAAAAATAATCTCTATTTTTTATCTACTTAAGCGTTAAACAATAAAGATGCATATTTATATATACGATAACTATCTTAATGAAAAAAAATACCAACCCTTGCTTGCTAAAATAGAAACCAGAATCACAGATCTTGGTCTAAATGGCAAAATCATCCGGCTGGGCGTTATGAACTCAATTTATAACGCCATTGAGAATGAATTAAAAAAGGGCGCCAAAACCATTATTGCGGTTGGTAATGATAATTTATTAAATCAAGTTATTAACTCAATCATTAAATCTAACACTGATAATAAAACCAATATTATTCCAATTGGTTTTATTCCGGTTGGTAAAAAAAATAATGAACTTGCCAAATTCCTCGGTATTGAACTAGAAGAAAATGCTTGTGATATATTATCTGCTCGTCGAGTCAAACAATTAAGTTTAGGTAAAATTAACAATTTATTTTTTCTCTTCAATGTCTCAATTACAACCAAGGATACAATTATAAATATTGATAAAGATTTTTCAATTGAAATAAAAAAAGAGGGGATTATAAATATTATAAACACCTCTTTAGAAAACCGAGAAACTGACATTAACAGCTCTTTGGAATTATTAATTCAAACTAATAATTCTGGTTTATTCAAAACAAACAAATCTGAGCAAAGTCATTTTAAATTTAAACATCTTGCACTTATTAATAAAAAAAGCTCAGCGGTAATAGATAATTCAATGGAGGTTCCCACTCCGGTTGAAATCTCTTTAGGTAAAGAAAAAATTAACCTAATTGTTGGAAAAAACCGTTTTTTCTAGTTTTTTATTTAATATTAGCCAAAAAAAGTTTTAAGAAATAAGCTCCCCTTCGATAATTTTCGATTTGGGGTTATTTTTTTTCTTCAAAATATAAAGCTGTTGAAAAGCAGATAGAAGGGTAGTAACCAACCAATACAATGCTAGACCAGCGGAAAAAGAACTGGCCATAAAAAAGGTCATCACTGGCATAAAATAAACCATCTGCTTATTCATAATCGCCGCCATATCCTCATTCTTGGAGTCTGAGCCCTTAACCTCGGTCTTTTTAGACATCATCATCTTTGCCTGCCAAAATTGTGCCAAGGCAGCTAAAATCGCGATATAAATATTCTTTTTAGAAAGATCTAAAAATCCAAAAGAGATATAATTAATTGTTTCTGGATTATGAATAAATGGGTAAATCAATTTTAAAGCCCCATCCTCAAAACCATCCCTAAAAACTCGGAACAAGGCAAACAAGAACGGCATTTGAATTAAAAGTGGTAAACAGGATCCAAAAGGATTAACTTTGTGTTCCTTATACAACTCCATCATTTTCTTTCCCATCTCTTCTTTGCTATCCTTGTATTTATTTTTTACTTCTTCAATTTTGGGCTGCAGTTCTTGTAATTCTTTTTGTGATTTTATTTGTTTACTATTTAGGGAATAGAGGAGGATTTTAATAATTATAGTTAACAAAATAATAGCTATTCCTAAGTCTTGTCCTGGAATCACATCATATAACCAAATTAATAAATTAAGAATTGGTTGATAAAAAAGAGTTTCAAACATATTGTTTTAATATATTATTTAATTATTAATAATTATTTAAGGGGATCATAACCACCATTGTTCCAAGGATTACAGCGTAAAACACGCCAGGTTGCTTTTATTCCTCCTTTTAGTATACCATACTTAAAAATAGATTGAATGGCATAATCTGAACATGTTGGTGTAAACCGACAATGACCATAGGGATATAAAAACTTAAATAAACCATGATCCCGAGACAGGGTTTTTTGGTATATTTTTAAAATCTTTATAACAAGATAACGAGGATAATAAGTAAACATTTTATTTATTTTATTTTTAAAATCTTTTAATAAAAAAACAAATACAAAAATACAAGAAATTATATTCTTGTATTTTTTAAAAGGTTATTCTCATTTTGTTTTATTTAGTAAGCTTTTTCCGGCCCTTTAGCTTCCGTCTTTTAATAGTATTTCTACCATTTTTAGTCTCCATTCTATTCATAAAACCGTGTTTTTTCGAAGCTCTACGAGTATTTGGTTGAAAAGTTTTTTTTGACATGTCAATCAAAAAGGTAATACTGAAAACTTTGCAATTAATGCTTGCAACTCTATATTTCCTTTGTTTTATTTTTAATAAACATAATGTAACATTTTTAAATATAAAAGTCAACAACCATATTCAAGTAAAAATTTACCCAAATTGTTTTCCACTTTTCCTGTGAATATTCTTGTGCTTAGAATACTAATCAATTTTAATAAATTGTTAATAAACAAAATTTTTACTTTCTTATTCATTTGTTATTAATTTTTTACCTATCTCTTTTTTATGCTTATTCACAGTTTATTAAACCCGTTTTCTTTCTAAGGTTATAGCTGAATTCAATTTTTGCCATTTTTATTAACCGACTTATTATTATAATCAGTTTATAATTTATAAATAAATAAATAATAATTAATAAACTTTTAAAAAAATAATATTTTAAATTTTTCATACTTTTTGCCTAGATAGTTTAATTAAAATTAACTGTTAATAAGATTTTAAAAATAGGACTTAAGTCTTTAATATTAAGTAAATTTAAATAATTAGTTATCCACTTTTTGCGCACAAACTATAAACATTTCTTAATGTTTGAATAAAAAAAAGAAATTGTTATAATAGACATATCGTAATTAATAAAAAGCCTACATCTTTTTGTATAGTCAGGAGTTTATCTTTCCTGGTTGTAAAAAAATTAAATTTTGAAAATCTATGAACAATGATCAACTTTGGCAAGCCGTGTTAGGCGAAATTGAACTTAATCTCTCAAAAGCTAATTTTACAACCTGGTTCAAAGATACGTTTGTTTCTTCGTTTGAAGAAGGGAAAGCAATAATCTGTGTTCCTAATACATTTACCAAGGCATGGTTGGAAAAAAAATATCACACACAAATTAGTGAAGCAATTGAAAGTATTAAGAGTGAAAAAATTAAAGAAATTTTATATAAAGTTGAAACTCGAAAAACAAGTCCCGTTGATGACTTGTTAAAAAAGATAAAAATTAAAAAAGATGTAGTTAGTGAAAACACTGAAGGAATTGTTATTAATAAATATGGTTTAAACTCACGTTATACCTTTGATCAATTTATTGTAGGTAAAGGGAATGAGTTAGCAAATGCTGCTTGTCGAGCCGTTGCTGCTAATCCAGGTAATGCCTATAATCCTTTGTTTATTTACGGAGGGGTTGGTTTAGGTAAAACTCATTTATTGCAAGCAATTGGACATGAGGTGATTAATAAAACTGACCGTATTATGTATGTAACGAGTGAAAAGTTTACTAATGATTATATTCAAGCAGTAAAATCTGGTCAAGCAAAAGATTTTAAAGATCGTTATCGTAATGTTGACTTGTTGATGATTGATGATATTCAATTTATGGCCGGTAAAGATGGAACTCAGGAGGAATTTTTTCATACTTTTAATGAATTACACCAAACTAATAAACAAATTATTATCACCTCTGATTTACCACCAAAATCAATTCCCGCGTTTGAAAAAAGATTGTTATCACGATTGGAGTGGGGAATGATTGTGGACATTGTACACCCAGACCTTGAAACTAGAATGGCAATTTTAGAAACTAAATGCAAAGAGAAGAATTACTCATTGGGTCGCGATATTTTAGAGTATATTGCTAATAATATTAAAAACAATATCCGCGAATTAGAGGGCGCTTTAAATCGTATAATTGCTTTTCATGAATTTAATAATTCCAAACCAACCGTAGAATCAACTAAAAGTGTTTTAAATGGTTTAATTTCTAGTGCTAAATCAAAATCACTTTCTTGTAAGGATATTGTGGACTCAGTATCTAGTTTTTTTAGTATTAGTGTGAAGGAGATAACTGGTAAATCACGAAAGAAGGAATTGGTTTATCCACGTCAAATTTCTATGTATTTAATGCGTAAAGAGATTAATTCTTCGTATCCAACCATTGGTTATGAATTAGGTGGAAGGGACCATACAACCGCCATGCACGCATTTAACAAGATTTTAAAAGAGGTTGAGGAGAACGAAAGGATTCGCCAAGATATTGAATCAATTAAACATCAAATGTATAGCAGTATTTAATTAATAAAAAGTTTTTATGAAAATTTCAAGTTTGCAAGAAAATTTAAAAAACGGTTTGCAATTAGTTGGCCACATTGCTGGTAAAAATGTTAATCTACCGATTTTAAACAACATATTAATTAAATGCAATGATGATGGAATTAAGTTGATTACTACTGATTTGGAATTAGGTATTACGTGTTCAGTGCGTGGTAAGGTGGAAAAAGAAGGTGAGTTCACAGTTGAGGCAAAAATTTTATCCGATTTTATTTCTTTATTACCTAATAATAAAGTCGACCTTGAGGTAAGGGAAAATAAACTAACCATTAAGAGTGAAAACTATAAAACAATTATTAAGGGTTTGTCCGCTGAAGAATATCCCTTAATTCCAAAAATTGAAAAGAAAAGTTTTTTTGAAGTTCCGGTTGATGAATTTAAAAAAGCCTTATCACAGGTTATTTTTGCAGTTTCAAACAGTGATAATCGTTTAGAATTAACAGGCGTACTTTTTGATTTTAAGGAAGAGGAATTATTTATGGCCGCAACTGATAGTTTTCGCTTAGCTGAAAAAAGAGTGAAAATTAAAAAAAATAACCAAGATGCAGTTTTAAGTAAAATTATTGTCCCAGCAAAAACACTACAGGAGTTAGTGAGAATTTTATCTAATATTAAAAGCGAAGATTTTAGCAATGAGAGTAAGAATTTAAATATGTATTTATCTGATAATCAGATTTTATTCACGATTGGTAATGTGGAATTAATTTCTCGTTTAATTGATGGTCAATATCCAGACTATAAACAAATTATACCAATTAATAGTAAGACAACTGTTATTGTTAATAAGAGTGAGTTGATTAGGGCGGTAAAAACTTCTTCAATTTTTTCTAAGACGGGTATTAATGATGTAAATATTGATTTACCAGCAAATAAGAATAAAATAATTATTTCTTCAACCTCTAGTCAGACCGGTGAGAATGTAGTTGAGCTCGATGCTCAAGTAGAAGGGGATGATAATGGAGTGGTATTAAATTATAAATTTTTATTAGATGGAATTAATAATATCAATGATGAATCTATTAAATTGAAAATAATTAATGGCAATACGCCTTGTTTGTTAAGCTCTGTTAAGGAGGACGATTATTTATATGTCATCATGCCTATAAAACAATAAATAAAACTAGATAAAAAAACAGCCGCTAAATTAGCGGCTGTTTTTTTAAAATTAATTTAATTTTTTATTTCCGTGTTGTTAATAGTAATAGAAACCTCGTCGCTTTTGATAAGTTTACCAGACCAGAGAACAGCCTCGCTGTATAGTTTATAGCTACCAGTGGCAGGAATTTCAGCCCATCGAATAGCTTCAGTTTTTACATTTTCATTTTGGAGGGAACTTATTAGAGTCGCCGTGTTTTTATCATTAAGGTAGTAAAAATTTATTTTAGTTACCTGATCGATATCATTAATATTTACTGAAATATTTAAAGGGAAGCCAGAATTGGAAATAACAGCGTTTGCCTGTGGGTTGGTTAAAGAAATTTCTGCTGGGGAAACATTTTTGTTATTTGCGAGCTTAAGATTAAATTCAATAGTTTCACTTTTGCAATTTTCCACATCGTCACAAATTTTAACTCTTAGGTTGTAAAAACCATTTGGTAAAAAATGAATTGCTTTTTCTAATTTGTAAGGGAACAGAGTATTGGTGTAAAACAAGTTGTCATTAATATAATATTCAACTCGCGTAATTGTTCTTTTTGCCTGAGCTTCAATAGTTGCGGTTAAAATCGGGTTGGTAATAGTTTCATTATTAACTGGGCTTAAGATGGTTAAGGTTGGTTGATTTTCCAGGGTGTGAATATTGTCAATCTCGGTCGGTACTGAGGATGTGGCAAAGTTTTGTTTATCAGCCCAGGTTTTTATTGCTGTTTCCCAAAGGTTAAACTGAGGATCATTGGCTGGGTTTGTTGGGATAGGTCCAGCTGGATTATCTTTATTAACGTAATAAAGAATACTGTGTGGGTCGATAAATTTTCTTTCCTCAACATATTCTGGCGGAGTTGAGCTAGAGGCTAATAAGCCAGAGGTTTTATCAACGAGAACAATTTTTTCTAGAGGATTACCGCCATCGAGAACTGCTTTACCAGTGGATTTGATTTCTGGTTTTTTAAAGTATTCAATGGGGGTATCGCCTAGGATTTTTTTCATATATTTATTCCAAATTGGAGCGGCAACAACACCGCCATCGGCGCCGCGCTTCATTTCACTATTATCATTGTTGCCAACCCAGACACCAGTAACAATTGATGGAGTATAACCAATTGTCCAAGCATCACGATAATCATTAGTTGTACCAGACTTAGCAGCGACTGGGCGATCATTACTAAAGGTTAACCAATTTTTAATACCAAAAATATATGCGCGTGCATTATTATCTGACAAGATATCGGTGGTCATACGCGCAACATTGGGGTCAAGAACTTGTCTTTCCGAATCTTTAAACTCTTCCATGATATTTCCATTCGCATCTTCAATTCTTAATATAGGTTTTATGGAATGAATAGCCCCATCACGAGCAAAGGCGCTATAAGCATTCACGTGTTCTAGTAGTTTAACCTCTCCACCACCCAGGACCAAAGATAAACCAAAACGGTCTTTATCTTTTAAGGTTGAGTAGCCAAGTTTGTCGGCTAAGTCTAAAACATTATCAATCCCAGCGAGGTACATGGCTTTAACGGCGGGTGTGTTTAGAGAGCCGGCGAGCGCCATGCGCATACTAACTGGACCATGTTCTTTGCTGTCATAATTGTGCGGTTCGTAGGATTTTGCTGGATCGTTGGAAAAATTTGTTACTACGTCATAAAGCATGGTGTTTGGCGAATAGCCTTTTAAAAAGCTTGCGGCATAAACTAAAGGTTTCATAGATGAGCCAGGCTGACGATTGCTTAAGGCAATGTTAACTTGTCCGTCGATATCTTTACTAAAATAATCCTTTGAACCAACCATGGCCAACACTTCGCCAGTTTTTGGATCAATGGAAACTAAGCTTGCATTCGTTGCTTTATAATTTGTTAGATTTTTTTCGGCCTGTTCTTTGAGAACTTCTTCCGCTATGGTTTGTTTATACAAATCAAGGGAGGTGTATATTTTTAAACCGCCTTGTTCAATTATTTTTTCGCCGTATTTTTCTGCTAGCAATTCTTTGATGTACATAACGAAATGAGGCGCTTTAATATTTTCATCTTGTTTTTGAAATTCGAGTGGATATTTTTTTGCTTCATCGGCCTGGTCTTTAGTGATATAACCCTGTTCAACCATGAGGTCTAAAATATGTTCCTGGCGGCCCATTAAAAGTTCAAGGTTGGTCCCGTAAGGGGAATAACGGCTAGGCGCTTGAGGTAGCGCTGCTAAAACAGCGGCTTCGGCTAGAGTAATATTTTTAACATTTTTTCCAAAATATCTTTGACTAGCTGCCTCAACACCATAAGAGGTAGAACCATAAGGAATTTCGTTTAAATACATTTGTAAAATTTCATTTTTACTAAACTTTTTTTCCAAACGGTAGGCGAGAATTAACTCTTTTATTTTTCGAGTATAGGTTTTTTCATTTGTTAAAACAGAATTCTTAACAAATTGTTGGGTTAGTGTTGAGCCACCAGCCTTTTTTCCAAAAAGAACATTGGTAATAGCTGTTCTTAAGATTGCGAAAAAACTAAAACCGCTGTGTTTATAAAAATTTTTATCTTCCACGGCAATGGTTGCTTGTTCAACATAATCTGGTATTTCATCAAGATTTATTAGTGTTCTTTTTTCATCACCATGGATTTCATAAAGAATGGTTTCACCAGTGCGGTCATAAATTTTAGTACTCTGAGCAATTTCTCGATTAATTAGTTGGTTTGGATTAGGGAGATCTTTTGATAACCATAAAACAAAACCAACAACAATTAAGCCAAAAACCAGGAGACTGGATAAAGCATAAATAAGAAAGTTTTTCTTAAAATTGAGGCGGGAAAAAAAATCACCAGCGGTTTTTTTGTGTCGATCAGCAAAAGACTTTTTCTTATTAACGAATGAAGGTTTTTTATTGTTGTCCCTCCAACTATTATTATTTTGCATGTGTGGTATTGGCATTTATTTATATATTAATTATAAAAGCCATTGGCTTTTTGTAAGAATGGAAATTGATTATTTTTAATTTCAAATTATTTTCGATAATATTGAGCGGCGGCTTCTGGAGCGACAGAGTTAATAATAAGTCCAGAACCAAGTTCAACACCTGCCCAGACGCTATCACGAGGTTGAATTTTTAGATAAAAATGTTGATCATTGTCTGAAACAACCTGATGTAAAAAATAGTTATAAGAAATATCCAAAGCCTTAAGTTTAAGAAGGATTTTTTTTAAAACCTTAGCAAACGATTTAAACTCTTGTTTGTTAAGTTTTGTGATATTATCTAAGTGGCGCTTGCTAAATATCCAAGCTTCATAGTGATATTCACTGGCATAAGGAGCAAAGGCGACAACGTGCAAGTCTTCAAATATTTTTCTACTTGTTTTGGCCTCCTTTTTTAATAAGTCACAATAAAAACAAGTTTTATTTTTTTCTTTATACTGTTTAGCTAATTCTAATTCGTTTTTTATATCTGGTGGTAGAATGCTACTAGCGAAGACTTGCGAGTGAGCGTGGGCTATTGAGGCGCCAGCCTTTGACCCTTGATTTTTAAAACATAAAATATAGTCAATTTTTTTGTCTTTTTGTAGTTCTTTTGTTCGGTGTGAGTATATTTTTAAAACATTTTCAATTTCTTTTTCTGATAGGGTTCCTAATTCCTTGGAGTGATAAGGAGTTTCAACGATTACCTCTTGATAACCATAAGCTTTTTTATTATCTACGGAAAGGGCGGGAAAAATATTTCTAATTACCGCTATCTGTTGTTTGCTTTTTTCTTTAATTTCATCTAATAAATAATTTTTTATTGTTTTTTGTTGTTTTTTTAAACTTTCTTGGCAAAAAAAACAATCATCATTATGTTTTATAATAGTCTGCTCGTTGATGTCGTGTGGACGAGCAGCACGACCAGGTGTAATAATGACGTATTTGTCCAATAGATAATCCTTTCTAATTTCTGATTTTTTCATAAATATATATTAATGTAATGCCTGTATTATAACAAATATAATTAATTAGATAAAGTTAGTGAGTATTAAAAAAAATTGTTAAAAAAACAAACAAGGTTAATGAGAAAAAATTGATTATTTTTTTCTAAATTCCGTTATAAGTAAGTAAAAAATTGCACAAACAATCATGGCATCAGCTATATTAAAAACTGTAAACCACTTAACGCTTAAATAGTCGATAACATAGCCATATTTAAGTCGATCGAATAAATTACTAGAAGCACCCAAAATAATAAAGGAAAAAGCGCCTTTAATAGCGGTTGTCTGACCTTTATTGGTTAAAAGAGAGAAGATTAACCCGATAATAATAAAAAAGATAGTATAGTTTAGTAAAGTTCCAGAAAGAGGAATAGAAAAGGCAATAAAATAGTTTTTAGCTAAACTAAATTTGAGCCAGTCAGTAATTAATACATAATTAAACTGTTGTACGCTAACAATTTTAAAAAACCTATCTAGGATAACAAAAAAGATGGCTAACAAAAACCAGGTAGCCATCTTTTTTTGAAATAATTTATTGCTTTCAATAAATTTCATGAGTATTTTATTGATTTTGTAATTTTGTTTTACATTCAACGCAGGCGCTTGCAACAGGGCGAGCTAATAATCTTTTTGGGTTAATTGGTTTGTGACAATACTTACAAACTCCGTAAGTTTTATTTTCAATACGTTCTAAGGCTTTATCAATGTCGCGAAGACTTGATTCTAATACTTTATCCGTGGCTAGGTTGGTAGTGTATTCATCGATTTCTTGAGCGTTTTCGTCTAACTTGTCACCAAACTCAGGAAATTTAACATTATCAGCTCCGTCGGTGATATCGTTAACCTCTTTTAATATTTCAACCCGCTCTAAAATAAGATTCTCTTTGATTTTTTTAATATCTTCTGGACTTAGGGTTGCAAATAGATCTTTTTCTGTACTCATATATTTTTTGAAATGAAGGTTGTTATTTAATATAAGCCAACCAGCACTTTTGCTAGGGTAAAATTTATACTCTCAGTATATAGGAAATAATTTATTTTGGCAAGGTTGGGGGGTTTTAAAAAATAAAAAAAAGGAGCCCAGACGGGCCCCTTCTTGTTATAAACAAATGAATTTATGGGCTATTGTCTGAGCTCCATCCCTCAGAATGTTTTTGGCAATGAACCAAAAATATCGTTCTGTAGGGGTGAAGCTTTCTTTCTGACTTTAGGAAGCTGAATTTTTTACCAGTCTAGTGGTTGCTCTCGATCTTTTTTGATGATTAGGACCAACCTTTTTTTTATTTTTGTTTTTTTGCTATGTCAGATCTAGCAGTAATGACCAGTAAAAAATAATTATATTAATATATAATGTGCTCTTTTGCTTTATAAATAAAGTATACCACATTCGGGCGAGAGAGTCAATCCAGGCAAGTGTTTTATTTTATAGCTAATATTAAATATAAAATTTTGGTCAAAAGGGGGCTTGTTGATAACTTTTTTAACTTAAGTCCAGAGTTTTGTGGACTTAAGTCGAAATGTATAAAAATAGATATTTTTTGTGGATAAAGTGTGTCTAATTAAAAACTTAAGTCCAGAGTTTTGTGGACTTAAGTAGTAATTATATGGTGTTTATTTATTATTTAAGTCCAGTAAAAACTGGACTTAAATGTGAATAAAAAAGACTTAAGTCCACAAAACTCTGGACTTAAGTCTTTTTTTATAATTTTGAGGCTTGAGAGGGAATCGAACCCACGATGGAAGTTTTGCAAACTTCTGCCTTACCACTTGGCTATCAAGCCGTTAAATAAAAAAAACAAGAATGTGGGAGACTTTTTATCCTTGTTGTTTATGTTTTTAATATATCAAAGAAAAAAATTAATTTCAAGGGGAACTTGACTATTTCTTTATTGTGTAGTAATATATGAGCATAAAGCTAGTTGATGTATATTAACTAGCTTTATTTTTAAATATTTATTATTTTGGTATTTTTTGAAAATTTATTCGAAAAATATGTAATATTAAGATAAAAACTATGTCAGATTTATCAAATGCAATCAAACAAGTTTGCGAGGAAAAAAATTTAAGCTACGAAGCAGTTATTGAGACTATTGAATCAGCTTTAGCGGCGGCCTATCGAAAAGATTTTGGAGTTAAAAACCAAAATATTAAAATTGAGTTTGACGAAAGTGATGTGGCGAAGTCAAAGGTGTTTGATGTAAAAACTGTGGTAGAAGATTTACCAGAAGAGGAAGAGGTGATTGAGGGTGAAGAGGTTGACGGTGAAATTGCCCCCGTTGAAGCGGTAAGTGGTGAAGATGAATTGGCTGAGGGTGAAGATGGGGTAAAAAAATTCAATCCAAAAACAGAAATGCAAATTAAAGATGCGAAATTATTGAAGAAAGGTGCTAAGATTGGAGACGAGTTAAAAATTAAATTGGATGTACCGGCTACTTATGGACGCATGGCAGCACAAACTGCAAAACAAGTTATTATTCAAAGATTAAGAGAGGCAGAAAGAGAAATGGTGTTTAATGATTTTAAAGACAAAGAACATGAAGTGGTAAGTGGAGTGATTCAAAGACGAGAAAGACGTTTTGTTTTGGTTGACCTTGGTAAATCAATTGGTATTTTACAGAGTGAAGAGCAAATCCCTGGTGAAAAATATATTCCTGGTGAGAGAATTAAGGTTTATGTTAAAGAAGTGAGCTTGAAGGCGAAGGGACCAGAGATTGTTTTGTCAAGAACTTCAGAAGAAATTTTACGCAAAGTCTTTTATTTAGAAATTCCTGAAGTTTCCAATGGCTTGATTGAGATTAAGAAATTGGCGCGTGAAGCTGGTTCTAGATCAAAAGTGGCAGTTTGGACTGATTCAGAAAATATTGATCCAATTGGCTCTTGTGTTGGTCAACGGGGCGCGCGCATCCAAACCATTATTAAAGAATTGGGTGGCGAAAAAGTGGATATTATTGAGTATGATGAAGATCCAAAGAAATTCATCATCAATGCTTTATCACCAGCCAAAATTTTAGGAATTGATATTGATGAAGAAACTGAAAAGGCGACTGTGGCGGTTGCCGCTGATCAATTATCATTGGCTATTGGTAAGGGTGGTCAAAACGCTCGTTTAGCTGCTCGTTTAACTGGTTGGAAAATTGATATCGTTGAAAGTGGAACTAAAAAAAGTGAAGGTATGGAAATAGTTGCTGAAGAAGAGGTAGTCGAAGAAGCTGAAAGCGTTGATGAAGAAAATAAATAATTAAATAATTTTATAAATCAATATGCAAGATAAAATTTATATTATCGGACACAAATCACCAGACTTAGATAGCGTTGCTGGAGCGATTTGTTATGCGGAGTTGAAAAATAAATTAGAGAACACAGATAAATATATTGCTGCAATGGCTGGTGAAGTCAACGAGGAGACGGCCTATATTTTGAACAAGAGTAGCTTTGCTAAACCGGAAGTTATTACCGATGCTAGTCAGAAAAATATTATCTTAATTGATCATAATGAATTTGTTCAAGCGGCTGATGGAATGGCGGAGGCTAATATTATTGAAGTCTTGGATCATCACAAGGTTGATTTTAAGTATAGTAATCCAATTGCATTTAAGGTTTTGCCCTGGGGTGCGAGTTGCACGATTGTGGCGCATGGTTATTTAAGTAGTAATGTGGCGGTAACCAAGGAGATGGCGACTTTAATGTTGTCAGCAATTTTGGTTGATACGGTAATTACAAAATCACCCACTTGCACCGAGTTTGATAAGGCGGTGATTGAGAAATTAAGTCAGATTGCCCAGATTGCCGATTGGAAAGACTTTGGAATGGAAATTTTTAAAGTGCGATCTAATGTAAGCAAGTTGAGCGATGAGGATATTATCAAAAGCGATTTTAAAGATTTTAATTTAGCGGCTGGCAAATTCGGGATTGGTCAGGTGGAGACGGTTGATTTGAAAGACTTCGCAAATCGTGAGGAAGGACTATTGGCGCAATTGGATAAGATGCGCGCGAATGGGGCTTACCATAGTGTGATTTTATTTTTGACTGATATTATTAATGAAGGTTCTTTGTTTTTGGTCTCTTCGAGTGATGAAGAAAAAGTATCAGAAGCCTTGGGTAGTAAATTGGAAAATAATCGCGTTTATATTCCGGGAATTTTATCGCGTAAAAAACAAGTAGCGCCGAAGTTTAATGAAGTATTTGATAAATAATTAAATTATAATAAATATGAAAGTAGAAAAAAAAGATTTAAAAAAATCACAAATTGAACTGTTGGTGGAATTGTCAGTAGAAGAATTTGAGCCATATGTAAAAAAGGGTGCTGATGTGGTAGCCAAAGAAGTAAAGATTGATGGTTTTCGACCAGGAAGCGTTCCTTACGAGATTTTACGCCAAAAGATTGGTGACATGACTATTATTGAAGAGGGTGCACGGATTGCAATTAATAAATTATTAGAAAAAGTAATCAAGGAGAATGTGACAGAGCAGATTGTTGGTCAACCAGTAATTGATATTACTAAATTAGCGCCAGGAAATCCAATGGAGTTTAAAGTAGTTTTATCATTAGTACCCGCAGTAACTCTTGGTTCATATAAAGATGCAAAGATCAAGGCAAAGAAAATCGTGGTTGACGAAAAAGAGGTTGAGCGCACCTTGAATGAGTTAAAAGAAATGCGCGTGCAAGAAGTTTTGGTTGAGAGAGAGTCAAAGAAAGACGATAAGGTTTTGGTGGACATTAAAATGTTTCAAGATAATGTTCCCTTGGAGGGCGGTCAAGGTAAAAATGCAGTCGTTATTATTGGTAAGGATTATATTATTCCTGGTTTTGACAAAGAAATGACGGGCGTAAAGAAGGGCGATGTTAAAGAATTTAGCCTGCCTTACCCAGTGGATCATTATATGAAAAACTTAGCCGGTAAGATGGTTGATTTTAAAATAACAATTTTAGATGTTTATGAAAGAGAGTTGCCAGAATTTGATGATAAGTTTGCTGAGCAATTTGGTTTGAAGAAGTTTGCTGAATTGAAAGATAATATTACTAAGAGTATTAAAGAACAAAAAGAAAAGGAAATTAACGTTACCTTGGAAAAAGAATTATTTGATAAGTTAATTGAGAAAACTAAATTCGGTGATTTCCCGGAAGTTTTGATTCAACATGAGTTGGAAACTATGATGCGCGAATTGGAGCACTCAGTGGCAGAAAACGGTGCGAAGTTTGATGATTACTTGAAGAGCCTGAATAAATCTCGAAATGAATTGGCGTTGGACTTGGCACCGGATGCCTTGAAGCGTGTGAAGGCTTCGTTATTGATTAGAGAGATTGCGTTAGCGGAAAATATTAAAGCAACTGATGAGGATGTGCAGAAATACATCGATGGTGCGAAGAAGCAATATCAAGCTCATAAAGATATTTTAGGCCGATTGGATGCGCCAGAATATCGCGATTATGTAGCTAATATCTTAACGAGTCAAAAAGTAGTCGACGCGTTGCGTGAGTGGAACATTGAATCCGATAAGTAGAAACTAAGAGTATAAAATAAATTAAAGCCTGAGAAATCAGGCTTTAATTATAGTTGAGCAAAATGATTAAGATTAATCTTTTCCTCACTGCGGAACTCGTCCCGAAGCCTCGGGACTCAAACAGTCCTCGTTTCGAAAAAAATTAATCTCAATCATTTTGTGTTAGAAATATATGCATTATATAATAGACGCTAATAATTTGGCGGGAAAATTGAATATTTTGGATAAGAAAGATTTTGATTTAGAGTTGATTGAAATTGTACGAGATTTTTTTGGTGCGAAAAAACATCGGGTTGATTTGATTTTTGATGGGCGCGATAATATGGGGGATAAGCGGAGTGAGGGGAATTTAAATATTATTTATACGCCACGGGATAGTTATTATGTGGGGGCGGATGATAAGATTGTGGAGATGGTGAATAGTGATTTGGAGGGCTTGGAACATGGGCACGTGTTTGTGATTACTGATGACCTGGAGTTGATTGAGCGAGTGCAAAAAGTGGCGGAGAAAATTCAGATTATTAAAGTTAGTGATTTTGCGAAAAGTATTTTGTTAAAATTAGAAGTTGAAGAGTTGGAAATAGAGGAGGAGTTGAGCGAGGAGGAGGAAGATGAGATAACGAAAGAATTGTCTAATTTATGGAAGTAAAAAGGTCACCAGATAAATTGGTGACCTTTTTTGTTATGATGTAAAAAGAAGTTCTTCAACTTCTACACCTTCAAATAATGAAGGCTCGCCTCGGACGTTGAGACGAAAAGCAATATTGCCAAACTCTGTTTCGACCATGCCACCACCATCCTTGTACTTGTGCCCGTGCTTTACCGGAACGATTAACATCTTTTTATTAAGTTGTCCGAATGCTACCTGAAAATCAAATAACTCATAAAATTTTCTGCCAGAATTGGAACGTTTTTTGGGACCAAATATAACACAATATCCTATTTGATCGTCTACTTTTGCAAAAAAAATAAATTTTTCATTAGGATTAAGACCCTTGACCTTTGCAATGCCATCTTGTTTAGCGATTATCATTTTTTGTCTCCAATAGGTTTGTGGTTAATGGTTTTTTTGTTAAAAAAGATCAATAGTACATTATATAAAATATTGAAAATTTGTCAATGTTTAGCAAATTCGTGGAATTAATTTTCCTTTTGGCATTTTGATTGGGCGGAGTGTGCCTAGAGAGGTTTTTAAGAAAACTCCCTTGCCTACGTCAACTCGACCGATTATTTTCGCCTCTTTGTTGAATTTTTTTAAGAGTATTAAGGCTTTGTTTATATTTTTAGGATTAACGGCGGCGATGAAGCGGCCTTCTGAGGCGAGGGAGAAGACGTCGAGCCCGAGGAGATTACTGATGGCAGTAGTCTCTTTTTTATATGGTAAAGTTTTTTCGTCGAGAATTATTTTTACTTTTGATTTGTCGGCAATTTCTATGATATTGGCAGCGAGGCCGCCGCGGGTGGGATCTTTACAGGCTTTTAGGTATTTACCGACTTGGGCTAGTTCAAAGTTGAAAGCGTGCGAGTCGCTTTTGATCTTGGTCTGGTAGTTAAACCGTTTGGCTAAAAGGGCGATGGTGTGTTCGCCAAGATCTCCGGAGCTAATAATAAAATCTCCGGGTTGAGCGCCGTTATTAGAGATGATGTTTTGGACTAAACCGATTCCAGAGGTGGTGATGACGATTTTATCGAGTTTACCCTTGTCGGTTACTTTAGTGTCGCCAGTGACGATTGGAACTTTGGATTCTTGAGAAACCTTATTAATTGATTGCATGATTTTTTTGAGATCATCTTTGGGAAAGCCGTCTTCGAGGACGATACTGAGGGCGATGCCAATTGGTTTAGCACCCATAACAGATAAATCATTAATTGTACCACTCATGGCAATCTTACCAATGTCGCCACCAGGGAAAAAAATTGGATCAACGATGTAGGCATCAGTGGTGAAAACAATTTTTTCTTTACCAGTATTAAAAACAGCTGCGTCATCGGCGCAGTTAGTCCATTTATTTTTGATATTTAAAATATCCCTTATTTCTTTTATCAAGTCAGTGGAAGCTTGGCCACCACCACCTTCATCGATTTTAATTAAGTCATTCATTGGTTTGAAAATTATGAAATTAAAAATTGATTCTTTAATTTAAATTTAAATTCAAAATTAATTATTTTGGTATTCAATATTACAAGCGCCTTCACTGGAAACCATACAGGGGCCGAATGGTTTGTCTGGAGTACAGACAGTGTTGAACATTGGGCATTGCTGTGGTTTTAAGGCACCTTGGATAATGTGGCCGCACTTGCAGGCGGCGTTTTTTTTATAAGTGTGTTTTATCTTATTTAAAATAGTTTGATATTTTATTTTAGCATCTTGGGCTTGGTATTTTTTTTTGATTACTAAACCAGAGTTAGGAATATTACCAAGACCACGCCAGAGACCATTACTAGGCTCGAAAACTTCGAAAATTAAATCGTAGGCCTTGGTGTTACCGGTTTTGGTAACGGCGCGAGTATATTCATTTTCAACATCTTGGCGCTTTTCGTTAATTTGTTTGAGTAGTAAATGAATACCTACGAGCACATCTTCGGCTTCAAAACCGGTGATAACTTGCGGGGCTTTGATTTTTTTGTAGGCCTCGGTGCCGACGATGACGGAGACGTGACCCGGGTTGATAAAGCCGTCAATATTGGTTAAACCGTTTTTTAGCAGATGAATCATGGCGGGCAAGAAAAGTTTGTGGGCGGAATAGACAGTGAGCCCATTTTTAATCGCATAAGCCGTCATAGGAGCGGTGGTTTCAAAACCGAGACCGAAGAAAACCAAATCAGGGTATTCTTTTTTTAGTTCAAGCGCTTCTTCAATTGAATAAACGGCAAAAATTTTGGCGCCCTTTCTTTGCGCATCTTCCAAGCTGCCAAAGTCGCCGGGGACCTTGATGGTGTCACCATAGGTGGCGATGGGAATACCGGCGAGAGCAAGATTAACAAGATTATCAATATCAGATTGATCAGTGACGCAGACAGGGCAACCGGGGCCAGTGATGAGATTGATGTTAGCTGGCATGAGCTGTCTGATGCCGTAGCGACTAATGGCTTGTGTGTGCGTGCCGCAAACCTCCATGAGATTTACATCTTTACTAATACTCTGTGCAAATAAATTTATATTTTCTATTATATTTTTAGTGTTTAGCATTGGTTTAATTTTGAATGACGAATTTTGAATTTTGACTTAAGGAGGTATTTATTTAATTAAAATTTTATTATGCGCGTCTAAGCTGTTCTTTGCGTCCTTTGTTGATAATCTTTGAATTACAAAACCGGCGTGAACGAGAACATAGTCACCTGGATTTAGTTTAAAATCGATGAGAGAAATATTAACGTCTTTGCGGGCGCCCATAAAGTCGGCTTCAGCCTTGTTTTCTTTGATTGAGATTATTTTTCCAGGAATAGCTAGACACATATTTTTGATGTATAATTAATTTATGAAGAGATTTCAAACTCGGTTTAAAAATAAAAAAGTAATTTTAGCCCTGGGTGCTGATTCGTCTGGTGGTTTTGCAGTTTTTCAGAATGAGCAGGTTTATTATCAGGCTGGATTTGGAGATTTATTGAACGACGATAACTTTGTTAAATATAGTAATAGTATAACCGCATATTTGAGAAAAAACAAATTAAAACCAGAATTAATTTTAGTTGATCTGCATCCCTTATTTAGATCTATTAAACTTGGAGAAAAATTAGCCGTGAAACATCAAGCGAGGTTAGTTAAAGTTCAGCACCACATAGCTCATATTTTTTCCGCTTATGGTGAGTATCTTCTTGATCACAAAGAAGAAAAAGAGTTTATAGGTATGGCTTGCGATGGAACTGGGTTTGGTTTTGATGAGAAAATTTGGGGTGGTGAGGTTTTTCAATTAAAAATTAAAAATTACGAATTACAATTTGATCGAATTGCGCATTTAGAAAATCAGCTTTTAATCGGCGGAGAGATGGCTGTTATTGAACCAACACGAGCTTTGATTGCAATTTTAAATAATTTTTTAAGTAAAGCTGAAGTATTTAAGTCGGTTAAAAAATATTATTCTCGCAATGAATTTGAATTACTATTTAATCAACTGCAAGAACGATTTAATTGCGTGGAAACATCGAGCACAGGGCGGGTTTTGGACGCAGTGGCGGTGTTGTTGGGCTTTGTTGGTAATAAAAGTAATTTTAAACACGAGCCGATAAGATTGTTGGAGGAAAACTCAACTGTGCCTTTTGATATTGATCCGGAAATATTTTTTGATAAAAACGAACAGATGTTTGTTGTGAAGACAACGCCACTGTTTCAATATTTAATCAAAAATATACAGCAAGATAAAAAAAGGCTAGCGGCTACGGCGCAACTTTATTTAGCCAAGGGTTTATTTGCAGTGGCTAAACAGGAGAAGAAAAAAATTTTCTTCGCCGGTGGTATGGCGGATAATAAAATTATGTCTGAGTATCTAGAAACTAATGATGTGTTCGTGAATAAACAGGTTTCGCGTGGCGACGAAGGTTTGTCGTGGGGACAAATTTGCTATTATTTGTTGAATGATTAGTATTTTTTTTATATTAAAATGGTCTTAAATATAAATAAGGGTTCGGTTTTATAATTGACTTAAAGATGTAAAAGTGGTATATTAAGCGTAAGTTTTTATTTCTAAAATAATTTTATTAGTAATTATAATTTTAAAAGAAAAAATAATAAAAGTGGTTTTTCTCGGGCTTTATTAAATTTAGGCGCGACTTTTTTAGTTATTCTTTTAAAAACGAGTTTTTATTTAAAAAAAATATTTGTTTGGACTTTTTCGTCGTTTGCTTATAAACCAGGCAGAATAATACTAAGATTCTTTTTTTATAAAGTAGTTGTTAAGTTTTATGGGACGTATTTGTCGATATTAAATAAATTGGGCTGGAAAGGTTTGCGCGGTAATACCTTTAATTTTTTATTTAATCAAAAACTGGTCCATGCCCTAGTGGTGCTGTTAACGATTTTTTCCGTCTTTGTAAATATGACCTCTAGGACTAATGCTGAAAATCAGATTAATGATATGAGTGGGACTATTTTGTCTCAATTGGTTCAGGGTGAGTTTGAGAGTGCTCCAGAGGACCAACAGTTAATTGTGGAGACCTTTGACAGTGAGTCGTCAATCTCATCTGTGCATCAATCATATTTGGACAATCTCTCTAGTTTTAAACCACAAGCTCGAGTTTCGACTGAGCAAGAAGTTGACATTGATGAGATGACAACAGATGAAAACACTGGCAGTATTATTCGCAAAGATAGAGTCTCAACTAAGATTTCTAAAAAACCAAGAGAAAATATGATTACCTACACGGTAAAAACAGGTGATACAATTAGTACTATTGCTGAAGAATTTGAAATTTCTGTAAGTACAATTTTATGGGAAAATAATTTGACTGCATATAGTATAATTCGGCCGGGTAATACTTTGGATATTTTACCTGTTTCGGGTATTAGTCATATAGTTAAAAAGGGAGAGAGTATTACACGACTTGCAGAAAAGTATAGCGTTACTGAAGATGAGATAATAGCCTTTAATAAATTGGATAGTTCTGGCAAATTAATCATGGATCAAAAAATAATTATACCAGGTGGTAGAAGAATTAACGAACAATTAAATGCACCAGATGTGGCACCCAAGATAAAAACCTATAGCGGCTTGGCGGTAATTAAAGAATTTATTTCAAATTCCAATGAGGGGGGAAATTTGGTTAAAAATATTGCCAAAGATTTTAATGCTGTTCCGTTAAAGGGAAACAAGATGAATTGGCCAACGGTTGGTAATCGAATTACACAGTATTATTCATGGAGTCATCATGCTATTGATATTGCAAATAAAATTGGCACGCCTCTTTATGCAGCCGATTCTGGTGTAGTTGAAGTGGCTGGGTGGGGAACAGGCTATGGTAATCAAATTGTTATTGACCACGGAGGAGGCAAGAAAACCAGATATGCGCATGCTTCAAAGTTTTATGTTAAAAAAGGTGATAAGGTAACTAAAGGACAAATAATTGCAGCGATGGGTTCCACTGGTTGGTCCACTGGCTCTCATATTCATTTTGAGGTGATTATTAATGGGATTAAATATAATCCTTTGAATTATATTAAATAAATATAAAAATATGCATTTTATTTTTGGTATTATTATTGGGGCAATTGGTTATACTTTTGTCGCAATGACGGAGTGGTATTTAAGTAATTTTGGCAGGATAGAGTTTTTTGACAAATATTTAGGCATGGAAGGTGGCTCTAGGCTTGGTTATAAATTAATTGGAATATTAGCGATATTTTTTGGAACTATTATCTTTTTTGGCATGTGGGGTGGTTTTTTGGGCTGGCTACTTAGTCCTTTGATAAGACATCAAATTTAAAATGATTGCCCGGTCTTGCAATTTTTTTTAAAATAGTATAAAGTATATTTATTGACCAAGAAGTATGTTTTAGGTCATTTTTGTTTTAAATTTTTGGGTTAAGATGAGTGCAATTAAATTTAAGACAATATGTTTAAGGGCCCCTAGCTCAGCTGGCTAGAGCACCTGCTTTGCACGCAGGGGGTCAAGGGTTCGACTCCCTTGGGGTCCACACGAAGAATAACCATCAGAAATGATGGTTATTTTTTATTTGACAATTTGCGTCACAAGGTTCATGTTCCCTGCAATGGTGATACATGGACTCGAATTGATAATAAAAACAAAAAAGCTCTCTATAAATAGAGAGCTTTTTATATTTGAGACTTTTGGAATTATCGTCTTGGTGGTCGACTGTCTCCGCCGCGGCTATTATTATAACCGCCTGGACGTGGTCCACGCTCAGGAGCAGGACCGGTTTGCATACCCTTCTTATCTTTCCAGATATTTTCATTTTCCGGAAGTCCATTCATGGTAAGATTAACACGACCCTTGTCGTCAATTTCAGCGATGCGGACATAAACTTCGTCACCGATGTTTAACACATCACTAGGCTTGCCAACGCGGTAAGGAGCCATGTTGCTCACGTGTACCATGCCGTCTCGACCGGGTGCTAATTCAACGAAAACACCGAAGTCCATAAAGCGAACTGCTTTACCTTTGAGAATTTCACCAACTTCAAATTCTCGAGTCAAATCTTTGACCCAAGCCACTGCTCTTGTCATGCCGTCTGCATCAGTTGAACAAATCATCACTAAGCCATCATCGTCGATGTCAATTGATACACCAGTCTCTTCAATAATTTTGTTGATAATTTTTCCACCAGATCCAATAACGTCTCTGATTTTTTCAGGATTAATACGGAAGCTTTCAATTCTAGGAGCGTATTTAGATAGTTCTGCTCTTGGTGCTGCTAATGATTGTTTCATGATTTCTAAAATCTCCAAACGACCATTACGACCTTTTTTCAAAGCTTCTTTAATAATTTCACGAGTAATACCATTTGTCTTGGTGTCTAATTGAATAGCAGTAATACCATCTTCAGTTCCAGTTACCTTGAAATCCATACCACCCTTACCATCTTCTAAATCTTGGATGTCAGTTAATACTTCCCATTCACTCATATCATCATTGGAAGCAAGACCGATAGCCAAACCAGCGACAGCCTTTTTAATTGGCACACCAGCATCCATTAAGGATAAACAAGCGGCTACAGTAGAAGCCATTGAACTAGAACCATTAGAGCCCATAGTTTCACTGACAACACGAATAGTGTAAGGGAAGTCTTCCTTTGAAGGAAGAACAGGCTCTAAAGCTTTTTCTGCTAAAGCGCCATGACCAATGTCTCTTCGTCCTGGACCACGCATAAAGCCAGTTTCACCAACAGAAAAAGGTGGGAAGTTGTAGTGATGCATAAATCTCTTTGTGCTCACACCCTCTAAACCCTCTAAGTGCTGAACTAATCCAGGCGCGCCTAGAGTAGTGACTGATAAGACTTGAGTTTCACCACGAGAGAAAAGACCAGCACCATGATTTCTTGGCAGGATTTCGACATCTGCTTCGAGCGCTCTGATTTCGTCAATACGACGACCATCAACACGTCTTTTATTTTTGGTAATCTGTTTAGTAATTTCAGCATCAATAGCGGCCTCAACTGTTTTCTTGACGGCGAATGCACGGTGATCCTTGCCAATTCCTTCATTGAATAAATAATCATCAAGATCATGTTTGATAATTTCCACAGCTAACTTTCTTTCACCCTTGGTGTAATGTTCTTTATTAAATAAAGTTTTTTCAACGTTTTGTGCTAACCACGCGTTTGCTTTTACGATTAACGCTTCTTTTTCTTCACCAGATTTGATTTCATCATCAGAAATATTTTTAGCAAAAATTGTTTTTACCCTTGGTTGAATTGCGGCCTTAAATTCATTGATCAGTTTAATCGCACCTTGCATTTGTTCTTGACCTTGAATAATTGCCTCGTACATATCATCTTCATTAACTTCCTTGGCACCAGCTTCAATCATAATTGTTTTGTCAGCAGTACCGGCCACGATTAAATCTAAATCAGACTCTGCTCGTTCAAGGTAGGTTGGGTTAAAAATAAATTTACCATCAACGCGACCAACACGAATACCAGCGATTGGACCATCCCACTTTACACCTGACACTGAAAGAGCTGCCGAAGCTGCCACTAGGGCAACGATATCAAAATCATTTTCACCATCAGCGGATAAGACAGTTAGAATTACTTGTGTGTCTTTTCGAGATACACCAGTAAACAAAGGTCTGATTGAACGATCAACCATACGACCGGAAAGAATTGCTTCATCAGTCGGACGACCTTCACGTTTAACCCAACGAGAGCCTTTGATAATGCCAGCGGCATAAAGCTTTTCTTCGAAGTCAACGCTCAAAGGAAAGTAATCTATTCCTTCACGGTCATTTTTTGATTCAACAACAGTGGCTAAAACCACAGTGTCACCGTATTGTACAATAACAGCGGCATCAGCTTGTTGGGCAAGTTTGCCAGTCTTGAATGTTAGAGGACGACCAAGCCACTCTGTTGCAAAGATTTGTTCTTTGGACATAATTTTGAATTCAAAATAAAAAGATTCGAAAAGAACCATTTTGTTTTGAATTATTTATACTTGGTCACGAGATTCAAGAACAGGTGAAGAGTTTCACGAGTGCTCACTATCTAGCGGCCAAGTAGTTTATTAAATTAAGTATCGGGTTGAGGAAAATGAATTCCCAACCATACAAAAAACTTACAGTTTTTATATTAAATACTTTTGAAAGAAGGCGAATTAATTCGCCTTCAATTAAAAATATTTTATCGCATTAAAAATCTTTTATCTTCACCAAGGTCTAAGTAGTCATCGGCCTCTTCAATTAATTTTGAAGAAGTAGTTTTTTTGAAACCAACCACTTCAACAATACAACCCTTAGTGTTTTGAATGTAGGCAAGGAGTGGTAGATAATCACCGTCACCAGAAACAATAATAATAACATCAACCTTGTCGGCAATTTTAATCGCATCCATGGCAATCCCAACATCCCAATCACCCTTTTTGGCACCACCGGCAAAAACCTGCAAGTCTTTCATTTTTACCTCAAAGCCCTGTTGAGACAAAGCTTCAAAGAATGGCGTTTCTTCTTTGGTTTCCGTGTTAACGACATAGGCAGTAGCCCGAATTAGTTTACGTCCGGCAACCGCTTTTTTTAAAATCTCACCAAAATTTACTTTTTTCTTGTAAAGATTTTTGGCGGAATGATACATATTGGAGACGTCTACCAAGACGCCTACTCTTTGGTCTTTGTGTTTTATCATGTGAGTGTAATGCTAATCCGCTAATTAATGCCAATCTGCGAATTGCGAATATTATTTGAGTATTATTAGATTGTTTCATCGCTTCATAGTTTATGAAGCGATGTGATAATGTAATAATGTTTATTCTTCGTCCTTGTCTTTTACATCTTCTGTTTCTTCTTCCTCTTCTTCTACATCTTCTTTCATTACTTCTTCTAATTTTCTTTTTTCCTCTTCGTCGTCTTCAATCATTTTCTTAGCGATTTTCAATTTTAACTTGATAGCTAAGTCTTTAAATTGTTCTTCGTTTTCTTTTTGTAAGTATTTAAGAAGTCTTCTTCTTTCGCCTACTTTCTTTAACAAACCTCTTCGTGAAGAGTGATCATGCTTGTGTTCTTTTAAGTGGTCAGCTAATTGCTTGATTTCTTCAGTTAAAATAGCGATTTGTACTTGAGTAGAACCAGTGTCGTTCTTATGAACTTTGAATTTATTAATGATTTTCTGCTTGGTATTTTTGTCCAGCATAGTTTTGCTCCCCGACCGAGAAAAGGATGTTTATCTCCTGAACCAAGAAAGGGTTTTTGTTAGAATTCGAAACATAAATTTCGAATAAATAAATAAAAACAAGAATTATTCTTGCTCGCTTATAATAACATTAATGCGTAAAAAAATCAAGGTTTAGAATTACCGTCTTTTTAATACAGTTTTTTGACATTATTTCTTTAATTTTAGCCATAATCACCAAATATTGACTTTTTCGTCATAATTTGTTAAATTATGTTCATTGCCAAGTGTTTGGCAATTTTTATTTTACATCCGCGCCTATAGTTCAGTGGATAGAACACCAGCCTTCTAAGCTGGTTACAGGAGTTCGATTCTCTTTGGGCGCACATAATCAATTATTTGTTCAAAATACCTTTTTTGATGTATAATTGAGAATACATGGTGGCTATGGTTTAACGGTTAGAACATTGGCTTGTGGTGCCAATTGAGAGGGTTCGATTCCCTCTAGCCACCCAGATACTAAAAAACGAGCATTATTGCTCGTTTTTTGTTATAATAAAGTTATGAAAAATATTATTGAAGATTGCTATCAGCAATCAATAGCTTTATTGCTTAAAAACTCATCTAAATACGGAATTTTAGCGTCTTCAAAAACAAAGAAAGCGGAGGAGAGAAATTATTTAAGCATTTTTGGGCGGGATGCTTCGATTTGTTCATTTGGAATGATTTTGAGCGGGGATAAAAAATTAATCAAAGCCGCCGAGAATAGTGTTGAAACGTTGGCGAAGTATCAAGCTAAAAACGGGCAGATCGCTTTTTATGTTAAGCCCGAAAAAAAGGAAGCAGATTTTTGGTTTACTGGTTGTATTGATTCAACGCTGTGGTGGTTGTTGGCGATTGATTTTTTAAAGACGCGCAACAGTTATGATACTAAAAAATTGCAAACCAAAATTGCCAAAGCAATTAACTGGTTGCAGTGCCAAGAACATCAAAAATTTTATTTATTGCAACAAAATGAAGCGAGTGATTGGGCAGATATTATGCCACGGTCCGGTTTTGTGCTTTATACGAACGCACTTTGGTATTGGGTGAAAAAAGTGTATAAGCTAGAAAAAACCGAAGAGACTAAAAAATATTTTAATTATGTTTTTGATAATGATCGCCAGGTTTCAAAAAAGGAGCTGGACTCTAATCCGCGCTTAGAAAAGTTTTTGAAATATATTAAAACCGATAAGGCAAATCCAACTTATTTAAGTTTTGTTAATCATTCATTTGCCGGGCACGAGGTTGATATTTTTGGAAACATTTTGGCGGGCATGGTTGGTGTCGCCGACGAAGGCAAGGTAAAGAAAATTATTAAATATTTAAAAGACAAAAAAGCTAATCAGCCCTATCCAGTCAAGACGGTTTTGCAACCGATTAAAAAGAAAGATAAGCTCTGGCGTGATTATATGTCGCACCTGGATCTTGATTTGCCAAATCAATATCACAACGGCGGAATCTGGCCCTTTATTGGTGGCTTTTGGTCAACATTTTTGGAGGGAGTTGGTGATAAAAAAAATGCCTTACTGGAGTTAGAAAAATTGGCTGAATTAAATAAGATTGGTGATTGGGGATTTAATGAGTGGTTTGATGGCAAACAAGCTAAGCCAATGGGGATGTCGGGACAATCATGGAATGCGGCAATGTTTATTGTGGCTTATCATGTGATTATAAAAAAAGGAAAAAAGCTATAAAATGGCTAATAATAAAGAAACCAAACATTAAAAGTGTTATACATTTTGGTCTCATACGTACTATTAAGTAGAGGGGATATGAAAATATCGTCATGGAATATTAAAAGGAGTTTTAAAATGAGGATGAATAAATATATCTCCCACACCATACAAAAAAGTATGGTGACTTCTTGTTTTGGGCTTAATTTATTTTTAAAATTCACGGCTACTTTAATAAATTATTTATTTGCGTTATTGTTGAGGTGAAAATAAAATTAATTTTTACTTAAACAAAAAAAAGAATTAAACATGTTTGGATTTACAAAAAGAGTGATTTTGAAAAAAATCACTCTTTTTGTAAATAATTAAAATTAAAGTCGGATATGTTTTGTTTCCAATAAGTTTTGTGCTATAATATTAAAATAATAAATTAAATAAGGAGTATGAAAAAATATTTTTTTAGATTTTTAACCCTAGGAGTCGTGGTGGCCGTTGCTTTCCCTTTTTATGCCCAGTTTTTTGTAAATTATAAAGATGGAATGTTTATTTGGTTTGTGATTGGTTGCTTGGTGGCCGGCATGATAATTGGTGTTGGTAATTTTGTAATGTTTAAATATTCTTTAAAAAAATTTATTAGCAAAATATCAAAAAAATTACTTGACGAGTCGAAGGAGTTGCAAGAAAAAAGCAGCTTAGTTAAAAACGATATTGCTAAAATTTATACAATGTTTTCTGATATTATTTCTAGTCTAGGTGACGAACAGGACAAGATGAGAGTGGTGCAAATGGCATGTTCTACTTTTTTGGGACAGATAACTGACATAAATAATTCTATTAATACGGCGGCGAATGAAACCGGTTCCCAATCTGCTAAGACGATTGAGTTTATTGCGGAAAGCACAAAGGATTCAAAACAAGCAGAGAAAGAATTGGAAAATATTAAACTAGTGGTTAACTCCTTGGGCGAGGTTATTGAAAAGCTCTGGTTGAAAGTGGATAAAATGAGTAATATGGTTGGTCTCATTAAAGAGGTTTCAGAACAAACAAATTTATTATCTTTAAACGCCGCGATCGAAGCGGCACGAGCTGGTGAGTATGGACGTGGGTTTTCTGTGGTGGCAGATGAAGTGAGAAAATTGGCTGATGGATCATCGACGACATCTGAGGAGATAACTAGTGTTATAAATAAAATGAAAGAAGAGATGACTAGTTCCCGTGATAATTTAGCGGAAGAAATAAAGGCCATTGATGAAAGTGCAAGGAAAATTACTAAAACCTTAAATTCAATTGGGGTCATTGGGGGGTTTGCACAAAAATCAGTTGATAATGTTAATTTGATTTCTAGTTTGACAACTAGCCAGGGAACGAATTCGAGTAGTATTTCACAAAACGTAAATGAAGTTTCAGAGATCTCAAATAAAAACACGTTGTCCATTAAAAAAGCCTCTTCTTTGTTGGGGTCAATTAATGATAATGCAATCAGCTTAGATAACACTTCGGAAGAATTAAATGAAGTGATATTACTGTTGCAATCCTTGAGCTAAATTTAATAGTAAGATAAAAAAAACACCTCTCACGTGGGAGGTGTTTTTTTGTTGAGGAAATTTATTTTAATAAGTAGAAGGTGATAATTATTATGCCTAGTCCAAGACGATACCAGAAGAAAATTCCGTAGCCGTATTTTTCTAGAAATTTTAATAAATATTTAATAGCTAGGTAGCCAAAAATGGCGGAAGCCAAGATGCCGACCAGAAGAGATGAATCTAGGTTGGTTGCAAGAAGTTTTGGTAGCTTCAGGATTGCTGAGCCCATAATAATTGGTGTTGATAGTAAAAAAGAAAAGCGAGCGGCATTAGCACGGTTGAAATTTTTAAATAAGCCTGCTGTAATAGTAATGCCTGATCGAGAAATTCCAGGAATAATTGCGAGTGCTTGGAACAACCCAATAATAACGGAATCTTTCAAGGTGACGTCTTTTAATTCCTTGTTGCCTTTGTGTTTTTTGTCAGCCCAATATAGTAAGGTGCCGGCTAAGATTAAAGCGGTAGCAATAACCAAGGGGGAGCGAAAAATGGTTTCCGCTTTTTTTTCAAATAATAAACCAAATAAAACTCCAGGGATGGTGCCAATGATTAGATAGAAAAGCAATTCCTTTTTAAAACTTTTAATACCATCCTTTTTTAAATTCACAAGCGCGCTTGAAAAAATATTTATCCAGTCTTTCCAAAAAAAAGCTAAGACAGCGATTAGAGTGCCGACATGGAGGGCGATATCAAAGGTTAAGCCAGGATCAGCCCAGCCGGTAAAATAGGGAATAAGAACGAGATGAGCCGTTGATGAGATTGGTAAAAATTCGCCAACACCTTGAATGGCGCCAAATATAATTGATTGGATGATGGTCATAATATAAGTTTAAAAATAATATTCCTTTTTATTATATCATGGGTGCAAAAAAAGACTACCCATTTAAAGGTAGTCTTTTTTTTATAGAAAGTATTAATTGATAACTCTTTTGCGGTAGAGGAAGATGAATTCCCAACCATACAAAAAATCTATGATTTTTTAATCTTTTTCTAATTAAAACTGTCTAGGACGACGGTTTTGATTTTTTGCCTTGTGACAATCTCTGCAGTATAGCGGTCTGTCTCCATCTGGTTGAAATGGAAGCTCTGTGATTTTTGCTCCACATTGAGAACAACTCCAGTCGCCTGCGATCATTTGTCTGTCAGCAAAATTATTATTGTTTTGGCTGTACATTACTTTTTTATACAAAAATCAATTGCTTAATCTTTGCACATTTTTATTTAATTATAAATACATGCTAGCATTAATATGCAGAAAAGTCAATATTAAAAACAGCTCTGAATACTCAGAGCTGTTTTTAATATTGTCTAGGATAAGAATTGGAGGGTGAATACGATCAGATAGGTGTAAACCGAGCTTACTGCCAGGGCAATAATGGCAAAGTCTTTATTAAAGACGTGTTTGTGAGCTGGAGCTTGAATAGCTTCAGCAACAGAAGTTGCAACGTTCGTGGTAACTTCCGCGTTTAATGCTTGTGGTTCCATATTTTTGTTTTTGTTTTTACTTCGCCAAGCCGTAGCTTTACGAAGGATGGTTTTTTATAAAATATGTATATTATTTGATGAAAATTTATTAAAATAGCTTTTTCTAATAAAGTTTTGCCGAATAATATAGTTTGTCAAAGAGCAAATCACTCATAAAATCAGTATAGCACATCGGGGCAAAAAAGTCAATTGTGGATAAGCAATTATTGGCTTATGTTAAACAAAATATCGTAGAAATTTTAATGAATAAATACTTAAAAAATGTCTAAAAACAACCCAATCTTTTTTTATTTTTGGAATAATTTTTTTTGTGATATAATGGATTTATAAGTATTAAAGATTTTTTATGGACTTGAGAAAAATGAATGAAATATTGGCTAATGAGCCTGGATTTCGCTATAAACAGATTGAAAAAGCGATTTATGCTGATTTTGTGGAGAATTGGGACGAGATTACGAACTTACCAAAAAAAATACGTGAAGAGTTAGCCAAAAACTGTCAGCTGGCGGTTGAGGCACAGCTTTTTACAACTAAAAACAAGACGCAAAAGGCAGTGGTCACCTTAAATGATGGTGAAAGAATCGAAACAGTTTTATTGCGTCATAAAGATGGACGGAATACGGTTTGTGTATCTTCTCAAGTGGGTTGTGCCCTTGGTTGCGAATTTTGTGCGACCGGAACTATGGGCTTGAAGCGGAATTTGGAAGTTGTTGAGATTGTAGAACAAGTTTTACTTTTTGCGCGAATATTAAAAAAAGAGGAAGAAAACAAGGGTATTACCAATGTTGTGTTTATGGGTATGGGTGAGCCGTTTATGAATTATGATAATGTGATTAAGTCGATCATGATTTTAAATGATAAAGATAAGTTTAATATTGGGGCACGAAAAATTTCAATTTCAACTTCTGGTCTAATTGATGGCATCAAGAAGTTAGCAAAGGAAGATTTGCAGGTGAACTTGGCTGTTTCCTTACATGCGCCCAATGAGGCATTGCGCACTTCTTTAATGCGGGTAAATAAGAAGAACTCGCTAGAAAGATTGCTTGAGGCGGTTGATTATTACATTGAAAAGACTTCACGCAAGGTGATGTTTGAATATATGATGATCAAAGATGTAAACGATCAGGATATTCATGCTCGTGAATTAGCGGGTATAATGAATAAGCATTTATATTTGGTTAATCTGATATCATATAACCCAACTGGGAAGTTTAAGGCTAGTGATAAGAAAAGAATTGAAAGATTTAAACATATTTTGGGAACAAATGGCGTGGAGGTAACAGAGCGCTATGGTTTTGGCCAAGATATTTCCGCTGCCTGCGGACAATTGGTGGCTTAAAATTAAATAATTTAGTATAATATTATTATGAGACATGATACAGGGGGAAACAATTTAATTGATGTTAATTATGTATTGGATAAAGCTGGAATTGGCGATAAGATGAATATTGCCGATTTAGGTTGTGGATCCACTGGTCGTTATGTCTTTGAAGCATCAAGATTGGTTGGTAAAAATGGAATAGCTTATGCGGTTAATATTTTAAAACCGACCCTGGAGGTGGTGTCTAGAAGGGCTAGGCAGGAAAATGTGACAAATGTTAAGACAGTTTGGAGTGATTTGGAGGTGTATAATGCCACCAAAATTGAAAGTGGTAGCCTGGACGTGACTTTATTAATAACTATGTTATTTCAAAGTACAAAAAGAGCTGAGGTTCTAAGAGAGGCGATTCGGTTAACAAAGAAAAATGGAAAGATATTAATTGTAGAGTGGAAGAATATTGCTTTACCATTTGGTCCGCCGATTGAGGCACGAGTAAAAAAAGATATGTTAATTGAGGCTGGCAAGAGATTGGGTTTAAAGCTGGAGGAAGATTTTGTTGTTGGTGATTATCATTATGGCTTGATTTTTTCAAAAATCTAAAAACTTTTCATAAAACATGCACTTAAGTCCACAAAACTGTGGACTTAAGTTTTATAAAACTTGATTTTTGTTTAAATATAATGTATTTTGTAATTAAGATGTTCGGGAGGGATTAATTTAGTAAAAAATAGACTTAAGTCCAGAGTTTTGTAGACTTAAGTTGTAAAAAAACTATGAATAGTAATCTATTTACCTTAAAGTATTGGTTTAGTATGAATGCTGGTAATTTGGCGCCAGTAGCTCAAAAAGGTTTTGTTGTTTTTTTGGTATTATTGCTTGCGTTGGCAATTTATGCCAAGCTTAAAAAGAAGGATAAGGGTATATATTTTAGAATTTGGAAAAAATTAGATTCATTTGGAACCACCAATTTAATCATAGGTTTGTTTTTATTGTTTTTTACCTATGAGGGAGTGGTGTTCTTGTCTATGCGCTTTTGGTTTTTGTTATGGTTGGCGAGTATGATTATGCTTTTGTATTTTGTGCACAAAGAATTTAAAAAAATACCAGAGCTTCGCGAGAAGAGAAAGCAGGCGGAGGAATTTAAGAAATATATTCCCTAATGCATTATAATAAAGAAATTGGTAATTTTGGAGAAGAAATGGCAGTAAAGTTTTTAATCAAGAAGGGTTATGAAATAATCGGGCGTAATATTCAAATGGGACAGAATGAGCTCGACATTGTCGCCAAATTTAAAGGATTATTAGTCTTTGTGGAAGTTAAAACAAGTACCTCGAAAGATCTACTGGCGGAGGATAATATGAATAGAAATAAACTCAAGCATTTTAAAAGAGCGGTAGCTGATTATTTATCTCTAAAAAAGTTATCCTCAGATTACATCCGCCCAGACCTGATTTCAATCGATCTGGATATGCGCACAAGAATGGCTAAGGTTCAGCATTTTGAGGACATATTTTAGAAAAAATTAAATAAAGTGAATAACTTTGAAGTGGCTTATACATTATGTGTCCACAGACAAGTCCACAAGAAAAACTGTGTTTACGCACAGTTTTTGCGCTTTTAGAGCTATTTTTAGTCTATTGACCAAAGATAATTTTTTCGATACAGTGATGATAATAAAGGAAACGAAAATGGTTCTTTCTAAATGAATTTAAATACAGTCAAAATAAACAAAAAATACCAAAAATAAACTAAAACAAATAAGGATGAAAATGAATTAATTTAATAATGTTTTGAGGAGGTTGTATTTATATGAATTTTTTTAAGAAAATAAGTTTATTTATTTTTGTTTTTCTTTTTTTGGGCTTGATGCCTGTATTGGCAAAAGCAGATAATAATCAGAAAGTTGAGGCACCAGCAATTTTGAATGCTGATTTAGCAAGTCCCCACTCTCGTTGGGGTCGTCCAATTGTAATCGGTTTGGCGCCAAAAGGATCCGAAGTATTTGTTTATATCGACGGTAACTTTTCTGGAGTGGCTAAAATTAACGAGAGCAAAACAGAGACAAATAATTTTTACTACCAACCCATTGAACCTATCTCAGCCGGTGAGCATGTTATTTCGACAGTTGCAAAAAATAGGACAACTAAAACGTTATCAGGTTTTAGTCAGAATAAAGTTGTTGTTGTAACAACATTGGCAACACCAACAGTTTTTAAACCAAATGAAGACACTATAACTGGTAACAATAAGCCGTTAATTAGCGGTTTGACCAAGAGTGGAACTAGGGTGTTGATTTATATTGATGGCGTTTATAACGGCAAGACAGAGGTGACAACTCATGAATCAGGCACAGCCGGATTTGTGTATAAACCATTTTTACACCTAGGAGTCGGTACACACACATATTTTGCAATTGCAGAGACCAAATCTGGCAGCAAGAGTGCACAATCAAGAGCGGTATCGTTTAATATTGAAAAAAAATATCCGGCGCCAACTTTGATTTCTATAAAGGTGAATCAAAAATTGATTACCGGTCTGGCCAAGAACAATTCCAAAGTTCAGATTTATCTTGACAAAAAACTAGTTGGTCAGTTCAGGGTTGTGAATCACAAGTCAGGAACAGCAAATTTTGCCTACACTTTACAACAACCCTTGACAAATGGTGCACATATAGTCTATGCTGTATCCATTGACGAACGAGGCAAGGAGAGTATTTGGTCAAATATTAAGAGTTTTAATGTAATTCCACCAGCTGAGAATAATCCAGTTATCAGTAAGGAGGCAGTCAGTGAGAGCGCCGCGGAAACTAAAAGTCCTTCCAACGCTCCAGTGATTGAAAATCAGGATGCAGCCTTAAATGAAATCTTAAGCACATCATCGACCGAAAACAAGGCAACGCAAACTTCCGGCTTGATTGATGAAACAAAGAGTAATCAAGGTAAATTAAGGATGAATGTAATGGTGTTTGTTGTATTTCTGGTAGCCTTAATGGTGTGGATATTTTGGGTGAATCGAGAATTGATTAAAGAGAAACGCGGTAAGGAAGATGTGGAAGAAAAAAAATCCACAGATAAAATCGTAGAGAAAAAATAATTTTGGATGAATGAAAGATATTGGAAGAACGATGATAATTGAGAATATATATTTTATATATTTGTGGGTGTAATGAGCCCATTGGCCATATGAGCAGATAAAATTCTCCGCTCAGACGGGCCCCTTCTTTTGCTTTTGAAAACACCCTTTTGGTTAATTACCAGAAGGGTGTTTTCTTTTATATAAGCCTAAAAACACACTGCTTTACAAAATAGAGATAATATGCTATATTATAGTCATCAGTTTAATTAATTATTTATTGGTATAAATATATTTTATGCCTAATTTGTAAAAATATGGGAGAACAATTTTTAAATAGAGCTAAAGGAGAGGCTGTGGAGAGAGACTGGACTGGTAATTTAGACAGAGAGGGTGTGGGGGCGTCTAAAGCGCGCGCCGATGAGCAGACTTGGCGAAAAATTGCTAAAGCAAAAGGCATGTCTGAGGAGATGTATACGATGGCAGTTGAGGAGTTTGGGACCGAGAAGGCTAAAAAATTAAATGATCGCGTGAAGGCACAACAAGTTGAAGATAGTAGTAATAGTGACGAAAGTTTGGCGACCGACTTGCAATATGTTACAAGAAAATTAGAGGCAAAAGAGTTGAGGGCAGTGCGGGCAGGCATTAAAAAAAGTGAGACAAATAAAAGCGAGGAAGGTGGTATGGAAAAAGAAAAAGTTGCAGAAAATAAAAAACCAGAAGGTGCATTGCAAAGAATTAAAAATTTTTTTGGCAATAAGTAGTTAAAAGAAATAAAACAAATTTAAAAGACCCTTTATTAGAAAGGGTCTTTTATTTTGTTGAATCGGGCTCAGCTATGTGCTTATTAAGCAGGCGTCTTAATTCACAAAACATTTTTTTGATGTTTCTGATCGAATCGCGAGACTCATTATTGTTGCGAGGCTTTATTTCAGAAACTATGTTGTCAAATATTTTAAAGGAAAAACATGCGCCAGCATACTTCAGTTTATTTTGTTCGTACAAAGTTGCTGTTTCTGCTCGCAATCTTTCAACGTCCTCGTTCATATAGATAAAATTTATTCCAGAGTTAAAATCATTTATCTCTTCGTTGCTGATGAGATTAAATTTTTCCGGGTAAAACGTTAGTAAAAGGTTGCCTAGTTCACGATTGGTCAAACAATGAACGTTGCGGTAATCAATTAAAAGTTGATACAGATGGGGATTAGTGTGACTATTGATGCCGTGGTTGTCATTGGGCTTGTCAAATTTTTTATAGCGTCTTTTGTCTTGAAACTCAGAAAAACGAGGATAAGTTTCTTCCCACTGGAGTAATTTTTTACGAACTTGGCATTTTATTGTCTTGAAAATATTTCCTATTATTTTCATGATCAAGTTCTCCTTTTTTTATTTTTTAAAGGGCAATTGGATTAATAAACCATCTTAGGTAATTAAAACCTCTTTGTCAATTATTATTGCAAGGTGAAAAAAATCGATGTAAGTAACTAGCTGTTTGCTAGTCTTTTTGTTTTTAAAATAGTATATTTATGCTAATATTAAATTTTAAATATGTATTTTTGTGACATTGGACGACAATTATATAAAATAGGATAGTATAATATAAAATAGGATAGTATTAGTAACTATAATAGACTGTTGATAACTAATATAGACAATGGATGACAAAATTGTTATAATTAAAATAACATTAAAAAAAATTTGCCAATCTTGTGGATAAGATGGCGTAATATCGATTTTTATTATGAATATTTCACTAATATACAAATCAGAATTTTCCGTGTCTTTGCCTTGGAAGATCATTTGTATATTCGTAGAGTATTTGTGGTTACGTTCGGTAGTAATTATTCGAGAAAAGAGCAGACCTCTTTTCTTTTTTGTTTTCCATGTTTAAAAACGACGACATTCTGACAATTGAAGAAGTCGCTGCAGTCCTTAAGGTTTCCAAGAGGACTGTTTATCGTTGGATAGATAATAAGGAATTAAAAGTAGCCCGGATTGGTCGCAAGACTTACCGGGTTTTTGAGTCTGATTTAAAAAGCTTCGTTAAGAAGTTTATGTAGCTCTTTAAAGTAAACTAAAATCCTTTCTTCGCAATTTCAGAGTATTTGTAAAAAAGTATTCTGAGGGTTGGGTGGAAATCCAACACGAGTTTTAAATTCCCATGCGAAACTCATGCCGCCTTAATTTTTGTGGAGTTTGAGCCATTTCCCCATGCGCTTAGACTCCACGAAAAGGCACCATAATTTTATTATCTATATTTGTACCCCCTCCTGTTTTTTTTTGGGGGGGGGTGATAACGAAGAGTTAAAGTGATATGAATCTAATAAAAATTACAATTAAATATTTGCTAGTTGTGTTGATGGTGTTATCTCCATCTTTAGCTTCGGCTGAAATGCGGAGCAATAGTTATATTCTTAATGAGAACGTGAACCATAGTTTTAATGGGCCGATTATTTCTGGTGTGAGTCATTCTGTTTCTGGTGTCGATGTGACGGTAGCATTTGTGACCAATGTGATTGCTGATGCTTTTGTAATTTATAACACTGATCCGGCTTTTATTGATAGCATGGAGCAAGGTACGAGCATTAAGAGTGGTACAAGTCACAATATTGCGTTAAAGGGTTTATTGGCTGATACGACTTATTATTATCGTGTTCGCTCTGAGCGGGTAAATGGAGGGGTGTCGACTGATATAACTTCGCGTAGTTTTGTGACTGGACATGGACTGGAAGCAGAGACTGTAGTACCTGTTAGTGGCGGTGGAACATTGATTATTGATAAAACTGATAAGATAGCACCGATTATAAGCAATGTGCAAATAAATATTGTTGATGAAGCTAGTTTGAGTATGTCTTGGGACACAAATGAGGAGGCGACGAGTTTTGGCGAGTATGGAGAAACACAGCAATATGGAAATACTAGTGGATTATGGGACAAGGTGATTAAGCATGTCGTGATATTGAAAAATCTGCAACCAGAATTAATTTACCATCTTCGACCAGTGTCGAGTGATGGGTGGGGCAATGTTGCTTATGGTGAAGATCAGATTTTTAATACCGTAGCTGGTAAAAAAGTTGAGGGTGAATTTATTGCGTCTACCAGTGAAGAAAATAAGGCAATGGAAATAAACCAAAGTGTATTAGCGGAAGCAGCGAAACGAATGATGAGTTTTGTTCAGCGCTTATTTCCGCAAGCGACGTTGAATGATAAATCAACCCTGGGTGAAATAACAACTATTGAAGAGTTGTCTCGATTTATTCCCGCCCCCATTTTATCGGGTGAACCAAGAATTGAAGCGGGATCGGATAGGGCGACAATCTTTTGGATAACTGATATTGATGCATCTTCGCAAATAGCTATTTCGCCTGATGCAGACTATAAAAACAGAAAAGGTGAATTATATATTCAGGTTGTTGGTGACGCACAGAATTTAAGTCAGAATCATAGTGTTCAAATTTTTGGCTTACAAGCGGATACGGCTTATCATTATCAATTGCGTAGTAAGGCGAGTTTTGGGCCAATGGCGTTTTCTCGTGATTTTACTTTTCGAACGATTGATGATGGAGTAAAAATTGTTAGTTTTTTGACACAGATTAAAAATGATCAGGCTGCTTCAATAAAATGGGTTACAAATAAAGAAGCAAATAGTGCAATTCAATATGCGCCCTATCACGACAATCTAGTTGCCTTGGATGAAGTAAAAATAATCAAAAATGATGAGTATAATATAATTCATGAAATTGATGTTAATGATTTTCAGGCTGGTGTATTTTATGATGTGGAAATAATCAGTGTTGATAAAAAAGGCAACACGGTGAAGGAGAAACTGGATCGTTTTTCAACCCAGGAAAATGATTTGCCTCCGGAGATATCTAATATAAAAACTAATTCCACGGTGTTTATTGATAGAAATAATAAAACGCAAACCGTTATTTCTTGGTTGACCAATGAGCCAACTAGCGCACAAATTTTTTACCAAGAAGGTGTACATGGAGCAGGAGGAGAATTAAGTGAGAGTACAGATGTTAATAATAATTTTACCAAAGAACATATTTTTGTTATTACCAAGTTTAAGCCGGGAACTGTTTATAGTTTTCAGATAAGGGCGATTGATTCTGGCGGAAACGAGGTGTTGTCAAAAATTAACACTTTTATGACGGCGAAAAACAAAGAATCAATTATTCAAGTAATAATTAAAATATTGGAAGACACCTTTGGTTGGGTGAAGAAGCTAATGTAGAAATATAAAAAAATAATCAATAATAATGTTTAAAGTAAAAATAAAAACTAAATATGCGATGATAATGATGACTGGTTTATTCCTGTTGTTTAGTGCTGTTTATGTAAATGCAGCTTCGATGTTGAATTTCTCTGGAAAAATTACTGATGTCGGCGGTGCGGAATTAGCTGATGGTGTTTATGATATGAAATTTAAGATTTTTGATGCGCAAACTGCTGGCAGTATTCTGTGGAGTGAAGATTTGACAACGGTGAATAGATTCGGTGGGATTATTAGTAGTGTGTCTGGTCGAGTTTATACATATAGCAGTGAACATGCGACCACAACTTTACGTGTTGGACAATATTTATATAATGCCTCAACAAGTGAAGCGGCCTTGATTGTTGATTTTAATCAGGGAGCGCAAACGATTACAGTGGCAAGCGGTTCGCCAACATGGTCGGTTGGACAAGTGATTAACAATAGACCATTTGTGGAAGGTGGAGTGATTAATGAAAACCTAGGCTCTGTAACAGACCTTGATATTGATTTTAGCCAAACTCGATATCTGGAACTAGAATTTAATGGAGAGGTGATGGAGCCAAGGAAAATTCTTGATACGGCCGCTAATGCTTTTAACGCGGAGAGATTGGGTGGGCAAAATGCTAGCGACTTTGCTAACGTGAACAATAATTTGAGCGTCTTTGGGCAATGGGATTTTGTGAATATTTTGAATGTATCAACAAGTTCGGCAACCACAGCTTTGACTGTTAATCAGGGGGGTACGGGCGATATTGTGAGATTTATGCATGGCACAACAACGTCATTTGCAATTTTAGCAGATGGACAAGTGCGTTTTGAAAACTATTCTTTCCCAATTTTAGATGGTGGTGCGGGCTATGTTTTAAAGACGGATGGCAATGGCGTAGTTAGTTGGCAAGTTGATTTAACTTCTAACGTTGGATCATCGTGGGCGACCAACATAGATAATTCAATAATTTATCCCGCAGATACAGCGCAAATAGTTGTGGTTGGTAGTAATGCAACCTCAACACCTGGTTATCGTTTAGAGGTGCGCAATGGCAGTTCTTTATTTGAGGGGGTGCGGATTAGTAATAGTTTATTTATTGGTGGAGCGATTACAAATGGGCTTTGGAATGGCGCGGCAATTACTAATACATACATTGCCTCTAGTTCAGTTTGGAACAATACTTACAACGTGGTCACTGCCAGCTCTACAGAATGGCAGACTGGTTATACTTATCGATTAACTAGCGCCTCCGGAGAATTTACATTAAGCAATAATCAGTTAGCAATTAACGCGAGTTATAATATTCCGCTTACCGCCAGCACCTCTCAATGGGTTACTGCCTATGGTTGGGGTAACCATGCTTTAGCTGGTTATCTAGTGAAGGCAAATAATTTATCTGATTTGAATAGTTCTTCAACTGCCAGAATCAACCTTGGTTTAGCGATTGGGACAAATGTACAAGCATATAGTGCCAATCTTTCCGAGCTGGGTGCGCTTGTTAAAGCTGCTGACAAGATGATTTATTTGGATGGCTTCGGAAATTATAATTTAACTGCCTTTACAACTATGGCTAGATCATTGATGGATGATGTTGATGCGGCAAGTATGAGGACGACCTTGGGATTGGGGACGATGGCAACTATAAATAATATTGGTTCAACAACGATTACGGTTTTAGGAACGGTGACGACTGGAAAGTGGCAAGGCGATGTTGTTGCTGTTGCATATGGTGGTACTGGCACAAGTACGGTTCAGGCCGGCTATCTGTTAATGGGTAATGGTAGTGGTGGTTATAGCCTAGTAGCATCAACTACATTGGGTAGCACGCCAGCGCTAACTGGTTTAACTGATGTAAATATTTCCGGAGTACAAAATGGACAATTAATTCGTTGGGATAGTGTAACAAGTAAGTGGGTAAATATTTCAACCAGTTCCCTGAATATTGACCTGGGTAATACCACCGGCACATTGGCAGTAAATCGTGGCGGTACAGGTAAAATTACCTGGACTCAAGGTGGACTATTATTCGCAACTACAACAAATGAATTAGCTCAAATTGAAAACGGCACCAGTGGTTATGCTTTGACTTGGAGCAATACTCTAGGTAGACCTGTTTGGGCGAGC